>JANRLS010000088.1:0-19647 GCA_033762315.1 Pirellulaceae bacterium
AGCTGCGCGAGCGGGTGGCCGGGGCCGAGATCGATCCGGTCGGCAAGAAGCAGCTGTTGTCGCGTGTGGATCCGAAGATTCGCCAGCTCGAAATCTACATCGAGCAGAACAAATCGACGATTCAGAACGACGAGCGAAACGCCGCCATTCGGGCCGAACGGACCCGCGAGCAGGAAGTGCTGATCCAATCGCAGAACAAGCTGGCCGAGATGGTCGAGCAGTTCAATAAGCTGATGGACGAGCAGCGCTATCCCGAGGCGGAGATCATCGCCCGCCAGGCCCGCGACTTGGCGGGACCGAACGAGCCGGTGGTCGCATTGTTGCTCGAGAAAGCAAAACTGGCCCGCAACCTGGCCGATTCGATGTCGGCCCGCGAGCGGAAGGAGTCGGCCTTCATGCGGTCGATGATCGATATCGAGAACTCCGCGGTGGCCAATGTCGGTGACGAAAATCCTCTCGTCTTCGACGCCAAGCGCTGGAGCGACCTCTCGAATCGCCGCCGCAAGTTCCTCTCCGAACGAAGCCGCCTCTCGCCGGTCGAGCAGGAAATCCAGAAATCGCTGACCAAGCTGGTGGAGGTCAAGTTCGACAACCGTCCGCTAGCCGAGGTGATGGATGTCCTCAGCAAAATGGCGGGGGTCAACGTCTATCTCGATCCGCAAGGGCTGCATGCCGAGGGAGTGACGACCGACACCCCCGTGTCGATCAACCTCAACCAGCCGGTGACGCTGCGGAGCGCGCTCACGCTGATCCTGCAGCCCCTGGAGCTGAGCTACGTCATTCAGAACGAAGTGCTGCGGATCACGAGCGAGCACACCCGCGACTCGAACACCTACGCCCAGGTGTACTACGTCGCGGACCTCGTCATGCCGATTCCGAACTTCGTGCCGAGCTACAACATTGGCCTGCCGGGCGCGCTTCGCGAGAGCATGAACGCCCTGGGCTATGGGGCTCCGGTCCGGTCGCTGTCGGCCGCGCCGCTGACATTGGGCAAGAACGAAGGACAAAGTGCCGCGCCGAGCACCACGGGCCTGGCGGCGGCGCAAAATCCCGAAGTGCTGGCTCAAATGGGGATGGCCAACATGCTCCCCGCGCCGAACATGCGGAACCAGGCCCCCGGCGGTCCCGGCGGCATGGGGGGGGGAGTGCAGGCCGATTTCGACACGCTGATCGAACTGGTGACGACGACCATCGCCCCGCAAAGTTGGGATGAGGTGGGCGGACCGGGCTCGATTTCGGGCTTCGATACGAACCTGTCGCTGGTTGTCAGCCAGACGCAGGAAGTTCACGAGCAGATCGCCGATCTTTTGGAACAGCTGCGCCGCCTGCAAGATTTGCAGGTGACGATCGAGGTCCGGTTTATCACCCTGAGCGACCGGTTCTTCGAGCGAATTGGCGTCGATTTCGACTTCAACATCGACGACAACACCCACCTGACCAACCAGATCGACCAGTTGCCGAACACCGTGAACAACGTCACCTCATCGCCGGTCAATTCGATCTTCGATGACGACAACAAGGCCATCGGCATTGGCTGGACGGCGTCGGGACCGACGGCCGACCTGGATTTGCAGTTCAACCAGGGGAGCTTTGGCTCCAGCACGCCGCAGTTCGGCAACTTCGACGCCAACACGGCGGCCAACTTTGGCTTCGCGATTTTGAGCGACATTGAGGTGTACTTCGTGATGCAAGCCGCCCAAGGGGACGACCGGACGAATATTCTGCAGGCCCCCAAGGTGACGCTGTTCAACGGCCAGCAAGCGTTCGTGTCGGATACTTCGCAGCGGCCGTTCGTGACGAGCGTCATTCCGGTGGTCGGCGATTTTGCCGCCGCCCACCAGCCGGTGATCGTGGTGCTGAACGAAGGGACTTCGCTTAGCGTGCAGGCGGTGGTTTCCAAGGACCGCCGGTTTGTCCGGCTGACGCTGGTTCCCTTCTTCAGCCAGATCGGCGACGTGGATACCTTTACCTTCAACGGGAGCGTGACGACGAACAGCGGCACGGTGGTGCAGGATCCGTCAAATCCGGATCAGAACGTGACGCAGAACCAGTCGCGAACGGTGACCGGCACCACGGTGCAATTGCCGACGTTCGCCTTCACCACGGTGACGACAACAGTGAGCGTCCCCGACGGCGGTACGGTGCTCCTCGGTGGCATCAAGCGACTACGCGAAGGGCGGAACGAGCGCGGCGTGCCAATCTTGAGCAAGGTTCCCTACATCAACCGCCTCTTCAAGAACGTGGGCATTGGCCGCGACGCCCAAAGCCTGATGATGATGGTGACGCCGCGGATCATCATTCAGGAAGAAGAGGAAGAGAAGCTGGGAATCGAGCAGCCCGAGCCGTAGTGCGGGCACACCAACCCGCGGCGTGAGCCAGGGAATTTTCCTCCCTTGCCCGCAGCGCAGCCAGAGAAATTCCGAGGGGCCGAATTCGCGAGAATTCGGCCCCTTTTTGTTTGCCGGGCGGAGATTGAAATTCAGGCGGTGGACTTCGCGCCGGATGCCGGCGAGAATGGAGCACGACATAATGTTCGCTTGGATTTCCCTGGGAAGCTCGCTCTTCTTGCCAGGCGAAGCGGACCCGCGGCGACTTTTGCATCGTTGGTGGTGGCTCTTGGAAACCGAACCAACCAATCTTGGCTGGGGACCGATTGCGGCCGGCTTACTGCTGGTCGCGAACGTGGCGGTGCCGCTGGTGGCGGGGGATTTGTATCCGTTCACCTCGGCACCGATGTTTCGCGATCGGCCCGAAAAGTGCGCGAATTACCGGGTGTTCGATCCCGCGGGGAAGCTACTGAGCGAGCGCGATTGGCTTTGCCAACGGATTTATGACGGCAATCCGCTGGGATATGGGGTGGGGATCGTGCCGCCGCCGGTGATCGAGCAAGAGTTTGGCCAGGTCGCCAGCGAGGTGGAAGTGCGAGCCCATTTCGGCCGCACCTTGGCCGAACCACGACATGCCGGGCTGGCCTACGTCGTCGTCGAGCAAGACATCATCGGCCCGGTCGATGGCCAGCGCGTCGGCATCATGAAAACCGAGCGGTGGAAGATCGAGCGACTACCTGCCGCGACGGCTCGCTAAGTGTGTTCACTTTCGGCCGATATACAGGGTTGCGATGCCACCGGTAAGCGGCCAGAACTTGACGTCCGCCAGTCCGGCGGCGGTCATCCGGTCGGCCAGGGCTTGACCATCGGGAAATTGCCCGACGCTTTCCGGCAAATAGCTGTAGGCCGACGATTGATTTCGGGCCAAAAGCTGGCCAATTCGCGGCAGGACATGACGGAAATAGAACAGATAGAACGCCCGGAAGGGCTGCCAGCGTGGCGAGCTGAATTCGAGCACGGCGACTTGGCCGCCGGGGCGGCAGACGCGGGTCATTTCAGCGAGGCCGCGGCCCGTGTCGGCGACGTTTCGCAGGCCAAACGCGACGGAAACGATGGCGAAGCGGTCGCTCTCGAACGGCAACTGCTGCGTGTCGGCCTGCACGAACGTCAGTTCGGGGCCAATTTTTCGCCGCGTTTGCTTTTGCCGGCCGATGGCGAGCATTTCCGGGCAAAAATCGGCCGCGACGATTTCGCTTTTTCCGCCGGTCGCCCGGTGAAAGGCGAGGGCCAGATCGCCCGTTCCCGTACAGAGGTCGAGAATCGGCTCACCCGGCGTCGGGCGGAGTTTGTTAACTGTCCACCATCGCCAGTAGCGGTCGATGTTGAGCGACAGCAAGTGGTTCATGCGGTCGTAGCTCGGCGCGATTTCACCGAACATCCGCTGCACGCGCTCGCCCGATTTATCGACGGTGGTGGTGGACATGATTGGCATTTCCGGCCCCGGCCGGGTGGGCGATGTGAAGTCGCCACGCCGGCCGTGACCGAATGGAAAGCGTTGTCAGCAAACGACTTGCGGCCAGCCGCTGGCTGAGATTGTAATTTCGCGGTTGCCGGGGCGAACACAACCGGCTATTTACCAGTCCCTCTCTCCCGTTATGACCGCACTGAGTAAGATAATGTAACCGCCCGCCACCGCCAGAGCCGCCATGTCTGTTGCCACGGCCCCCCGGATTGCCGCTTCGCGTCCGGCCGAGCCCAATTCGCCCGAGCCCCCCCCGCGTTTGCCCCGCTCATCCCCCCGGCATGACCTGCGGTGTAGCGTCGGCGATGCCGCCAGCTATAGCGTGATGATCGGCATTGGCGAGGCGTACTTCGCGGCGTTCGCGCTCGCGCTGGGAACGGGCGAAACCTTTGCCGGCCTGGTGGCGACTCTGCCAATGCTCGCCGGGGCGACGATCCAACTGGCGACTCCGCACGTCTTGCGGCGGTTTCACTCGTATCGCCTATGGGTGGTGCTCTGCGCGGCGGTCCAAGCGACGGCACTCCTGGTCATGGTGGGGGCGGCGTGGCTTGCGCCGCGGCCCGCGGCGGCGTGGGTGTTTTTCGTCGCGTCGATCTACTGGGCGGCGAGCCTTGCTGCTGGCCCGGGCTGGAATACGTGGATCGAAGAGGTCATTCCCAAGCGCGTGCGGGCCAACTTTTTTGCCTGCCGGGCGCGCATCAGCCAGATTTGCACGCTGCTCGGGTTCGTGGTTGGCGGCCTCGCGCTGCAAGTCGGCAAGGCCGGCGGCTGGGTGCTGGCTGCGTTCGTGGGAATTTTCGTGATTGGCGCGATCTGCCGCTATGCTTCGGCGACTTTTCTGAGCCAGCATAGCGAGCCCTCGGCCGGCAAGTATTCGATCCGCCGGGTAACGCTGCGGCGAATGGTTTCGCGCACCAGCGGCGAAGTTGGCGGACCGTTGATCGCGTATCTGCTGGCGGTGCAGGTCGTCGTGCAAATCTCCGGTCCGTATTTCACGCCGTTCATGCTGGCCAAGGAGAAAATGGACCTCGGCTACTTCAACTACATGTTGCTCATCGGCATTTGCTTTTTGGGCAAGGCGATTGCCCTGCCGTTTTGGGGGCGCGTGGCTCACTATTCCGGTGCGCGACGGCTGTTGTGGATTGGAGGCCTCGCGATCGTGCCGATTTCGAGCCTCTGGTGCATCGCCGGATTTTTCGATGTCTGGCGGACGACGATTCCGGTGAACCTGGGAGTAGCCCAATTCGAGTGGCTGATTTCCGGGCAAATTGTGTATCTCGCGATCGTGCAGCTCGTGAGCGGCCTGGTGTGGGCGGCCTATGAGCTGGCGATGCTGCTGATGTTTTTCGAGGCGATTCCCAAGCATTCGCGGGCCGGAGTGATGACGATCTACAACTTCGGCAATGCCGCGGCACTCGTTTTGGGAAGCCTGATCGGGGCGGCGATTTTGCAAAGCTGCGGCGAGGCCTATGGGGCTTATCTGTGCCTGTTTGGCTTGTCGTCGGTCGGACGATTGGCCACGCTGCCCCTCTTGTGGCGCACCCCCGCGCGAGCCGTCGAGGTGGAGGTCGTGCAGCCGGCGGTGCGGGTGATTGCCGTCCGCCCCGACGATGGCGGCATCGACCGGCCGATCCTTTCCACGCTGGCCGAAAGCAAGGGAGCGGGAAGCTAGCCCTTTGGTGAATTGGCTGGCTCGACCACCAGCGTCCCTTCCGTCCGCGTCAGCTCGGCGAAGAGTTCGCTCAGTCGCCGCGTCAGGGGACCGGCTTGACCGGCGGCAATGGTGCGGCCATCGACGCGGATGACGCTGGCCAATTCCCCCATCGTGCCGGTGCAGAACATTTCGTCGGCCCGGTAGATTTCGGTCAGCGAGAGGTCGCGCTCGGCGTGCCCAATGGCGTGGCGGCGGCACAGGTCGAGCACGGTCGCTCGCGTGATTCCCTCCGGGCAGGCGACGAGGCGCGGCGTCAGCACTTCGCCCCGATAGACGATGAAGACGTGCGTGGCGTTGGTCTCGGCCACGAAGCCGCGGGTGTCGAGCATCAGGGCATCGTCGGCGCCGGCCGTGTTGGCTTCGATCTTGGCGAGGATCGACTGCAGCAGGTTGTTGTGATGGATTTTCGGGTCGAGGCAATCGGGCGGGAAGCGGCGAACGCTGGCGGTGACCAGCGACAGGCCCCCTTTGTCATAGACTGGCGGCTTGTGCTCGGCGAGGATGATCAGCGTCGGCCCGGCCTGGTTCAGCCGCGGGTCCATGCCGCTGGTGATTTTGACGCCGCGGGTCAGCGTTAGCCGGATGTGGACGCCGTCGGACATGTTGTTCGCGGCCAGTGTGCGGCTGATCTCGGCCTGGATTGCCTCGTGCGAGGGAATCTGCGCGAAAGCTAGCGCCAAGGCCGAGCTGCGCAGTCGATCGAGATGCTCGCGGAGCTTGAAGATGCGGCCGTGATAGAGCCGCAACCCTTCCCACACGGCATCCCCCCCTTGGACGACCGAATCGAACGGGCTGACCCCCGCCTGGTCGCGATGCACCAGCTTGCCGCCGATGTTGACGATGAGGTCGCGGTTTTTCTCGTGGAATTTTTGGAGCATCAAGGGAGTATATCAGGGACGGCGGGGCTGATGACTTGGCCGCGCGGGGTGGTTAGGATGACGCAACTCGTTTATTTCCGGCTAATTGCGATGCGTGGCAAATCTTGCCCGTCCCTGAGGAGCTTCCATGAGTATTGGCGAGTCGATGCAGCAGCAGGCCGAGAAATTTCGCCAGCGTTATACCTCGGTCAAGGAGCAGATTGGCCGGGTGATCGTCGGTCATGAGGACATCGTCCACGGCGTGCTGACGAGCATGTTCATCGGCGGGCATTGCCTCTTGGAAGGGGTGCCGGGCCTGGGCAAGACGCTCCTCGTCCGCACGCTGGCCGAGTGCCTCAGCCTGAACTTCAACCGCGTGCAGTTCACGCCCGACCTGATGCCCTCCGACATTCTCGGCACGAACATGATCAACGAGAACGAGGCGGGCCGCCGCGTGTTCGAGTTTCAGAAGGGGCCGATCTTCACGCAGATTTGCCTGGCGGACGAAATCAATCGGGCCACGCCGAAAACGCAGTCGGCCCTCTTGGAAACCATGCAGGAAGGAACCGTCACCGTTTCCGGCGTGCGCTACGAGCTCGATAAGCCGTTCTTCGTGATGGCCACGCAGAACCCGATCGAGCAGGAAGGAACCTATCCGCTGCCCGAAGCGCAGCTCGACCGGTTCCTCTTCAAGCTGGACGTGGGCTACTCCAGTCGCGAGGAACTGGCGACGATCGTCGATCGCACCACCAAGGGGGTGAACATCAAGCCCGAGAAGGTGATGGACGGCACCGAGATCAAGCAGTGGCAACGGCTGATTCGCGACGTGATCCTGGCCAGCCACGTGCAGGATTACATCGTACGGCTGATCCTGGCGACGCATCCGAACGGTCCCTATGCCTTGCCGATCACTAACCAGTATTTGCGCTGGGGGAGCAGTCCTCGCGGCGCGCAAACCCTGGCCCTGGCCGCCAAAGTGCGGGCCCTTTTGGAAGGGCGCTACAACGTCAGCTTCGAGGATGTCCGCCGGGTCTTTCTGCCCGCGTTGCGGCACCGCGTGATCCTCAACTTCGAGGCCCAAGCCGAAGGGCTCGACACCGACCACGTGCTGCTCGAAATCCTGGAGAAGCTGCCGGAGAAGGGCGAAGAAGCGCCGGTGAAGGCGTCGCTGGCGAAATAGGGGGCATGATGCAATGGATGCTTTTTCGACTGCCCTCCTCAACGTTCCGCGGTGGCAGATTACCGGCGCCATCGTCTGGCCACGGGCCGATTTCAAGTGCGAGTACTGCGATACCTCCCTTGTCGATGATCATGGAACCTACCGATGGGGATATTCCTATGACCACATCCTACCTGCATCCAAGTACCGACTTGTAATCAAGGAGTCTGGAACTTGGATCAAGAATACTGCAACCGACTATCGCAACATCGCATTGGCCTGTTGCTTTTGCAACGAGTTCAAAGGCAAATTTGACGTTGGTGAAGGATTCGTGCCTCACGATACGACGGATATTTCGCACGATAAGCGAATTGAACTAATCGCGCGGGTACGAGCTTTCCTAGGCAATCGCGGGCGTTCGGCATGGGCGAATTTGCGCGAGGAGTATCGACTGCTTTGCGAAGTTATTTCGCAAAAGTCCGATCCTCAGAGAGCGTCAGGTACGTTCAGTCGGCTTTAGCCGACTGAACAGGAACCTGTCCGTGGGTTAGTGGCGGACGGCGAACCAAACTGAAATCGCTTATTTCCCTAAATTTCCCCTTGGTGAATCGAGGGAAGTTCCGATATAAGAGACGAGGGTTGCCCCGCGAACTGCGATGGGAAACCGCAAAATCCTCTCCACGTTCGCCTAGCATGGATGCCAAGGGGTGTCGCCATGTGGCAGAGGATCGCCTTGTTTTCGGCGGCCGCGCTCGTCGCGGTCCAGTCTTTTCCGCTCCGAGCCGAGGAGCCACGTCCCCCCTCTAGCCCCAGCCTCTGGGCCGGCAGCAAGTGGGTGCGGCTCGAAATCATCGGCGGCAAAATCGCCGTGCAAACGAGTCGCTGCGGCAACTGCGTGGCGATCGTCGAGCCGACCGAGCAGTGCGCCACGCGCGAGACGCTGGCGATTCAGGCCCATCCGCCGGCGGTGCTCGTTCACTACGAATGGGACGATGGCCAGCGACAGATTGGCCTCGATATTGACGACCGGGGCACGCTGCTTCTGGCAAGCGGCGGCCAAGGAACAGCCGCGCTGCGCTATGTTCAGCCGGCGGAAGGAGGGGTGACGCTCGAAATCGGCGGTCAAAAGCAGCCGTTTAGCGCCGCGACGTTGTGGCATTTGGCCCTGGTCGAGCCAGCGGCTTGTGGCGAGCATTTGCTGCCGCTCTTGGCCGAGCTGCGTCCGCAGTGGCGTTTGGCCGAGCAAGCAGCACGCCTCGAACAGGCCCTGATTAGCCGGGCCGGAACCGACATGCACGCGCAGCGCGGCCAGTGGCAAGCCTGGGTCGATGAGCTCGCGGCCGATGGCTTCGCCCAGCGGCAAGCTGCCGATCAAGCGCTCCGTCAGGCGGGGCAGCCGGTGCTGGCATTCCTTCGCCAGCAGCGTTTGGCCGAGCTGAATCCCGAACAGCGGCGGCGAATTCGGGCCATTTTGGCCGAAGTAGCCGATTCCAGTCCCGATTCGCCCGAGCGCGTCGCCGGCTGGTTGCTCGACGACCGCGCGGTGTGGCTGGCGCTGCTCAATCGTGGCGAGTTGGAGCAGCGTGTCGCCGCCGCCGAGCATCTCTCGAAGCTCTGCCGCCGGAATCTTCCGTTCGATCCCAGCGCCAGCCCCGAAAGCCGGCAGGCGCAGCTCGTCGATTTGCAAGCCAAGCTCGCCGAGAAATAGCTCGCGCGGCGGACCCGTGTAATTCTTACACGCCCAGTCCCCGGAATCGGCAAAGTTTACGCTCGCCGCGCGGCCCACGCAGTTTGCCGCAATCTCGCCGCGGCGGCAAATTCTGCTGTTGCCGCAAAGTTTGCCAGAAATCATGTTGATGCCGGCTCGATTGGCACGCCAATCGCAATGCCCGGCCACGTCGCGCCGTCCTCCGGTGCGATGCGGCTCAGGATGAGTCGCCCAGTGCTCTCTCTTCCCGCGAGAGGGCTTCCGAAACGGACTTTGGAGCGCTGCCCAATGCCGACGCTAGCTGACCCCGTGCTCTTGTGGACCCTGTTCGCGATTCAGCTGGTCGGCCTCGTCAGCATGGTGCTGGCCCGGATGCCACACGGCACGCTGCTGCACGGCGCTTGCCGCTCGCTCTTTGTCGGTTGTCTGGTGGTCGTCGGCCTGGCGACGGTCTATGCGATGGGGTGCTACGGCAGCTCCTGGGCTTGGAGCGGCACGGTCTTCTCGATCATGGCGGTTGGAGGCACCGCCGACTTCGGCCGCGCGGCGCCGGCCGCGTTTTAGGGCCAGCAAACGCCGCTAGCTCCTTCGCTAGCTTGGCCGCGGGCCGCACTCCTTTCCCAGGCGTTAAACCTTCGCGCGCAGCGGCCGCGCACGGGCCTCGGGAGCCCTCCGCAGGACCGCCAAACCCGGCAAAATCGAAAAAAGTCTTGCGGCCCGAACGAGCGGTTGACGAAAGTAAATAGCGGGCAGACGCTGCAACCGGTTCGCGCCGGATATGCCGCGGCCGCCCGCTTTCCTTTTGGCCAGCGGCTGTTTCGACCCAGAGCCGCTCGCCGCGAGAACAGCCCGCCGGTGAGACGAATCCCGGCGGCAGCCAGACCAGATAGAACCTCAGGAGGGGGGACCGATGCGACGCTATGTATTCGCTCTGGCGATGCTGACGATGGCGGGGCTTGTTCCCGCCGGAGTCCGCGGCGACGAGCAAGAGGACAACGAAATCGCCCAGCAAATTGGCCAAAAGCTGGAGGCGGAGAAGAGGGCCGGCGTGCTGAAGGGCTTCAGCATCAAGGTCGATGTCGATGAGGCCACCGTTTGGATGTCGGGGCATGTCTCGAGCACCCAGCAGCAGGCCAAGGCGCTCGATGTCGCCCGCCGCATTCCGGGCGTCAAGCAGGTGGTGAACGACCTGAGCGTCCAAGCTCCGGCCGCCAGCAAGATCGCCGCTCAGCCCATCAGCACCGAAATTCAACAAACGGCCGGCACGGACGGTGGCGCGGTGGGCACGGGGGTGCAAACCGCCGGTGTCGCGAAGAACGTCGCCGCCAAGCCGCTGGTCAAGACTGCCGAGCCGATTCCGCAGGCCCCGGGTCAGCAGCCCGTTCCCTATGGTCCCGCCTACGGACCCGGTTACGGCCAGAATCCCTATGCCGCCGGCTATGCCCCGGCCTATGCCCAGCCGGTGCCGGTCTATGCTGGCACTCGCAACCAGGTGCCGCTGGCGTTCGCTCCAGCCCGCCCGGTGTCGCACCAGGGGGAAGTGATCGATGGCGTTCCTGGCACGCCGATTCCGATGCACATGCCCGGCAGCGGCGTCGGCATCGCCCCGGCCCGCTACGATCATCCAAACATGCCGGGTTATGCTTGGCCATCTTACGCCGCTTACCCGAACTACGCGGCCGTGACCTATCCGAAGCAATACTCTCCCACCGCCTGGCCCTACATCGGCCCGTTCTATCCTTACCCGCAAGTGCCACTGGGCTGGCGGAAAGTGACCCTGGAATGGGATGACGGGTGGTGGATGCTTGACTTCAAAGATCGCCGCTCGATGTACAACCACTAGCCGCCAAAGGCTGACCAAACTTCTAAGACCTCCGCGAGGCCCAGCTTCGCGGAGGTTTGTCGTTTCTTGCGGATACAAGCCCGTCGCGCCAGGCAGGAAAATTAACCCGCCGCTTCAGCAAGGGAGCGCCACACGAACCCGCCGCGTCAGCTTGCTGGGTGATGAGACCAAATCCAGCCACCCAGCCGCTAGCATTGCCAACCTGGCTTTGCCGATTTTTTTCGCCTAATCCGAAAAATCCGCAAGTTCGTTACAGCTTCTCACGATAAATAGACCTGGAACGACGGGCAGCGGTGCCCAGGGTGCTTTTACAGACGAAAGCCCCCCTTCGCGAGTGAACACTGAGGTTCAGTCATGTCGTACAGCAAGCTGGTCGCGGCCTTCTCCCTGGTGATGGCCACTCTCGCGCTGGGCAACACCGGCTGCATCAATCTGGCGGGTGGCGGCCCGGACCTTGGCCCCTTCGCGTTTCCGATTCCGGTCAGCCCGTATTTCCAGAAGATCAAGGAAGATCAGTTCTGGAACCACGAGCGTTACGAGCGAGCGCCAGTGCTCGGGCCGATCATTCCCGGCGGGCCGATGGTCGCGCTTGATCCCCCCAGCGACGACGAAGTGATGCGAGCCCTGGAAAAAGCCAATCCAATTCAGGGAGGCTTGCCCTTCCTCCACGAACGGCAGCGGAATAATGTCCGCATCGTGAAAGAGAAGATCGCGGATTATGTGGATGAACCGCGCGTGGTGCCGCTGCTCGGCCCGGTGCAGCTGCACCACTGCCACTATAAATGCACGGTGTATTACACCGAAATCACCCGCGTCGGCTGGCCGATTCCGCACACCCTGACCGACGAGGACTCGCAGGAAGTGATCTACATCGATCACAACCATTTCCACATGGTTGGGCCGGTCAATACCGGTGCCGGGGCCAATTTCTAAGCCCGGCGACGGCTACTTCCCCAGTGCTTCGCGAATGATCTGATCCAGGTTCATCGATCCCTGGCCGATCGAATCGAAGACGGCATCGCGGACGGTTTTCTCGTCGTGGTCGGCCATCCGGGCCAAAATGCGAGCGATTTCCTCGGACGAATAGCCCCGCTCTTGCAACCACTGCACAATCGCCGGTTTCGCTTCGGGTTCGGACATGGCAGCCTCGCGGGCCAGAGGTGGGAGCTTCCCTTCAATCTAGTCCCCCGCGCGATACATGCAAGCACTACGCGGGGGCCGCTATTTCTTCGCCCGGCTCGACTCTTCCATCCGCTCGATATACTGCCGCAGACGCTCGTTTTCGTCGCGCACATCCTTCACTTCGAGCATGTTCTCGACCCGCCGGGTCAGCTCAAAGCGGTTCACCGGCTTGGAGATGAAGTCGTTGGTGCCGGCCTTGACGGCCCGTTCGATGTCGCCCGCCTCGTTGAGGGCGGTGACCATCAGAATCATGATCTTCTGCGTGGCGGCATCGGCTTTGAGCTTCTGGCAGACTTCAAACCCAGACAGCTTGGGCATCATCACGTCGAGCAGGATCAGGTCGGGCCGGAAAGACTTCACCTTGGCCAGCGTATCTTGCCCATCCACCGCCATTTCCGTTTCGCAGTCGATCCCGGCGAGATACGCCTCAAGCAGTTCCCGGTTGGGCTGATTGTCGTCGGCGATCAGAATGCGGCTTTTGTCAGGCATCGGCGCGGCTCACTGCGAGGAAGCCGCATTGTAACGAAAACAGGCGACGAGAAGGAGGAGGTTATTGGCCCTTAGCCCGTGGTCCGCTCTCAAGACTCTCCTGCAACGGAGAACGGACCAAGGGCAACGGACCAATCGCCATTCCGCTCTTGGCCCGCTTGCCCATCGGCAATTATCCTCTCGCCATGGAAACCTCGCTCCACCGCCAGCTAAAGGCCCTCTATGCCGGGCACGAGGCCCGCACCGAAGAGCGGCTCGCGGGGTATCGCATTGACGCGGTGCGGGGGGACGAGCTGATCGAGATTCAGCACGGCTCGCTGGCCGCCATTCGCGACAAGATCCGTCGCCTGCTAGAGAGCCACCGGGTATTGGTCGTTAAGCCGCTGGTGGTGCGCAAGACGCTGGTCAGCCTGAATCGCAAGGGGGGAAAGGAAATCGGCCGGAAATTCAGCCCCAAGCGGGGCTCGATTCTCGATCTGTTCGAGGAGCTGGTCTATTTCACGCGGGTTTTTCCGCATCCGAATCTGACGCTCGAAACGCCGCTTGTCGAGATCGAAGAGCGGCGTTATCCGGGGCACGGCCGCCGGCGGCGCTGGCGGGCCAAGGACTTTCAGGTCGAGGACCAGTCGCTCCTCGCGGTGCAAAGCGTCGCCCGGTTCCAAACGACGGCCGACCTGTGGAAGCTGGTGCCGAAGAGCCTTGCCGCGCCGTTTCACACCGGACACCTGGCCGAGGCGCTCGGCGTTAAGCGCTGGATTGCGCAGCGAATTGCCTATTGCCTGCGCCACACCGGGGCCGCCGCCGTCTGTGGCAAAGCGGGCAATGCTTGGCTCTATCAGCGCGCGGCCTGAGAGAGCGGCACCGCTCGCACCGTTGCCAACCGCGGCTGGCCCGTCTAAAAATTGGGGCTGAGGTTGCTGTTTAGCGTCGTTGCCAACTCCCCTCCTCGATTCTTTGCGATCTTCGCGGCCTTCTGTTCCCCTCCGAACATTTCGCAGCGCGCGATCTCCCACAACCACCCAAAAACCTATGCGAATTCTACTGTTTTCTCTCGCGATCCTGCTGATTCCCGCTCTCGTTTGGGCCGAAGATCCCCCCGCCGCCAAAGATAAGCCCGCCGAGGCCCCCAAAAGGACTGCCGAAACTTCAGCCGATCCTAAAAAAGAAGAGCCGAAGAAAGAAGAGCCCGCCCCGGATTCGCCTGCCGGCAAGTTTGCTGCCGCGAATCGCGAATGGACGGCGCTCGACAAGCGGCTGACCGAACTACAAGACACCTATCGCAAAACAGACTCAGCCGCCACCCGCGACGAGATCAAGAAGCAGTACACCGAACTGGTCGAGCAGAGCAATAAGCTGCTTCCCACCCTGCGAGCCGCCGCCGAAGCGGCCTACCTCGCCGAGCCCAATAAAGACCCGGCGGTCACGCGAATGCTGATCGGCATGGTGGCCTACGACTATCGCCGCGACGACTTCGAGCCCGCCGTCAAGCTGGCCAAGCTGCTGGCCGATCACGATTGCACCGAAGAAGTGTTGTATGCCATTGGGGGCGAAGCAGCCTTCCAGTCCGACGACTACGAAACGGCCGAAAAGTTCCTTACCCGTGCCGATAAGGCAGGCAAGCTCAGCGGCGACGGCAAGCAACTGCTGGCCGAGCTTCCCGATCAGAAAAAGCTCTGGGCCGCCGAGGCCAAAATCCGCGAGCAAGAGGCCGCCAAAAATGATCTGCCGCGGGTCAAGCTGGAAACGAGCAAAGGTCCGATCGTGATCGAACTGTTCGAAAACGAAGCCCCAAAAACCGTCGGCAATTTCGTGAGCCTCGTCGAAAGCAAGTTTTACGACGGCCTTACCTTCCACCGCGTCCTACCCGGTTTCATGGCCCAGGGAGGCGACCCCAAGGGGGACGGCACCAGCGGCCCGGGCTACGAAATCCCTTGCGAATGCGACCTCCCCAATGCCCGCATGCACTTTCGCGGCACGATGAGCATGGCCCATGCCGGCAAAGACACGGGCGGCTCGCAGTTTTTTCTCACCTTCCGCCCGACGACGCACCTGAACGAGAAGCACACCGTGTTCGGCCGGGTGATTGAAGGGATGGATGTCCTTGCCAAGCTGCAGCGCCGCGATCCCGAATCTCCCAGCGCGACTCCCCCCGACAAGATCGTGAAGGCGGAAGTGGTCCGCAAGCGCGATCACAAATACGAACCGACGAAAGTCGGCAAGTAGTGGGGCAGGTTTCCAACCTGCCGCGGTTATGAAGCTGTCTGACCACACCTTCTTCATCACGGGCGGCGCTTCGGGCCTCGGCGCGGGTTGCGTGCGCCGCTTGGCCGGCCTGGGGGCGAATGTCGTTGTCGCCGATCTGAATTCCGCCTTGGGAAATGCGCTCGCGGCGGAATTTGGCCGATCCGCCCTATTTGTGCCCACGGATGTCACTTCCGCCGAGAGCGGCCAGGCCGCGGTCGATCTGGCGATTCGCCAGTTCGGCGGCTTGCATGGCCTCATTAACTGCGCGGGCATTCTCGGCGCTGCGCGCATCGTCGGCCGCGAGGGGCCGCACGACCTGGCCCTGTTCCAGAAGGTGATTCAGGTCAACCTGATCGGCACCTTCAACATGCTCCGCCTGGCTGCCGCCGCGATGGCGAAGAACGAACCCAATGCCGACGGCGAGCAGGGCGTCATCGTCAACACATCGTCGGTTGCCGCCTTCGAAGGGCAAATTGGCCAGGCGGCCTACTCAGCGTCCAAGGGGGGCGTCGCCGCGCTAACACTTCCCGCCGCCCGCGAGCTCTCGCGGTTTGGCATCCGCGTCGTCGCCATCGCCCCCGGCATTTTCGACACAGCCATGATGCAAGGTGCGCCCGACGGCGTTCGCAACTCGCTTGCCGAACAATCGGCCTTTCCCCCGCGCTTTGGCCGGCCCGACGAATTTGCCCAACTTGTGCAGCAGATCATCGAAAACCCCATGCTCAACGGCAGCGTGCTCCGCCTCGACGGCGCGGTGCGAATGGGAGCGAAGTAGCGCTCAATCCCGCAGCGCCTTCGGCAGCCGGTGGCTGCGCACGCCGTCGTAGCACTGCAGCATGGCGAACCGCCGCAGCGAGGCGGGAATGCCTACGGCGGTGAAGCCGGGATGGCCGGTCGCGGGATAAGGACCGCCGTGATTCATTGCGGGGCTGACGGCCACGCCCGTCGGCATCTTGTCGTTGAGCAGCCGGCCAACTTTGGGCCGCAACCGCGGGGCGAGCCGGTCGTAAGCCATGTCGTCAGCCCCGCCGGTGTGCGAATAGAGGCAGCCGGTGAGGTTTCCCTCCAGGTGATCGATGGCGGCGGCCGCTTCGTCGAGGTTTTCGGCCACGACCAGCAGCGAGGCATTGCCAAAGGCTTCGGTTTGCAAGGCTTCGGGAGCGGCGAGAAACTGCTTGCCGCTCGCCCGCAGCAGGGTGTTGGCGTGGCTGTGCCCTTTGCCGCCGCCGCTGGTACCGCCGACCAGCACCGTTGCTCCGGCCGCTGTAAGTGTGGCGATGCCGCTGGTGAGCGATTTGGCGACGGCAGCCGAGAGGAGCGTCCCCACCGGCGCAGACTGGAACTTTTGCGTGAGCAGGACGATGAACTTCTCGGTCGTCGGCCCGGCCAAGAGCAGCACCAGGCCCGGATTGGTGCAAAACTGGCCGGTTCCCATCAGGCAGCTGGTGGTGAACTGGCCAGCGATGTCGTCCAGCTTTTCCTCGAGCGCGCCGGGCAAAATCACGACCGGGTTGACGCTCGACAGCTCCAGGAAGATCGGCTTGCCGGCCTTGTCGGCGGCGGCTTTGAGGGCGAGGCCTGCCCCGCGGCTGCCGGTATAACCGGTGGCACCGATCCGGTGGTCGGAAACCAGCCGCTCGCCATCGGCATGGCCGGTTCGATAAATCAGCTGCACCAGGCCCGCCGGCATGCCAGTGGATTGGGCGGCGGCGAAGGCTTCTTCGGCGAGCAGCTTGGTGGTGCCGGGATGCGAGCTATTCGCCTTGGCGATGACCGGATTACCCGCCGCGATGGCCGCGGCAAAATCGCCACCCGCCGCGCTGTTGAAGGCGAAGGGAAAATTGTTCGGCCCAAACACCGCTACCGGGCCGATCGGGCCAAGCATGGAGCGAATGTTGTTGGGGGCATCGATCGTCGGTAAGGCCCAGGCCCCCGAGCGTGCGGCGGCGGCGGCCTGGCGAAGCTGGCTGGTCGTGCGAGGGAGTTCGTTCCCTTCGAGGCGCGGCGAGGCGGGGAGGCCAGTTTCGGCGTTGGCCATCTTCACCAGCTCGTCTTTGCGGGCCTCAATTCGGGTGGCCAACGCTTCGAGATACGCGCCGATCTCGTCGCCACCTTTGGTCCGCAGTTCCTCAGCGGCCAGGGTAGCGGCCGCGAGTGCCTCGTCGCAGTCTGCCCAACTGCTGACGGGATATTCCTCCGGCAGCGGCTCGCGGGTGGCGGGATTTTCCGAGCGGAACGTGCCGGCGGTATTGGCGGGACGCCAACGGCCGGCAATCAAAACAGGAGCGGTGGCCATGAGGGAATTGCGGGGTGCGAGGACGAAAACCGGCCGATCCCTGGCCCCGCCCTGTTTTACTTGACTCGCGTCATCTCGAACAGGTTGGTGGCCTGCGGCCCGAGAAACCCCTCGAAGCGGACCGTCTTGCCGGTGGCCGGATCGACCACCGTATCGCGCTGCGCGAGCTCGAAATAGGCATAAGTCCACGGCATGGTGATCGGCACGCCCTTCTCGTGGACCACCACGTCGATCGTCACCGCTTCGGTGGCGGTCTGGCGGAGCTTGCTCCCCCGCTCTCCTTCAATCTCGGATTTCATCGGCACGCCGGCGGCTTTCAGGGCAACGATCGTTTTTTCGATGTCCGCCAACGCCGGCACGCCGTGCGAATTGATCAGCGACGTGAAGTGGTTAACGTTGTAGCCGTGAACCAGCACCCAGGCGGCATACTGGCTGGTCTTGTTGAGCTCGATCACGTCTTCGCGACGCGGCAGGAGCCAGGGGAGGTCGTGAAATTGGGCGAGGACGGAGGAGAGGAGGGATTCGGGGTTCGGGGTTCGGGGTTCAGAGGAGTCGAGTTGATGGAGAGCGGTGAGAGTCGCTTCGCTCACTGGCGGGCGGTGGCTTTTCAGCGTCCGGGCAATGATTTCACGGTCTTTGGCGGGGAGTTCCCAAGTTTTCAGTTCGGAGATAAAGAGCTTGGGAAATTGCGAGTTGGCGTGCTGAAAGTGAATGGCCGAAAGCTGTTTGTCCTCGAAGTGGTAGCTGCCGGCGGCCCGGTAGCCAAGGGCTTCGAAAATCCGCGAGATCGAGGCGATTCCCGCCAGCGGTTGCTGGGTGGCGAGCGTGCGGAAGGCGATGTGATCGTTGACGAACGTCGCCCCCGCCTGGCGGATGACTTGCTCGTAGGCTTGCACGTACGACACGCGGCGGCGGTAGGTTTCCCACAGGGCATCGAACAGTTGGACCGCGAACCGCTCGCGGTTGGTCGTGACCGGAATGGCGGCATGGGGGCCGGTGGTCATGGCGGGGGTTCCTGATGGCGGTGGAGCTTGGACAAGGGAGCCGTGAGGAATTCAACGCAAAGCCGCGGAGGCCGCAAAGGCGCGAAGGTAAGCAGCGAAAAATGCCGACCTCACTATTCTAGGGTTTGCCCTGGATCGGGGCGAAGTCCAGCCGTCGCATTCCCTTCTCTTCCCACGCTCTTTCGCCTCTCTGCGCACTTTGCGACCTCCGCCACTCTGCGTTGAATCGAACCCGCCTGCGCTGCCAATTTCCTCGGCAAATCCGCTACTTCCCGACACCCACCGCGAGCGCTCTGGACGGGAGCTTGCTTGTCCGGCGATGATGACCCCCTACGATATCCAGGGAGGGTCTTCTCATGCCGCACGCCACGACCGACTTGCTGGTTCCCTTTCTGCGCACCGAATTGCCAGGACCGAAGGGAGCGGCGCTGATTGCCGCCGACGAGCGCTATACCTCGCCGTCATACACCCGCGTCTATCCGCTGGCGGTCGAGCGAGGCTACGGGGCGGTCATCGAGGATGTGGACGGCAACCGGTTTCTCGATTTTACCGCCGGCATCGCGGTCTGTTCGACGGGGCATTGCCACCCGCAGGTGGTCGCGGCCATCCAGCAGCAGGCGGCCAAGCTGTTGCATATGTCGGGGACCGACTTCTACTATGCGCCGCAAGGTGACCTGGCCCGCAAACTGGCCGAACTGGCCCCCGGCAGCGAGGCGAAGCGGGTCTTCTTCACCAACAGCGGGGCCGAATCGGTTGAGGCGGCCTTCAAGCTGGCCCGTTACCACACGGGCCGCCAGCACATGATCGCCTTTTTCGGGGCCTTTCACGGCCGGACGATGGGGGCCCTCTCGCTCACCGGCAGCAAGGTCGTGCAGCGCCGCGGCTTTGCGCCGCTGATTCCGCTGGTGAGTCATATTGACTATGCGAATTGCTACCGATGCGAAAAACGCGCTTGCGGATTGCCAATCGCGGATCGCGGAATGCCGGAAGCGGAGTCGTTCTCCAATCCGCAGTCCGAAACTCGTAACGCAAAATCGGCGTCCTGCTGCCTCGAATCGCTCAATCAGCTCGAAGACCTGTTCCGCCGCACGGTTGCTCCGCAGGAGGTGGCGGGAATCATCGTCGAGCCGATTCAGGGGGAAGGGGGTTATATCGTCCCGCCGCCTGAGTTCCATCGACAGTTGCGCGCGATTTGCGACCGGCACGGCATCCTCTATATCGCCGACGAGGTGCAATCGGGCATGGGGCGGACGGGCAAGATGTTCGCCCTGGAGCATTTCGGCGTGGTGCCGGACATCGTCT
>JANRLS010000089.1:0-34281 GCA_033762315.1 Pirellulaceae bacterium
CCGCCAGCCAAGGGGGCCCGCGATCAGGAGGTCGATGCCCACTTGTCGTGCCGCGTGCAGGTTTCCGGCGGGCCTCACCAGTTGGGGGTTACTTTCCCGAAAAAATCCTCGTCGCTGCTCGAAACGACCCGCCAGCCGCTCAATGTTCATTTCAACTACTATCGGCACCCCCGCTTGGGCCCGGCGGTGTACGAAGTCTCGATCGACGGCCCATTTCAAGCGGGGGCGCCGGGCGACACCCCGTCGCGTCAAGCCATTTTCACTTGCCGGCCGACCGGCGAAGCCGACGAGGTGGATTGCGCCAGGCGGATTTTGGCGCGGCTCGCGCGGCGGGCCTTCCGGCGGCCGGTTCAGGACGACGAGCTCGACCGGCTGATTGATTTTTATCAGCAAGGGCGCGCGACCGGCGATTTCGAGTCGGGAATCGAAATGGCTCTCGCGGCCCTGCTCGTCAACCCGCAGTTCCTGTTTCGCATCGAGCGCGATCCCCCCCAGGTCGCCAGCGGCGATTCCTACGAAGTTTCCCCGTGGGAATTGGCCTCGCGATTGTCGTTCTTTTTGTGGAGCAGCCTGCCCGACGAGCAGTTGCTGGCGGCCGCCGAGCGCGGCCAGCTGCGCGAGCCCGCCGAGCTGGAACGGCAAGTCCGCCGGATGCTGGCCGATGAGCGATCCCAATCGCTCGTCACCAATTTTGCCGCGCAGTGGCTCTATCTCCGCAATCTCGAAGCCGTCACTCCCGACATGCGCCTGTTTCCCGATTTTGATGACAACCTGCGTCAGGCGATGCGACGCGAGACGGAGCTTCTGGTGGCCGGCGTGCTCCGCGACGATCGCAGCGTGCTGCAGCTACTGGCGACCAACCAGGCCTGGCTGAACGAACGACTGGCCAGGCATTACGGCATTCCCCATGTCCACGGCAGCCGATTTCGCCGGGTCGAGCTCGACGAGGGAAGCCATCGCGGCGGTCTGCTGCGGCAGGGAAGCATCCTCACGGTCACGTCCTACGCCACCCGCACTTCCCCCGTGATTCGGGGGCACTGGGTGCTGCAAAACCTGGTTGGTTCTCCGCCGCCGCCACCCCCTCCCGATGTCCCCGCCCTGGCCGACAACACCGTCTCCAGCAAGCTGCCGATTCGCGAGCGGCTGGCACAGCACGCCAAAAACGAGGCTTGTGCCGTTTGCCACCGGCAGATGGACCCGGTCGGCTTCGCGCTCGAAAACTACGATGCGGTCGGACGTTGGCGGGAATTTGACGACGGCATCCCCATCGACGCCGCCGGCGGCATGGCCGATGGGGGCAAATTCACCGGTATCGCGGGACTCGAGCGCGCTTTGCTCGCTCAGCCGGAGTGGTTCGTCGGCACGCTCACCGAGCGGCTCCTGGCGTTTGGCCTGGGGCGCGGGGTCGAGCATTTCGACGCCCCGGCCGTGCGCCAGATCGTGCGCGACGCGAAGGCCGAGGATTATCGGCTCTCGTCGCTGGTGCTGGGCATCGCCCGGAGCGTGCCATTTCAGATGAGGAAAGCTCCATGATCGTAACGAAACGCTGTTTGCCGCGGCGAACCTTCTTGCGTGGCGCGGGAACTTTGCTGGCCCTGCCGCTCCTGGAGGCGATGATTCCGCCGCTGACCGCCCAAGGGGCAACGGCCGCCAGCCCGGCCCGTCTCCGGCGGCTCGGCTTCGTCTATATGCCAATGGGGTCGGATCTCTCGCGCTGGACGCCGAGCGGCCCGCGGCTCGATGAGCTTTCGCCGACGCTCGCTTCCCTGGCCCCGGTCAAACAACAAATCGCGGTTATCTCGAACCTGGAGCTGCGCAACGCGTATCCGGGCACGCACGCCACGTCGAACGCCTCGTTTCTCAGCGCCGCCAAGGCAAAACGGACCGAAAGCACCGACTATCGCCTGGGGACGACGGTCGATCAAATTGCGGCCCGGCAACTGGGACGCGACACCCAGCTCCCCTCGCTCGAATTGTCGATGGATTTGCTCTCCGTCGTCGGCCAGTGCGACAACGGCTATGCCTGCGTCTATCAGAACTGCTTGTCGTGGTCGAGTCCCACGACACCGCTCCCTCCCGAAGCCCATCCGCGGATCGTGTTCGAGAACCTCTTTGGCGAGCAGCAGTCGGGAGATCGCCGCGCCGCCCTGGGGCGGCGGGCCAGTCTGCTCGATTCCGTGAGCGACGAGCTGGTCCGCCTGCAAAAAACGCTGGGACCGGCCGATCGCCGCCGAGTGGATCAGTATCTCGATTCGGTCCGCGATGTGGAACGCCGCATCCAAAAGGCCGAGGCCACCGCCACCGAGCATCCCCTTCCCGACCGCGACCGGCCTACCGGTGTGCCGACCGCCTACGGCGACCATGCCCGGCTGATGTTCGATCTGCAGCGGCTCGCTTTGCAGGCCGACATCACCCGCGTCATTACCTTTCAATTGGCCCGTGAAACGAGCAACCGGGTGTATTCCGAAATCGGCGTCTCCGAGCCGCATCACCCCCTCTCGCACCACGGCAACGACCCGGAAAAGATCGCCAAAATCGCCCAGATTAACCGCTTTCACGTCGGGCTATTCGCCGAGTTCCTGCAAAAGCTGCAGGACACCCCGGAAGGGAGCGGGTCGCTCCTCGATCATGTCCTTTATCTGTACGGCAGCGGAATGGGCAATCCCAACGTCCATGACCACATGAATTTGCCGATCATCGTCGCCGGCGGAGCGGCCGGAAACCTGCGCGGGGGCCGGCACATTCGCTACGAGCGGCCGACCCCCTTGGCTAACCTGCACCTGACGCTGCTCGACAAGGTGGGGGTGCCGCTGGAGTCGTTTGCCGACAGTAGCGGCCGGATCGACGATCTTTTCGAGCCGCTGGCGATGTAAGGTGCCCCGATGCGAATGATCCACAAGGGGAGTGCGGCGCTCGTCCTGCTGGTGGTGCCCATCCTGCTGCTGGCGCACTGCGCTGCCGCGTGCGGCGCTGATGCGCCCCTGGCAGATGCCGCCGAACGCCAAGACGCGGCCGCCGTTCGCGCCGGTTTGAACAGCAAAGCCGAGGTCAATGCTCCGCAGGCCGACGGCATGACCGCGCTGCATTGGGCCAGCTACCATGACGACGCGGATTTGGTCCAGCGACTTCTGTCCGCCGGCGCGGAGGTCAACGCCACGAATCGGTACGGCGTGCCCCCCCTCTCGCTCGCCTGCACCAACGGCAACGGCGCGATCGTGGAACGGCTGCTCGCGGCGGGTGCCGATCCGAACGCGGCACTCCCCGGCGGCGAGACACCGCTGATGACCGCCGCGCGCACCGGGCGGATCGAACCGGTGCGGGCGCTGCTGGCTCGCGGCGCGAAGGTCAACGCCCGCGAGCGGCAGCAGCAAACCGCGCTCATGTGGGCCGCCGCCGAGGGAAACACAGAGGTCGTCGCGGCTCTGCTGGAGGCGGGAGCCGATTTTCGCGAACCGCTGGCTTCAGGGTTCACCCCCCTCTTCTTCGCGATCCGCGAATCGCGGGGCGCGGTGGTGCGGAAGCTGCTTGCCGCGGGGGCGGATATCAACGCCCCGCTGCGTCCCGAGCGGGGGGGCAAGGCTTTCACTCCCCTGACCTTGGCCGTCGAGAACGGACACTTCGAGCTGGCCGCCGACCTGCTCAAGGCCGGGGCCGATCCCAATCTCCAACCGGCGGGCTATGCCGCGTTGCACGCCCTCACCTGGGTCCGCAAACCGATTCGCGGCGACGGCGATCCTCCCCCCATCGGTTCGGGCAGCCTGGGGAGCCTCGACCTCGTTCGGGAACTGGTCGCGCGGGGCGCGGAGGTCAATATTCGCCTCCAAAATGGCGAATCGGGCCGCGGCCGGTTCACCACCACCGGCTCGACCCCATTCTTGCTGGCGGCCCGCACGGGAGATGTCCCGCTGATGCGTTTGCTATTGGAACTGGGAGCCGATCCCAAACTTGCCAATGCGGTTGGCAGCCCCCCGCTGCTCGCGGCAGCCGGCGTCGGGGCATTGGCAGCTGGAGACGAAGCGGCCGCCACCGAAGACGAGGCACTGGTGGCCATCGCCCTGCTGCTCGACCTGGGGGCGGACATCAACGCGGTCGATAAGAATGGCGAAACGGCCATGCATGGCGCGGCCTACCAAAGCCTGCCCAAGGTCGTCGAGCTGCTGGTCGAGCGCCGGGCCGATATCGCGGTTTGGAATCGCGAGAACAAGTGGGGCTGGACTCCCCTCCTGATTGCCCAGGGCCATCGTCCCGGCAACTTCCGTCCCGCTCCCGAAACCATCGCCGCGCTAGAGCGCGCCATGCGAGACGCTGGAGTCAAGATTCCCCCACCCCGCCCCCCCGAAATTCGCCGCCGCTACCCCTAAACGCGCCCCCCTGCGTTCCCTCGCCTTCTCCCGCTTCCCGCCCCGCACGCCCTCCCCAGTTGCGGAGCAAGGATTTGAACCTTGACTAACTGATTCAGAGGGCGACTGCCACTTTCGATTGGATGTTGATTCGGTGTTTTTGGCGTGTTTATGCCAGCCGCCGGATTGGCCGATGGTCGAAAACCAGCGATAAAGTTGACCGTATCGTTGACGGGCCGGCGCGGCTGCAAAGTCACGCCGGCCCGCGACATTTCTTGGAAGATTTTTTCGGAATTTTCGGTGCCGCATGAAAACGTCTTGTTTTCTGCGGTGTTTTTGATGGTGCGCGCGTTTGCGTGTTTTCGGTCGGATGGTGTATCCCTGATAGATGGATACACCAATTGCCGAAATGACGTGGACCCCGCCCAAGGCTGCCGCCTTGTACGGGGTGACAGTCCAGGCGCTGGAAAATTGGATCAGGGACCGCCTTGTTCCGATCATCGAACAGCCGGGCGAGCGAACCCGCCGGCTTGACGTTCGCGGGCTGATGGCGATCGGCATCATCGCGGCCCTGCGCCGCAAGGGAGCGTCGCTTGCCTCAATCGAGCCGCTGGCTGAGTTCCTTCGCAAAACCACGGTGGCCGATATTCTGGCGGCCTTCGCGCGTGGCGAGACGATCCTCATTGCCGCCGGCGAACAGCTTCAAGCCCGGTTGATACGGCCGCAAACAGCCGTCGGGAATGACTGCGGTTTCACGATCATCCTGGCGGCGATCGACCTTCAGCATTGCTACCGGACGATTGCGTTGCGAATGCAGCCGGCCCCGCAACCCTCGGGGGCCGCGGCCAATGGCTAACCACTCCCCTGGCGTCATCCGCCCCGAAGAGATTTACGAAGTTCGCGAGCTTCGCCGCCGCATGGGGCTTGGCGATCACGCCTACCGCGAAGCTCGGGCCGCTGGCCTGCGCGTGCGAAGGCTCGGCCGAAAAATCTTCGTGCTGGGCGAGGATTTCATCGCGTTTGTGAAATCACGGCCGGAAGAAAATGCGGCGGCCAGCGGGACTAATGAGCTACAAGGCAGCGCTCCGCTGGCCGTTCGCGATTATTGATTTGCCCGAAAAAACAGCCGGCTCAGCGATGGGGGCGTAACCCACCGCCGAGCCGGCCGAATATCCAGCCCCGCCGGCGGCAACCAAGCCTGGCAGGGCGCAAACCAAAGCACCTCATGCAATCTAGCAGCACTCGGCCGCCGCTGGCAAACAGCGGCCCAAATATCGCCCTCGCGGATCGCGTCGTCATCGCCTGGGCGGCTATGTCCGGCAACTTTTGGCACGCCGACATTATCGACCGCGACGGCTCCGACCTGACCGCTTGGGAGGCCCATCTACTCGCCCGCGGCGTGCTCAGAGAGTTCACGGCCGACTATCTCGCCGGCCCCAATCCTCGCATCCTATGCCGGATGCACCTCGCCGCCAGCATGCAAGCGACGGAGAAATCAATCGCAACTCGTTTCGCGCACAAGCTCAATTAGGGGAGGGCCGATGCCCATGCTGCTCGATAGTTCGGTTGGTGGCGGTTCGGCACCGATTCTGCTGCCAGCGGCGGGTGCGATTGCGAATGCTGATCCGCCAACGGCGAAACTGACTCCGCGCACCTATGCAGACCTAGAGGCCCTGGCTGAATCTTGCCCAATCTGGCAGCCGACGCAATCGGCTGCGCCGGTCCTTCCCGAAGAAGTCACAAACGCAACCGTTGAAATCTCCGAAGACGAGCAAGGCGCGGAAACGAAAAAAATTGTTCCCCTCGTTATGTCTGAAGTTCTATCGCGAATTCGCGAGCGAACGAAAAACTGGCCGCGACGAGTCGATCAATCTCTGTTTATCGACGATCACGGAGTTAGCTGGCTGGAAAAATCGGCCGCCCTATTCGGCTGGCTGCAATCTCGCGTCGGAAAAATCGATTGGCACAAGGTCATCGGCTGCGTCGGCCGGGAAGAGGTCTTTGCAGAACTCCGGCGAACATCGCAACGGTATCAAGCTGTTGAGGAAATGCCCCATGAGCCGCCGATCGCCGGCCACTATTACGCTTGCCAAGCAATCGAGTCGGGCGACGGCGACAAGCTCGCCGAACTAATCAACCGATTTCAGCCGGCGGCCCCAATCGATCGCGATTTGATCCAAGCGGCCCTTATGACGGTCGTTTGGGGTGGCCACGGCGGGGCTCGGCCTTGTTTCGTCATCACGTCGGACGACGGCCGCGGGGCCGGCAAGTCGAAGCTGGCCGAAATGATCGGCCACGTCGCTGGCGGCATCGTCAGTTTCAGCAACAACGAGCCCATCAGCGAAATCAAGGCCCGGCTGCTTTCGCCGGAAGCACTAACGAAGCGGGTGGCGCTGCTCGACAACCTGAAAACGCTGAAATTCAGTTGGTCGGAACTAGAGGCCCTCATCACCGCCCCGATCATCAGCGGGAAGCGAATGTACGTCGGAGAGGGCCAGCGGCCCAATACGATCACCTGGTTTTGCACTCTGAACGGCGCTTCGCTTTCGACCGACATGGCCCAGCGGGCGGTCATCATCAAAGTGAAGCGTCCCACTCGGGCCGGGAATTGGGAAGAGGAAACTCTGCGGTTTATTCTCGATCACCGCCAAGCGATCATCGCGGATCTGGTTGGCTGTCTGCGGACCGACGCGGCAACCCTCGCCCAATTCAGCCGCTGGGCAACGTGGGAGAAGTCGGTGCTCGCCCGCCTGCCAGAGCCGGCGGATGCCCAAGCGATCATCGCCGAGCGGCAAGGGGCCGTTGATGTTGAGGCGGATGAGGCGGAGTTGATTCAGGATTATTTTCGCCAGCAACTCGAAGCGCTCAATTATGCCACCGATCGCGAAGAGGTGCTGATCCCGTCCGCCACGGTCGCCCGCTGGCTCAATTGGGCCACCAACGACAACCATAAGGTTATCGCGGCCGGCAGGATCATCGGCCAGCTTTGCACCGAGGGAAGGCTCCCACGCTTGCGCCAGAACCGTACAAACGCCTGGGGCAAGGGATTGATTTGGAGTGGCGAGCATACCGACGTGGAAGCGACCGTTTGCCTGGACCTGCAAGAGCGAATTGCCAAGCAAATTGAGTCGCGCAAGTAGGACGAATAGGACGGATAGGACGGATGAAACCCATTGTGTCTCTTTAAGCAACTCAAAAACGAAAACAGGGAGAGAGAAGAGAGAGGAGAGTAGGAGCGCACAATAGAAAACATCCGTCCTATCTGGCCTATGGAGTGTGAAGCTAGGTAAAGCCGACGACCACCCCAATCGCCACCCTTCCCGCTGGACCATCAACCGCAACCAGACTGAGTCAGAATCAGTTAGCCAGAAACCAAATAGCCTTATGCAGCAAGCACTTACGACAAACGACAACCCGGCCGTCAATGAAGCCGTCAACAATTCAACTTCGTTGCCGGCTACCGATCAGCCCCCGAAATCAAAGGGCGGAGCCCCGCTCGGCAACCGAAATAGCCTGAGACATGGGCTTGTCGCCTGCGCCCTTCCGCCAGGTTGCACCGGAGTAAAAAAATCCGTCACAACATTTCGGCAGGCCCTAGAAAAAATTATTTTGGAGTCGAAGGGCGAGGTGGGAGTTCTTGATGCGGCGGTCATCAACACGGCCGCCCGGTGGGAGCAGCACGCGTTGCTGGCCACCCGCTGGCTCCGGATCAGCTTCGATCAGTTGAGCCACGATCAGCGGCTGAACTTCAGCCGGGAAATCGCGCGAGCCAGTTCGGAACGCGATAAGGCGCTCCGCGAGCTTCGACTCAACGCCGCCCAACGGGCCGACGTGATCGACCTGTGCAATCGGAGCCAGCCCCGCGACTTCAGCTACCTGCCGGATGATTCACCCCCGCCGCCGGCCCCGGAGGCCCCAACGCCGCCAGCCGGGCAGCCCGAGCCGGCTGCCGGGCCAACCGACACTGCCAGCCCCACGATGCCACCGCTGGCTCAGTCCGACCCGCCAGCAGCACCTTAGCGGCCGATCCTGTCAAGGTATTTCTTGCTGATGGTTGGCCTTTCGGATGAAGTTCGCAAGCTGCTTCATCTTCTGGTGAAGATCGAGAACTGACAGGTCCGCTGGAAGCACCGCCACCTGCTTTGCAAGCGCAACCTTGTCGAAATTCTCGGGATACGCCTTCTGGTACTGCCCGGCGACCTCCGGCGTAGCGTTCTTATCGACGGCAGCAATTGCCGCGACCAGCGTTGCGGGCGCGATGTAGTTCTCGACTTCACGACCGTCGGTAATCCAACATAGTCCCCCAGCATTTTCTATCTCCGATTGCACGCGCAGCTTTGTTGCATTTACAGGCTCGGTGCCGTTGTCTCTGTCGCGGTCCATTACCACGGCCGAGTTGCGATTCACCGCGAGCATCGACACTAAATCGTTGACGGACGACTCATCTTCTGCGGTAAAGTGTGACAACACTCTGCCGCCATAAAAGACCACCGAATAATGAATCCCATCCTGAAGGTCGCCGTCAATTTGTTTCAGCCAGTGCATCAAATAAATGCGATCAGAAGGCCCCTCAACCCAAATCACACAATTAGCTTGGACGATATCGGAGGCCAATGCCCCAAGCTGACGGGTAAGATTCCATCGTTGGCTGCCGCTCATTGCGTGTCGTACAGTAGTGGCGTTGTGCTCCATGTCAACGTGAAACAGGTTCGCGCCAGGGGTGTCCAAGATGTGCGACGAATGCGTGGTTAAGAGATATTGGTTGTCTGTATGCTCCATTAAATACCGCAATAGTTTCCGTTGATATATCGGATGCAAGTGAATCTCTGGCTCCTCAATGCACACAATAGTGCGATGCACTACGGTTACAGCCGCGGCCAAGATAATAACATCTTGGATTCCGCTGCCGAGTGATTCTATAGGGTGTGACTTGCCGTCCATATGAATTGTCAACGAACTTCTGTCGTGTGGCACTTCTATCTCGGCGCTTTCGTTCTCGGTTACATCCTTGAGAAACGCCTGGATGGCTTTGAATCTCTTTCTCTCATCTTGTTGATGGTGAACGGGATTTTGCAGTTTTGCGAAATTTTCAATCAACCCTTGACCGCTATAGTCGTTATCCCTTGTTTTCGCCGTGATTTCTCGCACGGCCCGAATCAATATCGCTTTAAATGACTCTTGGCCAGCGATAGGTGCTATCTTTTGCAAGATCTCGCCTATCCATCCCACTAAAGATCCGCCATGTTTGTCAGGATGGAGGGCGGCCCACAGTAGTTGCCACGAATGTTCAGACAATTTACTTTCATTACGAATACTGGAAACGTCTATAGACTCCTTTAAGTCACCACTTAGAGTGGCGCCATCGACAGTAAACCACACCCGATCAGTGTTGTGAGTGATAGTGCGGCACTTGAATAGACTGCGTAGTGTTTCTCTATATGCGGTCTGTGAAATAGTTTTTTCGATCGCCGTGAATCTGGGGTGAAGAGGCGACAGGGCAAGGCCGGCGGTAAAATGTTGCGATCCACTACTCGGCTTATCTAGTTCTGTAAACCCTCGTTTGCTGGCATCCCTGCGCCGCACAGTGGCATCCAAATGATTCGCAACGAATCGCAGGACGTTGGATTTACCGACGTTATTTCGGCCCGCAAAGACGTTCACCTTCCCGAGCGGCGATATGAGTTGCAGCTTCTCGATACTTCGGTAACCAGCCACGCAGAAGCCGTCGATGATGTTCGTATATGCTGACATGGCCCCCCCCCGGTGTGTCTCTTTGTAGGCGAGGGCTAGGATACCGCATTTGCCGCTTGCGTAGAATGCAAGCGACGCCCGATGTGTGAAATCTTGACGTTTTCGCGGCGGTCGCCGTAGCATCGGCGGATGAGCAAGCCGTCATCGCCCGCCGCCGCTCTCGCCTTTGCCGCCCGCCTGCGCGACGCGGCCTCCCTCATCGAACTGATCGCCGCGGCCGATGCCAAAGCCGCCCCCGCGGCATCACCTGAACAGCCGCCGCCGGCCGGGCCATCCAACCACTTCGCTACTGTCGCGCCCCCGACGGAATCGAAGAGCGGCCCGGCCGGAGGGCGGAAAACCAAGGCGGCCAAGAGCAGCACGCCAGCCGCCGGCCCCGCGGCCCACTCACCCGGCCGCCGGCTGAGCCACTTGGACCGAGAACGAATCAAGGCGGCGATCCTGGCCAACCCAAACGCTCCGCTTGATGACCTGGCCCGGCAATGCGGATGCTCGCGATCAACCGTCGCGGTCATCAAAAAAGAGCTTCGCGATGCCGCCGGCGGGGACCACTCCGGCGATCCGCTGCCGGATGAAGACGCTCGCCCGCCGCCCATCGATTCTCGCGATCCCGCCGCGCCATTCGGTTACACCCGCGACGGCAAGCCACGCAAGCGACTGCCCCGCCCGCTGGCCTATGAATTCCTAGAGCAAGAGGCCGGGCTGATCGACGAACAAATCAAAACCGATCCTGCGGTTCGCAAAGTTATCGAACAAGCGACCGCTGAATATGTCGCCCGGGCTACGGAAGTTCGAGCCGGCTGGACAACGCATGAAGAGGTTAAGCGACGCACCGGCGTGCCAGGCTATGAGCAGTCCGAGGTAATCGACGGTGAAACGGGGCACGTCCGCTGGTCGCCGGCTGTCATTCGTGCGGCCGACCACGAACTCTACTTCCGCGATCGATACGAGTAGCCATGAGCGACCACGTAAATCAACTGCTGAAATTCGTTTCCGCGCTGGCCGTCGAGCGGATCAACGAATACCAAGCCGCCCTATTGCCGGCCCGCGCCTTCGCTGTTGCGACGGCCGACCAAATTAACCCACCCCGCGAGCTTCACAGTGACCACAACCAACTTCTCCGACATCGTTCCGGCGACTGCCATCATTCGGATCGACGGCAAAGACGTGCTTGTCGGGCCAATCGACTTTGATTTGCTGGCGGCTCTGGCCGGCGAGTGGCGGCGGATGGTTCCCGACCCGATGCCGGCGCTGATTCCCACGCTGGCCGGGCTGCCCGACGAACTGGCGCTCAAAATCTACAGCAAGGCCCGGGCGGACTACGAAGCGGCGGCCAATCTGACGCCGTCGCAAACGCTGGTCATCGCCGGCCAGAAGCTCGATTTGCTGGCGGTCCTGGTTTGGATGCTGCTGGAGCGCAGCCAGGCCGGCAAGTTCACCCGCGATTTCGTGTTGCGGTATCTGACGTGGTGTCGGTTCGAGTCGCCGCCGGATTATCTCGCGATCGTCGAAAAACTCTACGACATCGGAGGGCTGAAGTTCCTGTCAAAACAACTGGCCGCCGCACTCGCAGAAGAGGCGGCGGCCCAAGCGGAGCAAGCCGAGAAGATTGGGCCGTCATCTTCCGCCGGCTCACCGACCCGCCGGAAGCGGGCGGGCGGGGGCTCGCCCCCAGCGAAATCGGAAAACTGACCCTGCCACAACTCGCGGTGCTGGCGACTCCCGAAGAGGAACTGATGCCGCGGCCGTGGGCAGTAGAGGCTGACTTGCGGGCGGAGTTTAACGCGGCGACCGGTTGCTCAATGCCCGACCAGGTTGACGACTGGCGCGAAGAAATGAAGCGTCGCCGCAAGCACTTTACTGGAAGCGAGAATCTGGAATGAGCGGGCCCCGAGTTTTTGAGGCGGAGGTAGCGTTCAGCGCCGACACCGCGCCCGTGCTGCGTGCGATGACCGGTCTGGGGCCGATGCTGACGACCCGGCTCGGGGCAATCGGCACGGCCGCCGGAGCCGCGTTCTCGTCGGCATTTACGATGGCCGCGACTGCCGGCCTGGCCGCACTTGCCGGCGGCGGGGCCCTGGCGGCGATCCTGGGGAAGTCTGCAGTCGATGCCGCCGTCAGCCAAGAGCGGGCACAAGCGAAACTGGCGGCCGTTCTGCGATCAACAGGCGGGGCCGCTGGCCTGACCGCTGCGCAAATCAACGACCTTGCATCGGAGATGCAGGCGACAACGACCGTCGCCGACGATGTTGCCCTGAATGCCGCCGCCGTGCTGGCGACGTTCAAGGAAATCAAGGGCGACGCCTTTCGCGATGCAATGCTCGCCGCGGCGGACATGAGCGAAGTGCTCGATACCGATTTGAAATCGAGCGTGATGCAGATCGGCAAAGCCCTCAACGATCCGGTGAAGGGGTTGGCCGCACTCGGCCGGGCCGGCGTTTCCTTCACCGAAAGCCAGAAAGCCCAAATCAAAGCCCTGCAAGAGTCAGGCGATATTCTCGGGGCGCAGAAGATCATCTTGGCCGAGCTTCAGTCGGAGTTCGGCGGGGCTGCCAGAGCGGCCGCCGGCACGTTCGCGGGGCAGTGGGCACACCTAAATAACCGCATCGGCGAGGTGCTGGAGACAATCGGCTTCGCCCTCATCCCATCACTGCGGGAATTGCAACGCCCGCTGGCCTCAATTGTTGCTTGGCTCGAAAAAAACATCGGCGTAGTTCGCGAGTGGGGCGACGTCGCTGGCGAGATCACTCGCAACGTGGTCGATCAAGTCTTGATGCTAGCGGAAGCGTTCGGCACGAAGTTTGTTGATGGGGTGAACGCGGCCGCCGCCGCTGTGACAGGCGCGAACTTTGGCGAATCCGTCACGATGATCTTGCAGCAAGTCGAGATTCTGACGCGGGATTTCGATAAGACGTGGGAGCTTTTGAAGGCCGGAGCGACGTTGGCGGCGACAACCGTTGCCAAGGCTTTCGTCGATGCGCTGCGGTTCGTCAATGATGCCCTGGGAGCCGGCTTCGCTTCGCTCCCCCGAATCGTTCAGAACGCCGCCGGCGCGATCATGGATGGGCTGTCGGCCGTGGGCAACTTTATCCGCGACATGCTCGCCAACGTAAGTCGCGGGTTTGACGCGCTGTTCGATCACATTGAAGCCCGCATTGGCCGGCTCGCCGGCATTGGCGGGCCGGCGTTTGCTGCCCTATTTGGCGGTATTGGCGCGGCCGGAGGGGAAGCTCCCCGCGGCGCGGATCAAGTTCTGGGGGCAATGGGGGCACTGAATCCCAAGGGCAGGATCGACGTTCGCGGCATGGTGGCCGGCATCGGCCCGGCGCTGGGGGCACTCTCCGGCAAGCTGGCCGCGGCACAAGCCGCAGCGGCGGCGCGGGCAGCGGCGGCACTCGGCGGGATGACACCCCGGCCGCGGGACAAGCCAGAACTTTGGGAACCTTATGACGACAAGGGCAAAGTGAAACCGCGCGACAAACCTAAGCCCGGCTTCGATCCGATCGGGGCATTGTTTGGTGCGAAGGATGCCATCGCCAAGGGGGCGAAGGGACTGCTTGGCGGGGCCGGCGCGGGCATTGCCGGCGCGGCCGCGGTTGCCGTACCGGCCGCCGACGCCGCAGTAAAGGCGGTCGGCGACGGCATTATCGCCCTGGCCGCCAATGCTCCCGATCCCCAGCCGGCCAAATTCAGCGGCATCGTAGAGTTCGGCCGCAAGATCCAAGAGACGCTTGGCACCAAAAAGAAAGAGAACAAAGAAGAAAAGCGGGGCGAAAAAATGGTGGAAGCCCTGGTCGATCTGCTCAAGGAAATCAAAGAGCGACTCACGCCGGCCGCCAAAGCGACGGCGGAGGGGGTTGGGAAGCTCAATCTTGGATTCGAGGAATAGAACATGGCTCGCGCAAAAGTGACGCTGCGATACCACGGCCGGCAGATTATGAAATCTTTCGACTCAGTTATCGCTAGGCGGCTGGCTAAAGTCGGCGAAATGGGGCGCTCGCAAGTCGTCAAAAACATTTCGATTTCCACGCGATCGGCCGGCCCTTCGGCCGTTGGGGAGTTTCCTCATCGGGATAGTTCTGACTTGGCCAAGAGCATCGAATACTACGTGACCCCGCCGTCGTCTGGGCATCGGGTGGAGGTCGTTATCGGCACGACGACGATTCACGGGGCTGTTCACGAAACCGACAAGCGGCCGTTTCTCCGCCCGACGGCCGTCGCGATGCAAAATCAGGTTGCCCGAGTGATGACCGCCCCGATCGGCGGCACAGAGGGTGGGCCGGGATTTTTCAAGATCGGCCACTGATGGGCTTCACGAAGCGGCAGCACGACCAGTTTTGGGACATCGCGCGCAATCTCGATCGATACCTGCGCGAAATTCACGTCCCGACCGCCGGCGGCAACCGTCGGTTCGGCGACATTGCCGCGCCGTTTCAGTGGGAGCGGTTCAACCTGCTGGCCCCGGCGATTATCGCAGTCGCCAGCGGCACGCCGCCGCCAGCCAACTTTTATTGGATCGAAGCGACAAAGGGCGCGAGTAAAGATAGCGACCTAGCCCTGCTTTTGATTTGGTTGCTGCTGGTTTCGCCGCGGGCCCTGCGAATGCAGATCGGGGCCGCCGACGAAGAGCAAGCCAGCGAAATCCGGCTCATCATCCGCCGCGTGCTGATGATCGGCGCGCCGTTCAACCAGTGGATTTCGGAGCAAATCGAAGTTCTCTCTGACCGGATCGTCAACCGTCGCACCGAAAGCACGGCCGACATCCTGACCACCGAAAGCCGCAGCGCTCACGGCAGTCGTCCGGACCTGGTGCTCATCAATGAGCTTTCCCACGTCGGCGATCGTGAGTTTGCCGAAACGCTTTTGGACAACGCGGACAAGGTTGCAACGTCGGTTTGCATCGCGGCGACCAATGCCGGCTGGCTCAACACCTGGCAGCACGAGTGGCGCGAAAATGCCATCCACTCGCCCCGCTGGCAGGCCCACATCTACAGCCAGCCGGCCCCCTGGATTTCCGAAGAGCGACTGGCCGAAAGCCGGCGGCGGAATTCCAAGCGATACCTGCGCCTTTGGGCCGGCGTGTGGGGATTGGAAGGCGAAGGGGATGCGATCCATCAAGACGATTTAGAAGCAGCATTTACACTAGACGGGCCGCTGGCCGCCCCCGAGAGGGGCTGGATTTACATGCTGGGCGGCGACCTGGGGACCGCCCACGATGCCAGCGTGCTTTGCGTGCTAGGCAAGCACGTAGGCTGTGTCGATAGCAAGCCGATCGACCCCCAGCCGGCCAAAAACCTGCCCCGATTCGGACGTAGCCATTCAGGATTTGATGAAGAATCGTTATTGACTAATTCAGAAGAAACACAATCAATTGTGGTAGAGGGTACGGGTGCCTTGAAACTAGCGGCACTCAGTATCTTTCGCCCCGGGGCCAATGGCGGGCGAGTTGACCTGACGCTAGTCGAGCGCGAAATCGCCCGCCTGTATTCGATCTTTCGATTTCTTGCGGCCCCTATCGACGCTTGGCAGGCAGAGCAACTTGTCAGCCGTTCCCAGCAAGCCGGCATTCCTGCAGAACTGACTCACGCCAGCGGCAGCGTCAATAACGCCATCGCCGAAACCGTGTTGTCGGCATTCGTGGAGCGTCGGATTTCGCTGTGGCGCGACCCGGCGCTAGTGGCAGACCTGCAAAGGCTAAGCATCGTGGAACGCGGCGAAAACAAAGTGCGACTGATTTCCCCGAAATCGAAAGGCGGCGACCAAACCGGCCACGGCGACACCTGCAGTGCGCTCGGCCTGGCCCTGGTTGCTGCCCGTCGCTTTGCGTTTGGTCCGCCGGCCACGTTCAATGGCCCGCTGGTCTGCTGGCCCTAACTTTCAGGCTGGCAGCGGCGGCTGCGGTTCGTTTCCTTATCCGTTTCCGCAGCCGCCGCGATTTTCATAAAAGGTCGAATCACATGCTTCTCACGCCCGAACTGAAACAGCACCTCATCGACAACAATCTCGCCGAGGATGGCGGGACCGATCTTTACTATTCGACGAAAACCGGGAACGCCGTCGCCGAAGGCAAGCTGACTGCCGAGAAGCTCGCCGAATTGACGATGGCCAAAACCAGGGAGCGGGCCAAGTCGATCGTCAAAGAGGCGATCGGGGAACTGTCGCTTACTTCCCCTCGCGTGGCAAACGGCGCTCTCACGCCCAGCCCGGCCGCGGTGTTTGGCGGCACCCAGATCAGGGTGAAGCACGGCAGCGAAAGCTATCTGACCACGAAGAGCGTCGCCAAGCATACGAAGATGGCCGACTTCTTGCCGCGCGATGAGCAAGGCCGCGAGTGTCTGACGATGAGCGAACTGGAAGCCGCCAAGTCAGGCGCGTTTCTTAAGTTCATGGCTCAGCGGGCCGGCGTGCCGCTGGTGCTAAGCGAACATGAGCGGTCGCTGATGCACGAAACATTCGAGAAGGATAACTGGGTGGGGCTTTATGACACCCAGTGGAGCAAGAACCTCACCGGCTTGCAGTGCAAAACGCTGCTCAACGACTCCACCAGCGGCGGCACGAACGTCAACCCGGAGTTTTTCGATCAAAACCTGATTACATTCCCGCTGGTTTCCGGCGAACTCTTCCCGCTGGTCAACCTGATGGAAGTGCCGCGGGGGGCTGCCGTCGAGGGTGCCAGCATCGCGAACCCCAGCGTGAACTGGGGCACCAACGAAGGAACTCAGATTTCGCTGTTCAACACCGACTCCATGCTCGCGGCGATCAATACCACGATCCACACGATCACCGTCGCCATTGAAGTCGGCAAAGATTTCCTCAGTGATTCGCCGGCCGATGTCGGTCGCTATCTGATGCAAGTGGTCGGCGAGAAGCTGAAGGCCGAACTCGATAACGTCATCGCCAACGGGAACGGCACGAACCGGCCGGAAGGCATCTTTACGGCATCGGGCGTCGGCTCAGTCACAACCGGCGGCACGTGGGGAATCGATGACGTGGAATCGCTGCTCTTCGGAATTTCCAAGGCATACCGGACCAGCCGGAATTGCGCCTTCATTTCCAACGATGTCAGCTATCGACGCGTTCGGGCGCTGCCGACCGGGATCGCTTCCGACAATCAGCGGCTCTTCGGTGCTGACCACGAAAGCTACAACGTGCTCTTCCGGCCGTGGAAGATCCAAACGGACCTGGCCAACACGAAGGCCGCCTTCGGCGATTTGGGCCGCTACCGGCTCTATCGCCGGCTGGGCTTCACGATGGAATGGCACACGCAAGGCGAGCACCTGGCCCGCAAGAATTGCGCGCTGCTGGTTGTCCGTGGTCGCTTCGGCGGTCGAGTGATGGATGGCTCCGCCTTCGCCGTCGCTACCGATTGCCAGTCGTAATTCGCGCCGACCACCTGTCGGCAATCCCGAATCTCGCCCCGGAGCTTGAAGCATGATCGCGACGGATGTTATCGAAATCGAAATCGACGGCCCGCGAAACGAGAACTGCGTTTTTCGGCCATTGCAGCAGCGTATTCGGGGCCGCTTCGATCTGCGACGCGTCGCCGAACCGCTGGCGATGATGAAACTCCAGCAGCATCCCGATCCGATTCCCGGCCAGCGGTTGCGGCTGGACCTGGCAACCGCCAAGGCCGAGTTGATCGAGCCGCTGCGGTTGCCGGAATTCGAGGCGCTGCGGGCCCGCTACGAACGCGATCCTGCCGGCGTGCGCCAGGCCGAATTGCCGAAGGATGAAGTTTACGAAAACGTCGATGTCGCAACCTGGCTCTACTGGTTGTCGCTGGAAGTGGCAGCGGGGAAGGCTCGATTGATTCGCGGCCGATTCCCGACTCCGCTTCCCGGCAAGCCGAAGCGGCACTTCTATTCCGCGGAGCCGCCCAAGCGGGAAGAGGCCATCGCCGACGCCCTGAACAACCTGGCCGAAGCCACGAAGGCGAACACGGCCGTGATGACGGAACTGCTGAAGCGCGTCGCGAAGTAGGACACCATTCCCCCGCAGGCTCAATATGTTCGGCTGGCTTCGCGGATTATTCCGCGGTGAAATCGACGGCCTGCGCGATGAGAATATTCGCCTGAAGGCGGCGGCCGCTTCTGAGCCGGCCGCCGTTCTCGCGGGAGCCGGCAGCGGCGATTCGATGTTAGCCGCGCCGGTCAATCTTGCAGCCGCTCGCGAACAGCTTCGGCACTTCAAGGGCTGGCAGTATGTGGCCATCAACGCCATCGCCAAGCGTGTCGCCGGCCAAGAGCTTCGCGTCGGGTATGAGCCGACTCTCCCGACCGGCGGGCTGGTCACGAAGGCCGCTGCGAATGTCGAAATGCTGCCCACTCACCCGCTGGTGGAGGCGATCAACGACCCGAATGATCTCATGGTCCGATGGTCGCTGCTCTATGTGACCACGGCGCAGCTTGAACTGACCGGGCGGGCTTATTGGTGGTTTCGCGAAGAAGATGGCCGACTGCAAATCTGGCCCCTGCCGCCGGATTGGGTCGCACCCGACCACGATGAGAACAAGCTCTACGCCCGCTGGATCGTTCGCCCCCCGAGTAACCCCCAAGGGTTCACGATCGACGGCGACGATATGGCGTACTTCTCGCTCCCCGATCCGGCCGACAATCTCGGCTGCATTTCGCCGCTGGGGGCGCAGGCCCCGGCCGTAAATCTGGATGAGGCGATTCAGGTCGCTCACACGGCGACGATGCACAACAGCGTGCGGCCTGGGGTCATCCTTACCGCCGGCCGGCTCGCTGCTTTGCCTGGTCAGACCGGGCCCGGCCAGCGGCCGAACCTGACGCCAGAACAGCGCAAGCAGTTGATCCATTCAATTCAGGCGGCCTATGCGGGGATGACGAAATACGGCACTACGGCGATTGTCGATGGGCTAATCGAGGCCATCACGCCGTTTTCGACCGCGGCCGCCGATGTCGAATTCACTGAAGGGGCGAAGCTCGCCAAGAGCCGAATCCTGCAAAGCTATGGCGTGCATGAATTCATCGTGGGGGAATCCGCTCCATCGTCCTACGCCCAAGCCGCCGCGGTTGAAAGGGTGTTTTGCGACAACGTTGTCAATCCGTTACTCGCCCTGATAGGGCAGATCCTAACCGGCTGGCTGGCCCCACGCTTCAACGGGCCGAACGGGGTGAAATTGAAAGTTTGGTTTGAGCCCTGCCGTGCTCGCGATGATGACCTGGAATTTCGCCGCTGGACGCTCGCGGCCAACAAGGGCTTCGTGACGCCAAACGAATTTCGCCGCGCCGTGCTGAATCTGCCGGACATCGCCGGCGGCGATGAACTGCCCGACGCCGGCCCGCCGGCTATCGACCCCGCGGCCGTGAAAGCTCTCGCCGCCAGTTTCAACCCCTACGCGAGCCGAGCCAATGGCAAGCCAATTGGATTCTTGGAAACGGCAGCACGCCGCGGGTGAGAAGCTGCTGGGGAAAGTGCTGCTCAAATTCTTTCTGGCGGAAGATGCTCGCGTGCGGGATGCGCTCGGCGGCACACTCACACCGGCGGCCGTGGCGCAAGCGGTCCACGAATCGAGCGAACGCGATGCGATGCTCAAAGCAATCTCGCCGACGCTGCTCGGGATGATGGGCACCGGCGCGGCAACCGTGCTGAAACAGTCCCGGCCCCGCGCCAAGAAGGATTTTGACCCGGATGAACTTGCGAGCTTCACGCTACCGCAGCGTGTCATCAATGCGATCGGGGCAACATTCGGTGAATTGGAGAAGCAAGATTTCTGGCTGGGGATTCAGCAGACCTACGTGGCCAGCATCACCGATTTGCTAACAAGCGGCATCGAAGATGGATTGAGCGGGCCCAAGCTGGCCAAGCTGCTGCGCGAAACGATGCCGGGCATGAGCAAGGTCCGTAGCGCTGCTATCGCCCGCACGGAAACGACGGCCGCCTATGCCGCCGGCCACCAGGCGAGCTACGACGCGCTGGCCGATGAGGGGCTCACCGGCAAAGTTTGGCTGGCGGTCCGCGACAAAGACACCCGCGAGACGCACGCCGAACTAGACGGCATCACCGTTGCCGCCGGCGAAGATTTCGACGTGGGAGGAAATGACGCCCCCTGGCCGGCTCATTGGTCACTGCCAGCGGAAGAGAGGGTGAATTGCCGATGCACCACGACGGCGGAATTTGAGTGAGTTGGTCAATACTGGCCTAACAGGAATCGCCGAAAAAATAATTCTGTGTTTCATTTGTATTGACCGCTCACGACTTGCTACATTCCCCATCGCCTTGGCAGAGACGTAGCAATTACCCGTTTCAAGCCGGCCGGATTCATCTGCAACGCTGGAGTTGTGACCAGCGGCTATGGCACGCAGGTGAGCCTGGCCACTTTCGCGCCTTTTGTGCGCGCTTGAAAGGTGGCTGCCATGATGGGCAAGCATCGTCCCCGATTCCGTTTCGATTTCGTGGCTGGCAAGCCGCTGGGCGAAACCTGCCGGTTTTCGCAAGAGATTCTGAGACTGACCGAAGCGATCATCGCCGCTACGGCAGCCATTCGTCACTTCGGAAGCGGCGACGAAGATTCCGCCATTGCTTGTGCCGCCGACGCCCAAGCTAAGATCGAAAAAGTTTTCACGTCGGGTGAAGGGGGTGAGGCCAATGGCTAAGAACCCCCGCCCCCCGGTCCAACGTGGCGTGCCTGCCGGCATGGCCGACAAGATCGTTGAGGTTGCTCGCCGACGCGCACGCGGCGAAGCGTGGCGCTCGATTGCCAAAGACTACGGAATCAGCGCCGACTCCCTTCTCCGCTGGCCAAAGCGTTGGGCCCGGTTCTGGCAGCCCGCCTACGCCGGCGCAATGGCCGCAGTGTTTCAAGAGGTCCGGCAGGCCGCGGGCACCGCCCGAATGCTACCGATCTTGGACGATTACCTTGACGCTGCCGAAGCGGCGCAGGGCTGGACGCTTGAAAACGGCGAAGAGTTGTTTTCGCAACCTGCGGCCAAGATCACGAAGGCGGACGGCGCATGCCATACGCTCAGCACGTTTTTCGAGCGGTACTATCTGCCGATCTGCCTGAGTGACGGCAGCCCGCACACGATCGAGCTTTACCGGGTGACGATCCGCAAGTGGGAAGCCCTGACCGGCAATCCACCGCTGAAAGAAATCACCACGGAAACGCTCGCAAAGTTCGGCGACGTGCTGAGTCGGCTGCGAAAATCGAATCGCCATAAGCTGAACCCAATCACAGCGCGGAACTATCAGCGGATGGTGCAAATCCTGCTCGACAAGGCAGGGCCGCCGGCCCGCAAGAACCGCGATGCCGCCGGATTTATCGACGCAAGCCCTTGGACGAAGCTGCCGCGAGTCGAATGGCCGTTGCCCAAGATCGTCCCAAGCGATCACCTGGCCGCCTGCTACGAAGCAGCCGACGGCATGGAGTTGCCCAAGATCGAAGGCGTTTCGCCGCCGGATTGGTGGCGAGCGCTATTGGCACTGGTCTACAACACCGGCCTGCGGCGGCGAACGCTATTCGGGCTCCGATGGGAGCACGTCGATTTTGAGGCCCGAGTCCTGCGGATTCCGGCCGAACTTCTAAAAGCCCGTCGCTCGCAAATCGTTCCGATGAACGACGTTGTCTGCCGGCACCTGCGCGTAATCCAAGGGGACCGGCCGCTTGTGCTCGGCTGGCCGCATTCGGCCGAGTGGTTCAGGGCCAACTTCCGCCGGCTGCAGGTTTCGGCCGGGTTGCTCAGCCCCAAGCAATTCGGGCTGCATCGGATGCGCAAGACGTGTGCCACGATGCTCTGGAAAAAAGACCCGGCTGCCGCGCAGTTGATGCTCGGCCACACTGCCCTGGCGACCACCAAGCAACATTACATTGATGCGACCGAATCTCTGGCGGGCGTGGTGAAGGATCTTCCGCAGCCCGAAGGGTTTGAGGGGCAGGTTTAACGAAAGGGGACAGGTTTGCCGGCGGCCTGGCCTGCGGGCGAAGCGTCGGCGTGGGTTTTTGGAGAGATCAAATGAGTGTTCCATCGCATGAAGAGAAGATCGCGGCCATTCAATCAATGGCGAACGTGCTAAAGGGCGTGTCGCTTGATAAGCCCGTGCATAACCACAACGGATTTATGAAAGCCAACCTGATAGAAGCTTTGGTTCAGATTGGAATTCAGGCAAACGCACTCTCTGCGGAACACGCCAACGCGGCAAATTCGATTTCTGAGGACCACAATAAAGAGGAATTGCAACGATTGGTTGAAGAGGCGGTGAAACCGCTTGCCGGCGGCTAGCGCTCCCAATCGCCCCCGCCATCCCCTAGAATAAGTCGAGCCGACGGGCGTGCTACGAACACTCCCGCCGGCTCTCACCATTCCGCTTACCTGTTTTGGAGGTTCGCATCATGGCTAAGGCCAAATCTACTCGCGTCGCCATTCTTGCGGCAACGTCGATTTATTGCACTCGCGAGTTTTCCGCCGGCTGATTCTCGGCTGGCTTTTGCCTGTTTCCGCCGACGTGCCATAGGCTCGCCGCGTGGCTGCCTGCGCGTCGGCATTTCATTCCGAAAGGGGTTTTGCATGGGAAGGAAAAAAAGTAGCCGGCTGGTCAAAGTGACTCAGCACGGCTCGCGGCCGTTCGCGATGTATTACGACAATCCGATCACCGGCAAGCGGGAATGGCGATCGACTGAATCCCAGAACCGCAACGATGCTCTCGCCAAGGCCGGCGAGTGGGAGGCCGACATCAAGGCCAACCGCTACCGGCCTGACAGCAACATCACCTGGGCCGACTTCCGCGAGTTGTTCCTTGAAGATCGCCTTCAGGATGCAAAACCAAAAACGCGGGCGGCCTATATCTGCGCCTTCAACTCTTTGGAGCGTCACGTCAAGATCGGCCGGCTGGCGGAGCTAACGGCCGAGCGGATCAAGCACGCCGCCGGCAAGTGGCGGGAAGAGAAGCTGGCGGCCGAAACGATCCGATCCTACCTGCGCCATGTTCGCTCGGCCCTCAATTGGGCGCATGAGCATGAGTTTCTGCGCGGGAAGGTGAAAGTCGCAACCGAAAAACGCAAGCACGGCACCCGGCGGATGAAGGGCCGGCCGATCACTGGGGAAGAGTTTGACCGGATGCTGGCCAAAGTCGCCGCGGGGCTGGTGCAAGCCAATGCGACGGAGCGAACAACCGAAGCGACGCTGGCACGGTTGCACGTCAAGGCGGAGCCGGCCGCCACCGCCTGGCGGCGATTCCTGCAAGCTCTTTACCTGGGGGGCCTACGGCTCGGGGAAGCGGCTTCTCTTTCGTGGGACGATGAGCGGTTCATTACGGTCGATTTCTCAGGCCAGCGGCCGCGGCTGCGAATCGAAGCGGGGCAGGATAAGAGCGGGGAAGAGCGGCTCCTGCCCCTGGCCCCAGAGTTCGCGGAAATTCTCGCGGAAGTCCCTGCCGACCAGCGAAGCGGCCGAGTATTTCGCCTGCCGGGACTGACCGGGGGCATTGTGGACGGCCTGGAATACGTCTCGGCCGTTATCAGTGCTATCGGCAAGGCCGCTGGCGTGAAGGTTCGGGCCGACTCCGGTCCCGGCGGCAAGGTGAAGTTCGCGTCGGCCCACGATCTGCGCCGGGCTTTTGGGGCCCGCTGGGCTACTCGCGTGATGCCGGCCGTGCTGCAAAAGATGATGCGGCACGCCGACATCAGCACCACGATGAAGTACTACGCCGACCTGGATGCGAAGTCGGTTGAAGGCGTCATTTACGGCCTGGAAAATAAAACTGGCGGTTTCGTTGACGGAGCCAGTTCTATCAAGCCGGCGAATCAATCCTAAGTCTTTTGCACTTCAGAAGTTGCGGAGCAAGGATTTGAACCTTGACTAACTGATTCAGAGTCAGTTTAAGGGGGTAGCCACACTGATTGATGAACGTTGACGGCGCTTGATTTACCCGAACATTTCCGTTCTATTGGGTTTCCGGTCAAACACCAAAATTGACCGAATTTGACCCACACTGTTAGACGGCTGTTAGACCGGGAGTACTCAGTTATGCAACGGAAAGCGCCGCGAACCCTGAATTTTACGAAGGTGGGAATCGACGGGCTGGACCCGCCAGAAGGCAGCCGCGAGTACCACTACGACGAGCAGGTTCGCGGCTTGGCGATCTGTGTCACCCCGGCCGGGACCAAGACGTTCTACGTCGTCCGCCGGATTCCCTCACTTGACGGCAGGCCATCGAAAGTCGAGTTCTGCAAGATTGGCCCGTGGCCGACGTACACCGTCGAAATGGCCCGCGACGAGGCCGCTCGCATCAATGGCAAGGTGGCGGACGGCATCAACCCGAACGACAAGCGGCGAGCGGCTCGGCAGGCCCCCACGTTTCGCGCCGTGTTCGATGAGTTCATCAACCTGCCCACCAGGACCAAGGCCAAGCGCCCGAAGTCGGCCGCGACCGTGAAGGGGTATCGCCAGCAATTCGAGTTGTACCTCGCCCCGTGGCACACCCGGCAGCTATCGACCGTCACCCGGCCCGATGTTGAGAAGCTCCACAATGAGCTATCCAAGGCCCACGGCATCTATACCGCGAACCGCGTGCTGGCGCTGGTGAAGGCAATCTTTAATGCGGCTATCGACCTGGAATGGTTCGCCGCCAATCCAGCGGCCCGCGTGCCAGCGTTTGAGGAACAATCCCGCGACCGGTTCTTACAGGCCGATGAGTTCCCCAAGTTCTGGGCGGCGCTCGAGGCCGAGCCATCGGAGAAGATTCGCGATTTCGTGAAGCTCGCCCTATTCACGGGCCAGCGGCGTAGCAACGTGCTGGCGATGAAGTGGGCGGACCTGAACCTAGAGCGGGCTGTCTGGACGATTCCCCAGACCAAGACGGGCCGGCATGACGTGCCGCTCACCGCCGAGGCCCTGGACGTGCTACGGCGACGCTACGAAGCCCGTGGCGAGTCGGAGTGGGTATTTCCCGCTCACCACGGCGGCGGCCCGCTGAAAGACCCCATGCGGCAATGGCGAGACATTCTCACCCGCGCCGGCATCGACAACCTACGGATTCACGATTTGCGGCGGACTATGGGCAGTTGGCAAACCATGACCGGTTCGTCGCGGCCCGTCGTCGGCAAGTTGATGGGCCACTCCCGCGAAGAAACCACGGCGATTTATGGGCGGCTGGATATGGCGACCGTCCGCGATTCCGCCGCGACTGCCACGGCGGCGATGCTGGCGGCAGCCAAGCCCAAGGCCAAGCGCGGCAAGAAGGGGGTGGCCAATGGGTAAGCGAAAGACTGTTGGGCAATTTTTGCGGGACGTGGACTGCTTTGTTTTAGGTCGTGCTGCCGAGTTGAGTATTTCCGGCGAGTTCGATTCGCTACGGCAGCGGCAGATCGTCATAGGGCTTATTCAGCGAATCGAGGCGTTGGCGGGGGCCTTGCGCGAGAAGAAAATTAAACTCACATACGGCTCCGCACCTGGGGCCACGATAGCAAGAAAACGAAACCGCAAACAGCGATTCCATGACGCCTATCAACGCCTGAAATCAGGGCGAAGCCATCGCGGTGCGGTACTACTCGCGGCGATGGAAGCGGACGTGCAGGAGCGTACCGCGTGGAAGTACGTTCAAGAACTAGGATTGAAGCAGACCGGAAAATAGTGCTGCATGAACGTGGTTCGTGCATTTTGAAAGGTTTTCGACAACGTGAAATGATGCCCGTGTTGACTGAGTGTCTCACTCTCACACGGAGCATTACCGATGGTTGCGGAAGTTTCTGACCGCTCGCTACTCACTCGCGAGCAAGCCGCCGAATATCTCGGCATCAAGCCCCAGACCCTATCTGTCTGGGCATCGACCGGCCGCTATTCGTTGCCGATGGTTCGCGTCGGCCGTTGCGTTCGCTACCGCGTCGCGGACCTCGAGCGATTCATTGAGTCGCGGACCGTCTCGCACACCGGCGAATCCAGCTAACCCCTAAACGCCAAACGCCACCCGACCCGGCAAAGGTGGTGGCGCTGGCAGGAGAACAAGATGCTTAATCATAGACCTACCCATGCTGCGATGGAATCCCGCGACATTCTCGCAGACCTCGCCGGCGACATTTTGAACGTCGCAAAGTTGGTGCTGGACACCGGACCCGACCTGTCCCGCCAAGACCGTCTCGACCTGCTGCTGCTTATCGACGCGGCAGAGAAGGCGCAGAAGCAGATCGGGGGCCAGAAATGACCACCGATGAAACAAGCGGGCCTGGCATCGGCGAATTGCTGAATGTCTTTGGCGACTGGCAACACTGGGGGCGGCTTCTGACCGACGCCCCTGATCTGTACAGGCAGGTGAAAGACCGCAGCTTGTCTGCCCCCGATGCTGTTGCCGAACTGGATCGTCGGCAGGATGAAATCGCGAAAACCCGACAAGACGGGATTTCGATTTTGGCGATCAGGGAAGTACGCCCATCGCCGGAAAATAACGATCTGTATGGCCCGGTCGATCCCAGCGACGAGGATGTCCGAAAACTGTCCGCCAGCATCGCCGAACATGGCGTTCTGGAACCGCTGGTCGTCACCATCGACGGCTACATCGTCAGCGGTCACCGCCGGCACGCGGCAGCCCTTGTGGCTGGTCTCGCGGAAGTCCCTTGCCGGATCCTGCCTATCCGCCGGCGTGACGACGTTGATGCGTACACGGTCCTGCTCCGCGAACACAACCGCCAGCGGAACAAGACGTTCGCCCAGAAGCTTCGCGAAGAGTTGGTGACGACCGACCCGACCGAGGCCCACGAGCGGCTGGTCATGGATCGAGCAACCAGGGGTGAAGTCGAGGTCGAGCAGATCGAACTGAATGAAGCTCGCCAGCGGGCCACGATCAGCAAGGCGAAGATGCCGATGGTCGAGGCGATCAAGTCGGTGCTAGAGGATCGTCGTCAGTTCTGGCCGCTGTCGGATCGTCAAATTCATTACGCCCTGCTGAATGACCCGCCGCTGCGGCATGCGTCTAAACGGGATTCCCGCTATCAGAACACGAAGCAATGCTATGGCGATCTGTGCGACCTGCTGACGCGGGCCAGATTGGCGGGGCTGATCCCTTTCGATGCAATCGCCGATGAGACTCGGCCAGTGGCGCTGTGGAAGGTTTACGGCGACCCCCAATCCTTCCTCCGCGACCAGCTCGACGATCTGCTTCAGGGCTACTATCGCGATCTGCTTCAATCGCAGCCTAATCACATCGAAGTGTTGATCGAGAAAAACACGGCGGCCTCGATCTGTCGGCCGATCTGCGAGCGGTATTGCCTGCCAATGACCAGCGGGCGGGGGTTCTGCTCCCTGCCGCCGCGGCGAGATATGGCCATTCGGTACAAGAAGAGCGGCAAGCAGAAGTTGGTGCTGCTGATCGTCAGCGACTTTGATCCTGAAGGCGAAGTGATTGCCGAATCTTTTGCCCGGTCGATGCGGGACGACTTCGGTGTTTATGGAATTCACCCAATCAAGGTCGCGCTAACGTCCGACCAGATCGAGCGGTACAACCTGCCGCCAGAAATGACAGCGAAAGCCGGATCGTCAAACCGCAAAGGGTTTGTCGATAAGCACGGCGAAAACGTTTGGGAGGTCGAGGCCCTGGCGCCGGAAACTCTGCAATCGCTTTTAGATGAGGCGATCCGGTCCGTTCTCGATCTGGACGCCTTCAATCGCGAAATCGAGGCCGAGAAAAACGACGCAGCCCAGGTCGAAAGCGCCCGCAAGGTAGTCGTTGAGGCGCTAAAGGAAATCAATCTTGGGGAGGGCGCAGAATGAGCGGCGACGGATTGCCACCTGCCGACGCTGAAGCTGAGAAGCAGCTCAACGGCTCACTGTTCTGGATGCCGGAACTGTTTGATTTTCCCGAAGTTGCGCGGCTGCGCCCGCACCATTTTTTCAGCCTCGACCAGCGGCGTATCTTCGCGGAGTTATTCGCGATGCGCGCCGAGGGCGTCGCCATCGACCCGGCCACGCTCGGCAGTCGGTTGAAGGCGCAGGGCGAGTTTGAGGCGGTTGGCGGGCAGGCGGTTATTGCCTCGGCAGTCAAGAGCGTACCCCACGGCGGGCACGGCCGGACGTTTGCCGACGATGTTTTCCGCGCCTTCCGGCATCGGGAGCAGTGGTTACTCGTTGGTCGCTTGCAAAAGCAAATAGCCGACAAACTCCCGCCGGAAGATATCGACGGGCAGTTGGGCTACTACCTGGAAAACGTCCAGCATGCGGACAACACCGCCGACGCTTTCGAGGTGCTGAACTGCCAGCAACTTGCCGAAGGCGCATTCGACCTCGACTACCTCATCGACAACGTAATGCCCAAGGGGCAGCCGGGCGTTATCGGCGCGCCGCCGAAGACCATGAAGACGACCTTCGCGGTTGACCTGGGGCTGTCGCTCGCCACGGGCGGTTACTTCCTGGGTTACTTCCGCGTCCGGCAGCCGGCCCGCGTGATGATGTTCAGCGCAGAATCCGGCATCGGGACATTGCAGCTAACCGCGAAGTCGATAGCCGCCGAGGCTGGACTCGACTTGGCCAGCATCACCAATTTGTTCTGGTGCGAGCAGTTGCCGAAGCTCGGCAGCGACCGCCAGTTGGCGCGATTGGAAGCGACCTACAAGCGGACCCCGTTTGACGTGCTGATTTTCGACCCGCTCTATAAGGGCCTGCCGAACATCGACCCCAAGAACATCTTCGCGCAGGGGGAACTCCTCGAGCCATTTAGCCGCTGGTGCTGCGAGCGGGGCATTACGCTGGTATTCGTTCACCACCTCAAGAAGGGCGTGGCGGACCCCTACGCCCCGCCTGAATTAGCGGACCTTTCCTATGCCGGGATTGCGGAGCATGTCCGCTGGTGGCTCTTGTTATCGCGCCGGGAGAAGTACATCCCGCCGGCCGCTCATCGGTTGTGGATGGCGACTGGCGGCAGCGCTGGCCATTCGGGCTTGTGGGCTATCGACGTTGACCAGGGCGAATTTGTCCCCGGCCAGCTTCGCAAATGGGATGTTCGGATTCAGAACGCCCAAGAAGCCCAACGTGCGGCAGCCTGTCGCGAGCAAGAGGCCAAGCTGGCCAAGCTGAAAGTTAATGCGGCTGCGGACCAGCAAACCCTCCTGAAGACCCTGGAACGATTCCCAGAGGGCGAGACGAAGACCGGCATACGCAATGCCAGCTTGCTCCGAACCGAACGCCTCGACGAAGCCCTGCGGGTTGCTATCGCAGCCGGGACGGTTGTCACCTGCGACCTATTCAAGAGCGGCAAGAAGACCCCGATTGGCGGCTACCGACTGGCCACCAGTACCACCGGGACAGACCACCGGGACAGTAGCGTCCCACTGCTGCCTGACCCACCAGCGGGACGCCCCTATGTAATAGGGCGTCCGCCTGGTGGTGGCCCCCTCGATTCCGAATGCCCACCCGGACATTGTCCCGGTGACCCGGTGGAGGTGCGTTCGTGAACTCGAACAAGCAAACCCGCCTGCGCCTTCGCGGCCGCAATTGTCGCATTGCCTGCCCGTGCGGCATGGTGCTGGGGGCGAGCACGACCAACCGTTGCTGGGACTGCGACGCGGCGGCGGCCGAGGGCGAACCATCAAAGGTTGCACAACAGGTGGCTGTTCCATCGGTGGTCACGGATGGCAACCGACTGGGAGGACCCAGCTTGCCCACCCCCGTCCGGCTTCGGGTCCTGGAAAGCAACCGCATCGGAAAGCGGGACCACGGAACCGTCGGGCGGGCCATGTCTCTTCCCCAGCAATCAGGAGTAACTAACCAAACATGAACGCCATTGAATCCAGCTTGCTCACCACCTGCCTCACGCGCACCGACCAGCTCCGCGCCAACCCGTTCACCGGCTGGCAGGATTGGCTCAAGCGCGAACACGCCCACCAAATCGCCTACGGGCCACGCTACGCCCCCGCCGAATGGTTCGGCCCTTTGGTCAATGCCGAGCGGCAACGCTTCCTGCGGGCTGCCTACGCATTGCAGTCGAGGGGATTGGTGACGCTCACCAAGAGCGACGGCGGCAAGCTCACCAACGTGAAGTTGACCCCGACCGGTGAAGACCTCGCCCGGCGATTGGCTGCCGATGGACGGACGGACTGTATGTCCGGCGCGACGGTTCCCCGCTCACCTGCCAGCCCATCGGGAACAGAAGGACCCGAAAGCCCGCCCCCTCGCCCCGATGGCGACTACTGCTATCCCATCACCACGGAGGGAACCCCCAATGCCTGAATGCCACCATTGGGCCGACGCCCCGATTGTCGAGGTGCGATTGGCCACCTGCCCGTATTGCGGCTCCGCCAAGTACGTCCCGGTGAAGGGCTGGCGTGATGCTGACGGCGGCCGAACCTCATGGCGAGTCTGCGCGTGCTGCTCGGAGAAGTATATCGTGCTGACGATTCCAAGTTCTGGAATGGACACCGACGACGTTTCGTAGGATTCGAGCACAGGAGCAACCCATGCAAATCTATGCCAAGCAAGGCCGGCCCGTTTTCGCCCGCGCCCAAGTCGAAAAACGACTGAAGGCATCCGGCATCAAAGACCCCGCCCCGCTCATTGGCGCGCCCGCCATGACGCTATGCGGCGAGCAGCTCTATCACATGCCGGAAACGCCAGCGCGGCCCGTTAATGGCGCGTGCGAATTTACCGCTATGGAGCCCCGCCAATGATTGACCCAGCCCTGCGTTCTGAGGCCCTCGCCCTGGCTGAAGCAATCGCGCCCGAGGTTTTCGATTCAGCGCTCTATCTGCTGGACCGCGCCGAACTGACTCGCCCCTGGCCTAATGACTGCTTGGCCTATTGCGGCCCGACCGACAAATTCTCATGCGACTATCTCGCGGCAAAAAACAAATGGCACGGGCACGGCGTTCTTATCGCCGTCGATTTCACCCGCTTCGCGGAGGATCACCCAGAAAACCGCCGCTGGGCGTTTCTTAACCTGTTCCTGCACGAACTGGCGCACGGCGTTCCAGCCCCGCCCCCGCGGGCAGAAACGGACGATGCCGAAATCGCCGCGCTTTTGACCCGCCTTGAGTCAGAAAGATATGAGCGAGCGGCGGCACAAGCAGAAAAAACAATGAACGAAACCGATAGTGACCACGGTTTTCGCTTTCTGCGAACAGTAATCCACCTTTGGTATCGCGCCCTGACATCCGGATTTTTCGGACACTTAGACGCCATCATGGGGCCGATGTATGGCATTGCTTCGATGGCGCGATACGTCGAGGCGCTAGGCGACGAACCGCGTCGCATGTTCGCGGAGACGTTCGGACACATTCAAGCAACAAAACCACCGGCAGCATTTTCCGCCCTGTGGACCAATGAACTTTCGAGAGCAAAAAGGAGCAAACAATGCTAGGATTTTTGACGAGTGCGGTTGAGTGGTTCGGTAAGGCCAAGAGCGAAAACGACATCGAATCGCGCGACGTGCGGAAGTTAAGCCGGGCCGAACTGCGGCGGGTGCTTGCCACAATCACTCGCCGGGAACGGCTGCGAGACGAATTGGAATTGCACGTTGCGAAGATTCGCCGCGAACTGGACGACGCCACGGAACGCCACACAGCAACGTGCCGGCCGATTCAAGACCAGCTTGCGGAGTGTGACGACGCAGGCTTGCGGATTGTGTTGCGGCAGAAAATCGACGCGGCGAATCTGGTGCTTGAAAAAGAGGTCCGCGACATTAACGCGCGGCTGGCGGCTGCCGAGTCAGAGCAGCAATACCTCGCAATGCGTTGCACGCATAAGGCGATTTATGAGGGGCAACTCTACCGCACCGGCGACCCCGAACTACTCGCCCAAGTCGCAATGGCGGAATCCGACGAGCGATGGGCGAAGGCCCGAATGAAAGAAGCCAAGCGGGCGCTAGCGATTGCTGATTCAGACCTCGCCCGCGACGTTTCCGAGCACGACAAGGCAACGGCCGAGCGAATGCGGAAAGTGTATCTGCAAGAAATTTCGCGGATGGAAGGCGACATTGCCACGGCTAAGGCGAGAATCGCCGCGCTAAAAGCACAGGTGATGGAATCATAGCGGGGTTCGGGTTTCGCTCCGCGCCCGTCGCGTTCTCCTGAGCGCGGCGGGTTTTTCAGACAACGCCAGCGGCCGGTTTTTTCGTGTTTAGCCTCGTCGGCTGGGCACGCCGGTGAACTGATTAGCCGGTCGCTGGTTTTCACATTCGGAGGTTTACGATGGGTGCTAGGGAAATTCTCGCCGGCAAAGCGGCCGTGGAAGTCTCCGTTCTCGACAAGACGGCGGCCGGCTTCGCGGCGGCCGAGGCGAAACTCAAAGCATTCTCCAAAAGTGTGGCCAACATCGGCCGCGCGACTTCGCGACTGGGCCGCGATATCACCATGATTGGAGCGGCGGCGCTCGCACCAATGGGGCTGGCCCTGAACGAACTTTACGACGTTGCCGGGAAGGGGCTATTGAATGAAAAAGATTTCGGCATCGCTGTGGACCTGTTTGCCAGCCTTCAAGACCTGCGCAACGCCTTCAGTGAACTGGCGGTCGAAGTCGCCCTGGCAGTTGCCCCGGCACTGACCGACCTCGCCAAAGTTTTCGCGCCGATTCTTCGCGCGATGGCGAAATTCGCTGAGGAGAACGGGGCACTAGCCGTGGCGTTCCTGGGTGTGGCCACCGCGACCACCGCCATTGGCATCGCAATTTGGGGGCTCGGCTCGGCGCTGGCGACGGCTGGAATCGCCATCGGCGGCATCGTGGCGGCGGTCGGCATGGTTGGCGCGCCCGTGCTGCTGATTGTCGCAGCGATTGGGGCGATTGTGACGGCCCTCGCCACCGCGACAGCCGCATTCTTTATCTTCACCGAAGTAGGCCAGCGTATCGCCGCCGGCTTCGCACAGTTTATGCAAGGCATTATCGACGCGGTTGCCAATGGCGACTTGCGCTCCGCTTGGGAACAGGTTTTGAAGGGCATCGAGGTGCAATGGCTGGCCCATATCCTCGTCATCAAACAAGCCTTCTGGGGGTTGGCGCAGTTCGTGGCGGACGTGCTGGCGGGGATGCTGCGTGGCGTGGCGGGCGTGCTGGAAGGTGCTGAGAAGCTCACAGGGATGGACTTCGGCAGCGGCACAATCAAAGGCGCGGCGATATCGGTGTCTGGTGGCGTGGCGGGCATGGCTCAAGAGTCCATCGGCTCGACCGAGGACGCGCTCGCAAAAGCGAAGGAAGACCTCGCCATCGAGCGGAAGTTGCAGGCCGGCCGGCGTGAAGATGCCTGGGCAGCTATCCGGGCCGGCATGGCGGCGGCGGAAGAAATCACCGGGCCGAAAGATGAGAAAAAAGAGCGGCGCGGCGATAGTTCCGAGGGAACATTCAACGCCTTCGGTGCGGCGCTGCTCGGCCGCGCTGGTCCGGCAGCACCGCCCAAGCCGGACAAAGAGGAAGAGAAGAAAACCAATAAGCTGCTCGAAGCCATCAAGAAGCGGCTTGAAGAGATGGGCGGCGGCGACCCCCGCTTCGCTTTTGAGTAGGTGAACAATGGACCGTGACAAACTGGCAGAACTGAACGACCTGCGCGGCGGCTGCGAGAAGCTCATGGAATGGGCCAAGCTGCGTGAGGCTGAGTACACCCGACTTGCGGCGGGGATGCGGCAACAAACGCGCGTGATGGCGAACATTCTCGCGCGGTTGTCCGATCTTCAGGACTACATTTCCGACCGGGACGCCGGCGAGTGGTGGAAAAACGGGCCGAGTGAAGATGGCGACACAATAGGACGCCCGCTAGACGACGCTGGCGGGTGAATTGGTATCAACAGTCGAGGGACGGTTGGACGCTGTAGCGGGCTTCCTATTGCGAGCAACCGGAATTGGGGAGTAGTCGGCAGCCTGACCTTGACGCCGGCGGGGCGGGTGGGCGAAACTACTTGTGCTGAATTACTACCAGGCCGTCTAACCATCGGCCTAAAACGTTCGATGCTGAATTTTCTACCAAGACAAGCCCCAAGCCCACGGAAAGACCGTGCCTACCTGCGCTCAAAAGGCGTGGGCGCTTTTGCGTTTTGGCGTAAAGGCGGGAGACAGGGCACGGGTGGTTGGTAGCCACCTAGCAGGTTTAGTCCGAGGGCTTGGGGCTTATTTTTCATCCGTCCAAAAGCGGATGAACGAAAGGGACTCCCATGTCCACCCTCACCCCAGCGGCCCAGCCGCAAAACCCCCGGCTCTCGCGTCGCGGCCGCTACGCCGTCCTGCTGCTTTCCACGCCCGAAGGTTGGAAACCGAGTAGCCCGAAATCG
>JANRLS010000090.1:0-13437 GCA_033762315.1 Pirellulaceae bacterium
GAACCAAACCTGGTTCCCCTCCCCTGCCCCGCCCTCCCCTCCCCTGCCCCGCCCTCCCCTCCCCTGCCCCGCCACACCGTCTTTGAAAAAGTCGTCTCGATTTTTGGAATATTCGCCCGCTCTCGCGCATCTATACATTTGTGGCAATAGGGAACACCGAAAAGTCACTCCAGGCATTGTGAAAAACGAAAGTCGTGAACGGGTGCGAGAATATGAAGATCGCTGATCGGGCAAAGTCGCTACTAATGGCCGTAAGTAACGTTGCGGCAAGGAATTAGGGGGAAATCCGCGGTGAATTTATTTGCTGCGAATCGGCAGATGATAACTAATTGGCCAAAAAGCCACGTTTCCCGTGGCGTTTCTGTCCGAGGCCCGGCAGAATGGAACTGGGGCGTGGCGGAGGGACGACGGATGAACTGGATCGCACTCAAATTGCTGACGATTGGCTTCGTGCTGCTGGCGGCGGGTGGCGCGAGCGGTCAAGAGCCGGTGCCGTGGAAAACCGGGCCGGCACTCAAGCTCGCGCTCGATGGGAACGTCGGCATTACTTGGGGAGAGCGGCCGGCACGCGAAGGGCTGGTGAATCTGTCGCGGGCGACTGGCGTGGCGATTTTTATCGACCGCCGCCTCGATCCCGAGGAGAAGCTCGACCTGAAACTCGCCGACCTCTCGCTGCAGGTGGTGCTGGAGCGCGTCGCCGCCCGACTGCAAGGGTCGGTCGCCGTCATCGGCTCGGTGGTCTATCTCGGACCCACGACCACCGCGGCCAAGCTGGCGAGCATCGCGGCCCTGCGGCGGGAAGAATCGCGGCAAAATTCGGCGATCAGCGCCAGGCTCCTCAAAAGCGAGCCGTGGCGGTGGGCAGAACCGGCCGAGCCGCGGATGCTGCTCGCCGAACTGGCAACGCGCGGCGGCGTGAGCGTGCAAAACCCGGAGCTGATTCCGCACGACCTCTGGCCCGCTGCCGATTGGCCCCCCCTCCCTTGGACCGACCGCCTGACCCTGGTGCTGGCCGGTTTTGGCCTGACGTTTGAATTGGCCGGCGATGCGATTCGCCTGGTGCCCTTCCCCGATAAGCTGGTGTTCGAGAAGCTCTACACGCCGCGCGGCGAGCCAGCCAAAACGGCGGCCGACCTGGCGAAGCAATATCCAGATGCGAAGATCACCGTTGCCGGCGGGCAGTTGCGAATCGTCGCCCCGGCGGAAGACCACGACCAGATCGACCGGCTGCTGCGGGGCGAGAAGGTGCGCGTCAGCAAAACGGGGCCCCCGCAAAAGAGGTATTCGCTGACGGTCGAGCGGCAAGCGGCGGGGAATGTCGTCAAAACCGTGGCGAATCAATTGGGAGTCGAAATGAAATACGACCCTAGTCTCACCGATAAGCTCCGGCAAAGCGTCAGCTTTGTCGTCAAGGATGTTCCCCTCGACGAACTGCTCGAAAAGACCCTCAAACCCCTCGGCCTTGCTTATAAGCTCGACGATAAGACCATCGAGATCATCGCGAGGGAATGAATCTTCACCTCAGCGAACTGGAGCGAATTCTTCCTTCCGAGTGGCTCTTTTGCGGGTATTCGGCTATCATGCGGTTCGCCTGCCAACCAAGCCCTCCCCCGACGATCCTTCGTGATTGGCCCGCCGAACAGCGCGATGGACCGCCGAAAATTTCCCACCCGCCCGCGTCCTTTTCACGCGCTGAAATCTTGAGCCGCACGATGACGACCACGCGAATGCGATCCGCGAGCGCGAGCCTGCTATTGAATCTGTCGCTGGTCCTGCCGCTGGTGGCTCTATCCAGCCGGTTTGCTTTTGCCGAGGAGGCTTCGGAGGCATCGCCCGTGCCCGCCGAGGTGCGGGCCGTCATCGCGAAGCGGTGCGTCGATTGTCATGGGGCGGACGCCAGCGAAGGAGGAGTACGGCTCGATCAACTCGATTCGCTCAGCCTTGCCGCGCGGCTCGACCTTTTGAATCGGGCGCAGGATCAGTTGTTCTTCCGCCTGATGCCTCCCGCCGACGCCGAGCAGCCTGAGAGCGGCGAGCGGGCCGTGTTGGCCGGCTGGATCGGCCAAACGCTGCGTCAGCACGGGGCCTCGAAGCTGGACGAAAAGCTCCGCTATCCCGATTACGGCAACTATGTCGATCACCAGCAGCTATTTTCGGGGGAAGTGCAACAACCGGCCTTCACCCCGGCCCGCCGGTGGCTGGTCAGCCCGCAAATTTTTCATGAGCGGGTGATGGATGTCTTTCAGCTCACGGGGCGAGATCGCGATAATTTCGAGTCGCGCAGCTTTTTCGGCGTGACCAACCCGTTCTTGCTTCCCGATCAGGCGGGAGTGCGCTACTACGACAATAGCGCGATCGACGGCGGGCATCTGCTCGTCATGCTCAACAACGCCCAGTGGATTTCGCGCAAGCAGTTGCAGGCCGCGCTGCTAAAGACGAGCGGCCCGCAAAACGGGGCCACGGAAAATCCCGCCGATCGCTGGTTTCCCAAAACGACCCCCCCGGCATTCGAGGCGATCGTGCTCAGCGACGCGCCGCCGACCGATGCGCAGCTTGTCGCCGCCATTCAAACGCAGTTCGGGCTGGTGCTGCGACGCGAGGCCACCAGTTCCGAAGTGGAGAAATACGTCGCCCTCACTCGTCAGGCCGTTGGCCTGGGGGGAAATGCCGAAGGGCTGCGGCAAATGCTCGTCGCGGTGCTGCTGGAGTCGGAGTTTCTCTATCGGCTCGAGTTTGGCGCGGGAGAGCCCGACGAATTCGGCCGCCGCCGGCTTTCGCCGCGCGAGGCGAGCGAAGCGATTTCGTATGCCCTCGGGGACCGCGCGCCAGACCCCGAGCTCGTTCGGGCGGCAGCCGAGGGACGATTGCAAACCAAGGACGACGTCCGGCGCGAGGTCGAGCGGCTGCTGAAAGAAAGCGAGTATTATCGTGGCCAGGTCGATCCGTCGCTCAATGGCATGCACTATCAGTCGAATCAGACTTCGCATCCTCGCCTGGTCCGATTCTTCCGCGAATTCTTCGGCTATCCGGGGTCGATCAAGGTCTTCAAGGATCCGCCCCGCAGCGAAGGATACTATGCCAATCCCGATCGCGGGACGCTGGGGACTCCCGGTTATCTCACGCTGGAAGCTGATCGCATCGTCACGCTGCACGTCGAGAAAGACGAACAGGTGTTTGAGCGGCTGCTGACGACCGACGAGTTTTTCGTCTATCACGACCGCGATAACGAGACGGGGCGGAAAATCATCGAGGAGTGGCGCGAGGTTTACCAGCGGCTGAAGGGGACGGCGTGGAAGACCGATCCGGCGCAAGTCATGGCCGAGAATCTGGAGTTTCTCAAGGCTCGCAAGGCCACGCGGATCGTCGAAAAATCTCCTCCCGGCGAGCTGGTCAACCTGATGTACTATCTGGAGGAATCGCTGGGACAAGGGCGAACTCCCTTCACGACCGTTCCCTGGGCCCACGGCTACAAGTATCATCACGCCCCGTTCTATGGTCTGCCCCCCACTCCCAGCATCGGTCGCTACGGCGATTGGCGAACGACCAACTACACCCGCAAGCTGGAGCCGAAAGTCTTTTGGGATTATCCCACCGAGCAACCTTTTCGCATTGCCCAGCGCAAGGGGATTTTGACGCATCCGGCCTGGCTGATCGCCTATTCGTCGAATTTTCATACCGATCCCGTGCGCCGCGGGCGCTGGATTCGCGAAAAGCTGCTGGCGGGGCGGGTGCCCGACGTGCCGATCACCGTCGATGCGGTGGTGCCCGAAAACCCGCACCAAACTTTCCGCCAGCGCGTCGAATCGGCGACGGGGAGCCAGCAATGCTGGAAGTGCCACCAGCACATGAATCCGCTGGGCATGGCTTTCGAAATGTACGACGATTTCGGCCGCAATCGCCAGCTCGAACCGCTAGAGCATCCCGATAATCTCCTGCAGCGGGGGGATGGCAAAACCACGTTTGACCGCTACAAAACCGCCCCCGTGGTGACGACCGGAGCGCTCTCGGGCACGGGCGAGGCGAGCCTCGATGGCGAGGTCGCCGACGCGCTCGACCTGATCGATCGACTGGCGAAGTCCGAGCGGGTTCGGCAGTCGATCATCCGCCATGCCTTTCGCTTTTTCCTGGGGCGCAACGAAACATTGGCCGATTCGCAAACGCTCATCGAGGCCGACCGGGCCTACGTGGAAAGCGGCGGCAGCTTCCGGGCCGTGGTGGTGTCGCTGCTCACTTCCGATTCCTTCCTGTATCGCCAAGACTTGGGGAACCGATCATGACGAACCGACGCGATTTTCTCACCGCCGGGCTGCTCAGCGCCGGAGCCGTGGCCCTGTTGCGCTCGCCGCGCGCCGCGGCTGCCGACAGCCGGCCGCCGATGCGCTTCGTCTTTCTGAATCGGGGCAACGGGCTCTTTCCGCACGTGCTGCCTCCCCCCAGCTTCGATAAAGCGCTGGCCGAGAAAGAGCGCAAAAAGGAGGCCTACGAAGTCGATCTCGACGGGCACGCGCTGCCCGAGTGGATGAGCCCGCTGGAGCCCCACAAAAACCAACTGACGATTCTCCAGGGCCTGTCGGGCAAAATGTGTACCTATGGCCATCATGGCTGGTGCTCGGCCCTCGGCGTGTTCAAGGCCAACGAGCGGCTCAGCTCGATCAAGTGGGCCACCGTCGATTTCGAGCTCGCCAGGCTATTTCCCGCTCCGGTGCCCCACATCGAGCTGGCTTGCTTTCCGAATGGCGGCGGCAATGCCCGCGGCACGCTCAACGGCATCGCGACCGGTTTTTCGGCCCGCGGCCCGGAGCAGCCGAACTTCGCGTTTGGCTCGCCGCGCGTCGCCCTGGAAGAGCTGTTCAAATCGGTCTCGGAAAACAAAACCGCGCGGCTCGATTATGAATTGGGGCGGATGCTGCTCGACTTCACCGCCGGCCGCGAGGGGGGAACGGCAAGGCAATTGACCGGAGTCGAGCGGGCCAAGATCCAAAGCTATGCCGATTCGCTCGAGGCGGTGCGCGAGCAAACCCGCCAAATCGAAGCCCTGGCCGACAACATTCGCCGGCATGTTCCGGAGCTCGATCCGAAGTATCTAGCCGAGAACGTGAACACGCTCGACCGCCAATCGGGCCACGTCGAGGTGCTGCTCGGCGCGCTCATCTCGGGGCTGACGAACGTCGTCTCGTTCACCGTCGATGAGCTGGGACACGACTATACGGGCATCCCCGGAATCGAAGGGGAAAAGGTCAACATGCACGACATCGGGCACGGCAAGGCGATTGGGGGCGTGGCGGCGGAAGAGGTCCGGCGACGCACCGAGCATCATCACATGAAGCTGATGGACCGCATCGCCACGCGCCTCAAAGCGGTTCCCGAAGGAACCGGCACGATGTTCGACAACACGCTGCTCTGCTATTTCCCCAACTCCGGCGAGACGCACCACGCCCAGGGGATCGAGTATCCGTTCATCGTGCTGGCCGGCGACAACGCCAAGATCAATCTCCACCGCCGCTACATCCGCCTTCCCGGCTATGGCCAGGCGGGGCACAAAACGCTGGGCAACTGGTACACCACGCTGCTCAATGCCTATGGCAATCCGATCGAGCACTATGGCGCGCTCGATGTCGGGCTCAAGGATCTCGATCAGCGGGGGCCGATCAAGCAGTTCCTCGCCTGATTCCCGCGGCCTGTCGCACGCGGCGAAAGCGGCCGAGCGAAACGCGGCGGGCGTCCGGCTAAATCTCGATCACGCCGATGCGCTGGCCGCGCGGCTCGCGCGGCGGCGGGGCGGTGGTGTGGCCAGGACGCAGCGTGTGCGGAAAGAGTTGATGTTCCGGTTCCGCCGCTTTGTTTTCGCCCAGCCGGCGAAGGAGCATTTGCATGGCGATGCGCCCCAGATGGTGCCAATCGGCCTGATGGCAAGCAAGTCCGGCGACTTCCTCGCCGCCGCCGCCGAGGACGTTGATTTCGTCCGGCATCGCGCAGCCCTTGCCGATAGCCACCCAGCCGCCAGGGATTGAGGTCAGTCCGCCGCCAACCGCCGCTTGCAAGCCCGCATTCGATTCCGGATCCTCTGCTGCACTCGGAACTCCTTTTTTTCTCGTGCTTCATGGACGTTCACATCCCATGAAACCCCACGAAAAGCAGAAGGATTTGGAGCTTTCTTGACGTCACTCGGGTCAATCCGTAAACCTCGTACGCTTGGTTTGGGACTAGTCAGTCGCCCAAGGATAAATCCTTGCAATGCGATCTGACAGCCGATATGAAGGTGGAACGTAATCGCAACGGCAAAATTGTCTCTTGGTCGCGGTGAATGATTCATGCCCATTGAAGGTCGCTGCCCACAATGTCAGATGGCGTATCGTGTTGGTGATCAGTTGGCGGGCACTGCTTGTCAGTGCCCGGCCTGCGGAGCAGTCGTCGTCGTGCCGCAGGCTGCTACCGGCCCTCTCCAACTTCCGCCTCGGTCAATCCCGATCGCACCGCCAACTGTGGACGGAAACTGGGATTTGATATGGAAGGACGGTCGCCCCACCATTCCCGCCATTGCGCTGGGAATGGCTCTCGCAACGGTTTGCTTGGGGATCGCCTTTGTTGAAGGCTACCGGCGAGCCTTCTCGCCGCCTGTCGCTGCTTCTCAGCCGGCCGAAGTGCAGCCACCGCAGACCCGGCAGCCCGGAGAACCGACGGCCGCCCCCGCACCCGCCCAACCCGGTTTGCCGCCAGGAACTGTTTTGGCTCCGGCGAAGCCGCCCACTCCAAAAAGCATCACGCCGGGGAATCCGCCTCCGGCGGTTCAGGGACCAACCCGGCAGGTTGCTGCCGTTGGCGTTTTCCACTTCGACGGTGTCTATGCAGGGCGGGAGCCGGAAGAAATCGCGCTGCGGCGGGCTTTTGCCAATACCTCCTGGGCGGTCGCTGACTCGTTGCAGTTCGATGCGCGGAGCAAGAAGTATCAGGTTTTATCGACGATGAAAGACGTCCGCGGGCAGCGGCCGATCATGGAGCTGCTCGCGGATGTCGGCTTTCAAGTGTTGAACTCCGAACCGCGGTATTTCTCGAGCCCGGAAACCCGAGAGGTAGCGATTCTGCCACCACTGCCACCTGCACCGCCTCCGATCGGGGCCGAGGAACCACCACTGCAACTGCCGGCCACCCCACAAACCTTGACTGCGAGCAGCTGCTACAGCTTCGAGATTAAGGAGTACCGCGGCTCAGTTGATTTCAACCGGGCCTTGCGCGGCGCGTTGCGGCAGGTTCCGGGAGTTATCGTCGAGTCGGTTGACTACGATCCGGCGACCAAGATGGTTTCGTTTTTCAGCACGCGGTCGCCGCGCGAGCTGCCACATCCGCAGTTTATTCCGGTCAAACTCCGGGAGGCCGGTTTTATCCAGGGCAATCAATCCCGGCAGCAAAACGCTCAGTTGGCGATCACCATCGGGCCCAGCGGCGTCTCGCCCCTTGCGCGCGAATCTTTGCAGACGACCAGCGCGTATGCCGGCGGGAGACCAGCGCCCGCGACGCCGACTGGCCCCGCGACGCCGCAGACGGGGGCGGTCGTTGATCCGGCCGTGTCCCCGCTGCGTTTGCCGGCGTCGCCGGCGTGGCAAGTGCAGGCCGATCCCGGTCCGACTCGCACGGGAACCCCTCGCAGCATCCAGCTGCCACCGAATAAAACGGCGAACGACATTTACTTCGCCGATCCGCCGGTGCAGCGAGCACTCATCCCCGTTTTTCCTCCGGTTTCAACTGTCCTCGCTTACGACACGACGACGGGACAGTCCATCGGCTCGGCGGTTCTCGACACCTCGCGAGACGGAGTTTTCTCGCAGGAGAAACTCGTGGGCTATAGCCCCGATGGGACGCTCGCACTCACCCACCAAAGTGAGCTCAGCCACTTACGGGTTGCCCGTTGGGAGAAGGGGCAGCGAGCGACGCTTGCCACGTTGCAATTGCATCACGGGGAACTCTTTGAAGCCTTCTTCGTGACCAATCGTCACGTCGCCATCGTATGCAATCGAGCAGATTCGGTCCCACTGATGTTTTGGCCTCTGCATGAGAAGCGGCCGATCGTTTACGAACTGGAATCCACTCCCTCATCCAAGCTGCAGATCATTCGCACGTCTCCCGGACGCAAGTTTTTTGCCGTCGTTCTTTACCATTCGGTGCATTTGTTTCATGCGGAGACAGGCGCCGTCGCGGGACGAATCGATTTCCCCACCGAAAAGGGCTATCCCTGGATTTATGGCGTCACCTTCAGTCCGGATGGCAAGTTGCTTGTGCTCTATACCGGTGAAGACAGGGACAGAATTGGGGGCCGCGGCATTCTGTTTCCCTTTGACATGGCGACGGGTAAGCCGTTACCGCAAATCTATGTGGCCGACGGCTACATCACCGACCCCACGTTTCACTGGCATGGCTCCCGATTCCTCACACTCGGCCCCGTGAGAAAGATTGGCGAACGACGGGGCTTTTCGCTCGTGGACCTGCAGCAGAGCGCTCAAGTCTTCACCTATCTGTTTCCCCAACGGGAACGGTCGAGCTCGTTCACCGATCAGTCGGACCCTTCGGGAACCATCTGGTGTTACTCGAACGAATCCGAATTCCCCGACTTTACGCCCATGATCTTGCCGCGGCCGGCGGATCTCCAGGAAATCGATCAATCGCTGGCCCAGCGTCCGATCGCGCTGCAACTAACCGACGAGGTGGCCGTGGAAGTGAGGCTGGAAACGCCATCCCCCATCGCGAAGTTTCGCGAGCAGGTGGAGCAATCCATCACGAAGAGGCTCACGGAGCAAGGGCGCCGCGTATCGCCCGCGGCAGCTAAGAAGCTCGTCGTGACGATCAAGCAAATCAGCCTTGACGGGACGATTACGGTGCCGATTCACTACAAGCTGGCGGGCTTCGCGCCGCAACGTGAAGAAATCTCGATTCCAAACCATCCTGTCGAGGTTTATCTGCAGTTGATTGACGCCAGCGGGCAAACGAGCTGGAAGCTCGAGACGGGCTATAACCCGGTGTTCGTCATCGCTACCGAGGACACTCCCAACGAGATGTGCAAAGAACGCCCGCAGCAGGCGGCGGATGTTTATCGCTGGGTGCGTGTCAAGCAATTCTTCCAGTGGTACGCGCTGCCTAGCCCGCTGTATCCCTCGGCGGAGACGCCGCACAAAGAGATCAGTCTGGGAATGTTTGGTTCGAAGCCATAGCGTTTTCCCTGGTCTCCACCGCGAGTGGCCAAGTTCGACTACCCGCTTGTGTTGGCCACGTTATACCTCGATCGTCCCGATCAACTCGCCACGAACGGCGCGGGGTGGCGGCGGGGCGGTGGTGTGGCCAGGACGCAGCGTGTGCGGAAAGAGCTGATGTTCCGGTTCCGCCGCTTTGTTTTCGCCCAGCCGGCGAAGGAGCATTTGCATGGCGATGCGCCCCAGATGGTGCCAATCGGCCTGATGGCAAGCAAGTCCGGCGACTTCCTCGCCGCCGCCGCCGAGGACGCTGATTTCGTCCGGCACCGGCACACCCTGCGCGTGCAGGTTGCGAACGACCCGCTGGGCGAGCGTGTTGTTGAAGCAATAGATGGCCGTCGGCCGCGGCGAGAGGGTCAATAGCTCGTCGGTGGCTTGCCGCGCGCCGCGCTCGGTCAATTCCACCGAAATTTCCCAATTGCGCTTGCGCGGCAGACCGGCATCGCGCAGCCCTTGCCGATAGCCATCCAGCCGCCAGGGATTGAGGTCGGTTCGCTGCCAATAGGCGATCGCGATCCGGCGATGCCCCAGTTGGGCCAGATGAGCGACCGCCATCCGGGCCGCGGCGAACGAATCCTCGCGCACCGAGCACAGCTGCGGCAGGCGGGCATCATGATCCAAAAGCACCACCGGAATGCCGAGGCCGGCGACGCGCCGCAGCAGCTTTTCCTCGCCGAAGGAGGCGAAGATCGCGCCGGCGAGCGTCCCCTTTTGTCGCAGCTGCTCGAAGGCGGGGCGCATCTTTGTATTGGGCGCGCTGCGGACGAGCAGTTCCCAGCCCGCTTCGCCCGCCTCGGCGACGCTCCCTTGGAGCATCAACCCGTTGATCGCCCACGCGACCGCCTCCTCGGTTCCTTCGGCGGCCGGATAGGTGGCCTGCAAAAAGGCGAGCAAGGCCTCCGGCGACTCGCGCGGCGCTGGGCTCCCCGCCGCCGGCTGGATGAAGGTTCCCTTGCGGCGAATCTTCCGCACCAGCCCCTCGCGCTGCAAAACTTCGGCGGCGAGGCGAATCGTCTCGCGACTGACCCCGAGTTGCTCGGCCAATTCGGTTTCGACCGGCAGCCGCCCGCCGGGAAAGCTCCCCTCAGCAATCCCCTGGCGGAGCACTCGCTCGACCTGGGCGGCCAGCGTCAGCGGGCGTGCGAGGCGCGGGATCTCCAGTGGCTTTTCGAGTGGTTGGCCCGTGACTTTTGGGCGTTTTTTGGCCACGAACGCCCCTTTCGCGCGGGTGGAAGTCGTGTTTTCACCCATCATTTTACACAAATACAAATGTTGTGTGAAATCGCCATTTCGCTTGCGACCGGGGGGCCCAATGTCGATAGTAAGTGAATTCCGGATGAAGACCGTGGCAAGGAGACGTCGGCGTGTGGCGTAATTCAAGGCATTCGCGTGGCGTCGGCATGGCAGCTGGGTTCGTGCTGGCCGCCGGTTCGTGGCTTCTGGCCGCCGATGACCAGCCCTTGCGGCAGACCATCGACCGCGAGGTTGCCGCCGCCTGGGAGCGCGAGAAGATCACTCCCGCTCCCTTCGCCACCGATGCGGAGTTCGTCCGCCGCGTGTCGCTCGACCTCGTCGGCATGATTCCGACCTATGACGAAACGGTCGCCTTCCTCGGCGATAGCTCGCCCGACAAGCGGGCCCAGCTGATTGATCGCCTGCTCGACGACCCGCGCTATGCCCAGCAGCAAGCCGACCGGTGGGATTTGATCCTCTTCGGACGCAATCCGCCGGGCTACGACACCGACAAGCGCGACGGCATCCAGCGCTGGCTTCGCGAGCAGTTTGCCGCCAATCGGCCCTACGACCAGTGGGTTCGCGAGCTTCTGCGGGCCGAGGGGAACTCGGTCGAGCACGGCCCGCCGATGTATTACCTGCAATACCGCAACCAGCCGGAAGATTTGAACGAGGTCGTCACGCAAACGTTCCTCGGCGTGCAATTGCAATGCGCCCGCTGCCACGACCATCCGTTCGAAGATTGGAAACAGACCGAGTTTTATGGCATGGCCGCCTTCTTCGCCCGCCTGGAACTGGTGTCGGTCGGGAAGAAGGACAACGTGACGATGTACGCGGTCGGCGAGAAGAACACCGGCGATGTCCTCTTCACCGGCCCGGCCAAGGACCAGGGCCCCGGCAAAAAGGGAGAGCCGATCAAGCCCAAGTTTTTGCTGGGGGAGCCGCTCGTCGAGCCGCCGCTGCCGGAAGGATATAAAGAGGTCAAGTTCGAGGCGAACAAGCCACCGCCGCCGCCGCTGCATTCGCGAAAGGACCAACTGGCCGACTGGATTGCCCGCCCGGAAAACCCGTTCTTCGCCAAGGCGATCACCAATCGCCTCTGGGCGCAGTACCTCGGCCACGGCCTGGTGCATCCGATCGACAACCTCAGCCCCGCTAACACGCCCAGCCACCCGGCCCTGCTCGACGCGATGTCGAAATGGCTCGTCGAGCACAAGTTCGACCTGAAGGCCCTGACGCGCGAACTTCTGAATAGCCAGGCCTATCAGCTTTCTGGTGCCGGCACTACCGGCGAGCCTTTGCCCGTCTGGTTTCAGCATGCCCGCTCGCGGCCGCTCAGTGCCGAAGAACTGGCGGCCAGTTGGCGCGTCGCCACCGGTTACGAAGCCGCTCAGCAAGGGAAAGACTCCGGCAAAAACCCCAGCCGCTTCCGCCCGCTCGAAGGGGGCTACATGCTCCGGTTCTTTGGTCAGCCGAACAACGGCGTGGGCGATTTTCAGGGGGGGCTGGCCGAGCACCTTTATCTGAACAACGGCCCGCTCGGCAGCTTGATCGTCACCGGCCCCGGCAGCCTGCTGGCCGAGGTAACCAAAGCCGACCAGCCGATGGAGGATCGCATCGACCGGCTGTTTTTGCAGATGCTCAATCGCCCGCCGCATTCCGACGAGCGGACGAAGCTGGCCGAACTATTGACCGGCGACAAGCCTGAAGATCGCTGGCGCGACGCCGTCTGGTCGCTGATGACGTGTAGCGAATTCCGATTCAACAAATAAGGAGCAGATCGATTATCTTTGATGAAGGCCCCCATGAGCTGTGGGACGAACCCTGGAAGGGGCTGCCTGAGGAGGAGGCCGCCTGGGAATGGGATTTGGTTAGCGAGGAAGAGAACGGCAAGACGAAGAAGCCGCCAAACAAGCGCCCGGGCTGGAAGCGGTGGTACTTCGTCTATCACCAGCCAGTCTGCACGAATATAAAAATCAGCGCCGACCGCGATCCACAAACCGGTCAGTGGTTCAACCCGCACGAATCGTCCGGAGATATTTGAAGTGAAACAGCGAGTGCGAACATCGAAAAAGGATGCCTCAGCACGCATTGCCCTGCGGCGGCGCGTGCTACGCTGGTACGCCGCGTTCAATGCCGAAAAATGGAGCGACTGTTTGGCGCTCGTCGATCCTCGCCTGACCAGCGCAGGCAAGGTCAAAGATGGCCCCTATGTCGAGTCGCTCGTCCGCTTCAAGGAGCACTACGGGCCAATCCATCCTTGGCACGTCAGAGTCAGCCTCCATCTAACGGGATCCCGGCAGGCAGTGGACTCGCGGCCTTTTGCCTACGTTTATACCGTCTGGCAAGACGACCGACATGGATTCCACATGTTCCGCGAGCGCTGGGTCCGCGATGGCAAAAGATGGTACACGGAGGTGGCTGGGTTGGTTGTGAATGACGCCAGAGTGAATCAGGCGGGATAGTTGTGATGCTAATTGATAATCTCCGGAAAGTGCTAAGGGAGCTGGACTCGCGTCCCGACGCGCTTGAGATTCGCCGACAAATGACGTCGGCGTTCAATGGCGAGGGACCGCGTCGTTCCAACAATCGCAGGCCACGAACCGATTTGATGGTCAAAGGGTTGGCAGCGAGCCCGTTCTGCGATCACGGATTGTTGGGCCAGGTGGCTGCTAAGGAACTCGGTTTGAACTGTAGCGACAGCGCAATTTTCAGCTACGAGCGTTACTTCGACATCGCATACTTCGCGGGGAACTGGTGGGAGGGAACGCAACGGAACTTGCTCGTTGCCGAAGTCGAGAACAACTGGGCTGAGCTGCGCGGGACAATTCGCGATCTCTTATATGCCCAGTCGCGTCTTAAATGGGGCGTTTTCTATCAAGCGAACCTAGAGGCAGCTCGCGAGGAGATATCGATCGCCCTTAGAATAGTAAGGGCGGATTTCGATAAAGCGGGTTTCGCCGAG
>JANRLS010000091.1:0-20238 GCA_033762315.1 Pirellulaceae bacterium
TCGAGCAAGCCGCCGAGGCCCCCTTCGCCGCCGCCGGACGGGATCAATTCCGGCGTCGTCATAGGTTTCACTTCGGGTTTGGGAACGAAATAGGTGCGATATCCTTCGATATCGGTCGCTTCGTCGCGAGCGTGCAATTGTCCGGTGGAATCGAAATACAAAATCTCGCCGGGGCTTTCCAGCGCGCTCTCGATCATCCTTCGATCGACGGTCGGAATTTTCTCTCCGCCTTGCATATCGACCACGATGGCGTCCGTCCGCATCGGATAGGTCAAGTCGATGATCTGGTGCGTGACGGGGTGGATCACCTGTGTCGGGGCGGAAAAATTCACGACCGACCCGCGATAAAACTCAAACTCGGCCGGCACATCGACCACCTTGTCGCTCGCCCAAACGACGATCAGCCCCTTGCCGGAGACTTGCGTGATGGGGACTTTGGGCATGTTCGTAATGACCAGGGCGTCTTTCGGCGGAGTGACCTTGCCGGCGAAGTAGTGCCGCGTGGTGGGCAGCGTGGCGGGGGCGCTCGCCTCGCTCCAATCGGACGTAACCCAATAGGTGCGGAAGCCGCCCCCCTTCTTCGCGTCGGCCACGTCCTGATCTTTCACCCGCTGACGGACGTCGTCCCGCAGCGAAACAACGCTCGGCGGCGTGAACGTCGCCGCCGGGTGGTTCGGATCGTGCAAAAACACCTTCAGCCGATAGCGATATTGCTTGCCCGTTTGCACGGTGGTGTCGGTAAAGCGAATGAGCTGATACTTCGGCGGCGCGACCGGCTTGAATTGCCCCATCCCATCGTTCTCGCCGCCACCTTGCACGGGAGGGCGACGTGGACCACGCAGGCCCCCTTCACCTTGACCGGGGCGGGGCATCATCCTGGGGCCCACGGGGCCAGTGCCATCGACACCACCTCCGACCGGATTCGGCACCGGACCCCCCGGCACGTCGTCGGTCGGCACGACATCCTCGACCGGGGCGGCGGCTTCGTCGGCGAGGTTGACCGTGGCCAGGGGGACATCGGGATGCGTGAGCAGTTCCCAAATGTCGCGCTGCATCAGCGGCGGAGCGGGATGGGTCAGAACGTCGGGCAGCAGATAACTCGGATCGACGATTTCGGTTAGCACCCCTTCCCACTTTTCGGTTTCCTTGAGGGCTCCCTTCGCGGAAAGGGAATCCCACTTCAGCGTCGCCGGGTCGGCCGCCGGATTGGCGGTCACATCGGCCCGCTCGACCGTGTAGGCCAGATACTGCGGCAGGTCGCGAGCCGAATCGTAGTCGAGCGAGCTGGCGAGCGCGTTCTCGAACTCTTGAATCTGCTTGTCGATGGGAACCACCGCCATCACGACCATCGCCTTCACGTCGCGGGCAATCGCCCCCTCCCCTTCGGCCTGATAGCCGCGAATGGACTCGGGATAGAGCGATTGTGCCTGCATCACGGGGCCTTGCTGGCCGAACGGCTCTTGAGGGTTGGGCTGGATCGGGCCTCTGCCGAGCGGTCCCCCTTCGCCTCCCATCGCTCCTTCGCCGCCGCGCGGGGCCTTGGTGCGGGGCTTGCGGGTGGTTTTGGGAACCTTCGTTTTCAGCGTGGCGGCGGGCGGAGCTTCAATCTTCGTTTGATCCAGCGGATCGACCTCCGTCCCCTCGGTATAGACGGCCAGCGGACCGCTGATCGGGACGACCTTCAGGTGAATCGGCGGAAAAATTTTGGGATCGGTGCGAAATTGTCGCTTGGCGAAATCGGGCAGGCTCAAGCGATTTACCGTGGCGTATTTTTCGGGCAGGTTAGGCAGCTGGGCCTTGTCCACGCGCGGCACCACGTCCATCGGAGCAAACCGCTCCGGCTCTTCTTTCACATCGTTCCAGCGGGTGGGGCTGTTGATGAACGTGGTGACGTTATTGGCCGTGTCCACGAGCAGCGGCGGCGTCCGGTCGGGGGGGAGCCCTTCCAAAATGTACCCCTGATAGACAAACCAGCCCACGAGCGCGACCACCACCACCAGCACGATCTTCTCGACGTGCTGAAAGAGCAGCGCCTGGATTTTCGCGCCATCCAAACTGACTTTAGGAGCCTTCATCGTGCAATCTCCGGAAGTTCCCCTGCAACGAACAACAAGCTGGCGGCTAGGCGAATGACCAAAAACGAAATCACAAGAACCAAATCATAAGAACCCAAAAAGTCCGAAATCCGAAGCTCGAAATCCGAAACAAATTTCAAGGCCCAAATTTCCAATCCTGACTCCTGACTCCTGACTCCTGACCCCGCGACTAATGGTCGCGGCTTTGGTGCGGGCTTAGCCGCCGCCGAGCGGAGCGGTGGGCATCACGGCGGCGGTGGTGCCGGCGGGGACAACGACGTTCAGCTGGGCCTTGTTCACCGGGTTGTAAATATAAACGATGCCATACAGTTCCACGTCGATCAGCGTTGGATCGACCGTCGCGTCGGCGACGATGCTGCTCGGGCGAGCGGGGCCATAGCCCCCTTCACCGCCGCCGCTGGGACCAAATGGGCTCATCACCGGTCCGCCACCGCCCCCCCCGGCACTCGCGGTACCGGAAACCGCCGCATCGGGATTGATTCGCACCTGCCGCACTTCCACCGGCAGGCGGGCGTTACCACACTCGGTCAGCAACACGTGCAGTTTCCGCTGGTCGAGGCGAAATCGCAGACGAACGGGCATCCGCTTGGCGACGGCGAGCAGGGCATCTTCCGGGCTGGTCGAGGTGAGGGCATTCCGCAGGCGCGTCGGGTCGAGCGGCTGGTATTTCTCATCGACATACCGACCCGTTGCCGGATCGCCCGTGGCGGCCGCGCCGGCCACCATTCCCTCCCCCCCCGGTTGCGGCTGGGGCTGCATGGCGGGATTCATGCCACCCTCCCCCTGGGCCGGTGCAACCAGCTGTCCCTCGGGATTGACGGCGTTGACATTCGAGTTGCCAATTCGCGTCACCGCGCCGGTGAGACCCGCGGCGGTCATGCCGATCTTCACGAAATCAATCTGCTTGATCGCCGCCTCATGCCGGGCGGTGACATCCGGGCCGTTGGTCGCGGCGATGATTTCCATCAGGTCATGCAGCACCCACAGGTCTTCCTGGGCGTACAGCACTTCCAGCGTGCTGGGGGGCTCGGTGCGCGAGGCAAAACCAAAGTGGGTCGTCAGCAACAGCTGCTGATTCTCGGGGCTCCACAGCACAATCGACTTGTCCTCGGCGGGCCGGGCCATGCCGTCTAGGCCAATGACCGGCGACGCGCCAGGATCAATCCCCGTGCTGCTCGCCTTCCACTCGGCACCGATCTTCTTCGCCAGCTTGGGCAAATCCCCTTCGATGTAGTTGCGATATTGCACCCGGTAATCGACCGGCAGTTCATTCGCGATCGATTCGCGCGGCTTGATGATCTCGATCGGCCGCATCCGGTCGGCAATGGCGCGAAAATCGGCCCCGAAAAACTCGGGCCACACCAGCACCTTCGCTTGCTGCTCGTATTGCTTCCGCCAGCCGTCTTCGACCTCCTTGGCATACGCCCGGATCACCTTCTCCATTTCGGCGGCCGTGCTGGGATTCGGATGCTTTTGGTTGGCCGCCTGAATTCGGGAGACCTGATCGAAGACGCCGTTAATGTCGGAAAGCTGCCTGGCGTGCTGCTCCTTGACGCTCCCGGTCGCGACATACCAGCTTCCCAGGCTGACCACCAAAATCACGCCGCACAATATCCAAAAGGCGTGCGGCTTTACCTTCGCAATGATTTCCTTGACTTGGTCCATGTGGGGGGCTCCTTACATCGGCACTGCCGGAATCGGGGGGACCGCGGGAGCGGCAGGCATGGGCATCGGCGCAGGCTCAGGCACCGCCGGCGGGGGCACCGGCATGGGCTGCGGCATCGGTTGTGGCTGTGGCTGTGGTATCGGCGCGGCGGGAGGAACGGCTTGTGCCGGGGGGACGCCATTCGGTGCCGCCGGCGGCACCGCCGGACCAGGCACCGCGGGACCGGGGCCAGCCGCCGGATCGACGGCGGGTTGTGGATTGTTCTTGGCCGCCTCTTCGGCGGCCCGCCGTTTCGCTTCGCGCTCTTCCAGCCGCACATTGATCGGCTTCTCGATCCAGCAGAACTGGACCTTGAAGTCATACCGCGGAACGTAGAAATACTCCGGATTGTTCGGATCAGCCGGCGCCGCGACTGGTCCACCGGCGGGAGCCATTGGTCCCCCAAAGCCGGGCTGTCCCTGCGTCGCCGGTGCGACGTAGTTCGGATTCGGAATCGGGAATTTCGGCTTGATCGGCGGGTTTTCGGCCAGGAAGGCGAAGCCGATTCCCAGCTCCTTGAACGTGAACCGCTCGATGGGCTGATTCGGCCCCAGCGGCAGATCAATCGAGCCATGCTCCAGATTGCGAATCAGCGTATCGCGGACATGCGCCGGGCCGGCATTCGGCCCCGGCGGGTTGTAGTAGTGATGCCCCTTGATTTCGATCACCCAGCCCGGCCCGGTCGGCGCGCCCGGAATGTTGATCATCGACACGTCGGTCCCCGAGCCGACGATCGGCTGGCCATTGGCATCGACGAGCGGCGCGGCGGGAGCGGCATTCGGGTCGGTCGCCGGCGGCGTCGGATTCGGATTGCTCGGATCAGCCGGCGGGGCCATCGCGGCCGCGACGACATCTTTATTCAGTTCGAGCCACTTCGTCTTCACCGTGTCGTTGAACCAGAACTGCAAATCGGGAAAATACTGTGACTCGATGTATTCGATCTTCAGATCGCGGCGCTGAATGAACGGCAGTTGCTGCGGATCGGGAATCACTCCCGAGGGCTGCTTTTCGGCCATTGGCGGCAGCGACGAATTGATCGCCAGCATCACCTCGGACCACAGCACGCGGCGGTCACTCGCGCCGACCACCTCTTGCCCGATCGACCGCAAAAACTTGAGGTCCGCCTTTTGCTTGTCGTCGGCCGACTTGAGCTGGTTGCTCATCATCGAGACCGATTTGGCCTTGGTCTGGGCCTCTTTCCACTTATAGCCGCCGATTTCGCGATCCTCGTGTACCTGATTCAGGGCCACCGAGAAAAACACGAAGTTGAGCGCACAGGCGAGCGTGAGTAGCCCGACGCCAGCCACCGCCCACGGCTTTTTCGCCTTGATCATCCGCTGCACGACGATCTCGCGCGGCAGCAGGTTGGTGCTGAGCTTGCCTTTGCCTAGCCCTTGCAGACAGAGGCCGTAGCAGGCTCCGAAGGCGAGCAGGTTGTCTTTGAACGACGGCGAAGTGACCACTGCCGCTCCCGACAGCTTGCCGAACGACTCGATCTCTTGAATCGGATAGCCCAGGTGCTTGCCGAGATATTGCACGAGGCCGGGGAGCTTGACGGTGTTCCCCAGCATCACGACTTTCTCGATCTTGGCCTTCCGATCGAGGCTTTGGAAAAAGCCGATCGACCGCTGCATTTCGGTCACCAGGTCGGCAAAAACCGGGCGCATCGCCTGAAAGACCGCCTTGGGATCTTCGGCTTGCTTGGGATTGCGCTTCAGATGCTCGGCCTTGGCGAAGGTGAGCTTCAGGTCTTTCGAGAGCTGCCGCGTGAAATGGTTGCCGCCGAGTGGAATGTTCCGCTGCCAGACCCGAAAGCCGTTGGTCACGACGAGATCGGTCGTGTCGGTGCCGATGGAGAGGACGACGGTCGATGGGGGCGGCGCTTCGGAGTTGTATTCCTCCCCGTCTTTCAGCCCCTTGGCCACGTCGTAGCCGATGTAGTTGTAAATCGCGATCGGCGCGAGCTGGATGATATCGACTTCGATGTTCGCGACGTTGTACGGCGTCAACGCCTTGGCGACTTGCTCGCGCTTCATCGCGAAGAGGCCGATTTCGGTATCGAGGGCGAAGCCATCCACCTCTTGCCCGCCGGCCAGGCGCTGATAGTCCCAGATGACGTCTTCGAGGGCAAACGGAATTTGCTGCTTCGCCTCGTATTTGACGATGTCGGCGATCTTTTTGACATCGACCGGCGGGGGCTTGAAATAGCGCGCCAGGCCCGATTCGCCCGACACGCAAATCGCGACCTTATCCCCCTTCAGACTGTTGCGCGACAGGAACTGCTCCAGCGCTTCTTTCACCAGCTGCGGAGCGTCGGCATCGGGCTGCGTGAGCAGCTTGGGATATTCGATGTAGTCGAACCCATCCGCGACGACCGCATCCCCATCCAGCCGGCAGCGAAGCGCTTTGAGGGCGCAGCGGCCAATGTCGATTCCCCAAACGGCAGTCGATTTTGCCATGACATTTCCCCCGCGCCGCGGGCGAATTGCCGCGCGCGATTTCGTCCCCCGCGATAGGCCGGCAGCCCCAGATAAGATAGGCGGGCCGCCTGAGCCGACGAAAGCCCCTGTTCCGTACCTTCTACTCTATCGGCGGCAGCGCGGGAAAGTCAATCAATTTCGAGGCGGAATTCGCGAGCGCGAGCACTTCAGTATTGGTCGCGGCAGGCTTGCGGGTTGGCGCAGCTTGCGGGACAAAAAAATTCGAGAAAAATGTCCGCACGGGGAATTTTTTTGAATCCTTTTGTGCAGTTTGTTCGTTTGATACATGGACAAAAAATCATTCATTGCTAGAATGGTTTTTCAGTCCGAGCTGTTTGGCAATTTGGTGCTGAGAAGTCCGCCGGAAGACGACTCTTTCGGGGGGTAAAAATACCAGGTTTCCAGAAACCCCCGTGGTGGCCTCTCGTGGAAACTTCCGCGCCGCGCGAAGTGCGATTTTCCCGAGGTTTTTGGCTGCCCCCCGCCGCGCAGGTTGCCAGCAGGTGGCCATTCGTGGAAACCAACGTTAAGTCCTTATTTCACAAGAACTTAGCGGCGAAAAGCGAGCGAATATCCTGAACCGGGGTGGAAACCAACTTCGTCGCCCGGCTCCTGACCCCCGACCTCCCGCGGCTCCGCCGCGGCGGCTGAGGGCGCAAGCGGGCTGTCGGGCCACGACGGCGCTTCACACCACCGCGACGGAGTTTCCGCGTGGCTGCTGATAAGGCGCGGAATAAGAGCAACACCCGATCAGGGGCCGGTCAGACTGAACCGGACCGGCACATTCACCACGGCGGCGACGTTTTGCCCCGCCCGGCGGGCCGGCTCAAACCGCCAGCCCCGCACGGTGTTGAGTGCCGATAAGTCGAGGGCCTCGACGCCGCTCGAAGTGTGGATGCCGAGCGACTCGACGGTGCCGGCGGGGGTGACATGCACCTCCAGCACGACCCGCCCCTCCTGGCGGCGGCGATAAGCGTCGCTGGGATAGGGGGGCGGAGAATTTTGAGCCAGCAGGCGGGGCGGATCGTCCACGTCTTGCCCCGCCACCGCTTCGCTCGCGGGAAGGGACTCGGCCGTGGCCACCGAAAATTCCGCGGCGGCACGGGCCCGTTTCGGGGTGGTCCGTGGTTGCTCGACGGTTTGTTCCGTCGGCTGTTCGAGCACGGTCGGACGATTTGGAGCGTCGCTCGGCTCGTCGGCCGGCAATTCGCACGGCGCGGGGGCGACGACGACCAGCGGCGCTGTTTCAAGCACCACCGCCACTTCATAAGCCCGCGCCGAACGGGTCATCGTCACCGCGGTCGGCACCGCCTCGACCGGCGGCAAGGGAGCAGTGATTGGGGGAGTTTCGGCGATTTCGAGCGCCACCGGCGCGGCCTCGGCCGCCGCTTCGCTCACGGGGGCAAACGAGGCTTCCCACACCGCCGTGCCGCGCCGCGGATGCAGTTCGACCGGGCTATCGACGAACGCCCAGGCCCAAGCGGCCGACGCCAACGCCGCGTGGAATAGCGCGCTGGTCGGAAAGGCCCAGGCGGCATATCGCGACATGTCAGCACCTAAACTTGGCCAGAAGCTGGCATCAGCCGGTATATGCAAACCATTTGCATTAGCAGGCATCGTACTGTTTCCGCTCGGTGGCGACAAGCCCCGCACCGAAAAGTTCCCCCGGACTCATCCCCCAGCCCGCGACAGCCGATACAACCCCTAGCAGCGGCCTTGCAAACCGTATGCATTTGCCACCAAAAACCCGCCCGAATTCCGGAAGACGCCAGTGTCGGATGGCCGTCCCCGGTTCCGCGCCCACCTGGGAACTTGCCATGTCCGACACCCTCGCCGCGCGCGCCCGCCGCGCGATTCTCTCGGCAATTCCCGCCCTGGCCCTGGTCTGCGGCCCGGCCTCCATCACGCTCGGCCAGCCGCCGGTGACGGAACTTCCGGAGACGGTTGTCCGCCCCGCCCCGGCTCCGCCCCCTGAGTTCACCGTTGCTCCGCCGTCGTTTGGCGATCCCTTCGCCGCCACCGGACCGGTCAGTCGCAACGACACCCTGATCGGCATCGCGCCGTCCGCCTCGTCGGGGTTTTATGGGGCCCAAGACCTGGCGACGCGCCCGCTGATGAACGGCAACAACGTTCTCGATCCGATTCCGGGCTTCACCTTCACTTACGAAAATACCGGCAACGACGCGGCGATCTTCTACATCCGCGGCGTCAGCGTCGAGCACGGCACCGACTTCGCCCTGTTCGTGGACGACATGCCGATCAACCTGCCGACGCACGCTCACGCGCAGGGGATCGCGAATCTCAACTTCCTGATTCCCGAAATGGTCGAGGTGGTCGATTATCGCAAGGGGTCATACTTCGCCGATCTCGGCGATTTCTCAACCCTCGGCGCGGCCAAGATCAACACCTTCCGCACGCTGCCGCAGGCGATCAACACGCTGAGCGTCGGCCAATATGCCTGGATTCGCGGCCTGACTGCCGACACCGTCGAGCAGTGGGGGGGCGACCTCACCTATGCCGCCGATCTGTCGTACTTCGACGACGGGTGGGATGTTCCCTCGCGGAACAAGCGGTTCAAGCTATTCGGCAAGCACACCGTCGGAGACGAGTGCGAAGGATATTCGACCTCGCTCATGGCGTATCACGGCGATTGGTATTCGACCGAGGCGCAGCCGCTCTCGTCGCTGCAAACGAATGGCCTGTTTAGCAATCTCGACCCGACGACCGGCGGGCGGCAGACGCGCGCCAGTTGGAACACGCAGTATTGGCAGGAAGACGATTTCGGCGGCTGGAAGGCGAATGCCTACGCGATTTACGACCGCTACAACATCTGGATCAATCCGGAGCAAGAGATCGACGGGCAGGTGCTGCAGCCCGACGGGCGCCTGGTGGCGGGGCTGAATCTGGCCCGCCGGTTCGATAGCTGCCTGGGCGATCGCTGCTCGCCGTGGACCGCCGGCGTGCAACTCCGCAACGACTATATCAACGTCCTCCGCCGCGATCAGACCAGCGAGCGGGCGTTGCTCGACGTGCAAGAGAACTATCGGGTCAACATTTTCACCGTCTCTCCCTACGTGCAAAACGAAACCCGCTGGAACGACTGGACCCGCACCGTCGTCGGCCTGCGGAGCGACCTCTATCAGTTCGACGTGACCGACCGGATCGATCCGGCCCAAAGCGGCAATGCCCCCGCCGGGCCGGTGAATCCCAAGTTCTCGCTGATTCTCGGCCCCTGGATCGACACCGAATACTATTTCAACCTCGGCACCGGCTATCACAGCAACGATGTGCGCGACCTGTTCAATCCGGTCACGCCGACGAGCGCCATCGCCCGCACCGAAAGCGCCGAAATCGGGATGCGGAGCGAAGCCTTCGACAACTGGACGACGAACGTCACCGTTTGGTACCAGGAGTTTCAGTCGGAACTCGTCTTCAATGCCGAGGAAGGGGAGCTCGAAGCGCTCGGCCCCAGCCGGCGGTATGGGGTCGAATTCAACAATCGCTTCTACCTCGCCGATTGGCTGACCTGGGACGTGGACTATGCCTGGGCGCATGTCCGCTTCACCAATGGCGACCGGGTGCCGCAGTCGCTTAGCGGCCTTCTCAAAACGGGGCCGACCGTGCAAGCCGAGAATGGCGTTTATGGCTCGCTCTGGTTCACCGCCTTCAGCCCGCGGCCGCTGACGGAAGACGGCAGCCTGTTCTCGAATTCGGTCGAGGTGGCGAATTTGCAAGTCGGCTGGCGGAATTGCTGCTGGCAAGTTGCCGCCGATGTGTTTAACGTATTCAATTCGCAAGACTTCCAGCAGACCTTTGCCGAGGACGAGATCGTGGCGATTCCGCTCGCGCCGATCCAGTCGCGGTTCACGATTACTCGCTACTTCTAGCCACCCCGATGATTCCCGGACTCTTTTCGGTCAGCTATGCCGGTGCCTGGGGGCAGGCGAAGCTCGACCTGCTGGAGTTCATTTCGCGGGCGGGGGAGTTGGGCTATCCGGTGGTGATGATCGGCGGCAAACGGCCGCATTTGTCGCCGCTCGATGCCACGCCGGAGCGCGTGGATGAGATCCGCCGAGCGCTGGTCGCGGCGGGAGTGCGGTGCGAGGTGCTGGCGGCCTATACGAATCTCGCCCCCGGCCCGGCCGCCGAGGTGCCCCTGGTCGAAATGCAAATTGCCTACGTCGAGGCGCTGGCCCGCATTGCCGAGCAGCTGGGGGCCAAGGTCGTCCGCGTGTTTACCGCGTATGAGTCGGATGCTCGCGATGCGGCTTCGCTGCGGCGCGGCGTGGTGGCGGCAATCGGCGAGATGTGCGATCGGGCGGCACGGCACGGAGTGGCGATCGCGATTCAGAATCACCACGATCTGGCGCTCGGCACGGCATCCCTCGTCGAACTGGTGGCCGAGGTGGGCCGGCCGAACTGCCGGCTCGGCTTTGATGCCTGGTCGCCCGCGTTGCGAGGCGAAAACCTCTACGAAGCGGCCCGCCTTGCTGGTCCGCTGACGGCGATCACCACCAATGCCGACTATGTCCGTGTGCCGCGCTATCGCTATCGGCCGGAGCTGGTGAACTACGAGCGATTGACGCCGGACCTGGCCCAGGCGGTGCCGTTCGGGACGGGCTTCATCGACTACGAGGCGTTCTTTCGGGGCCTTTCCGACGGGGGCTTCGCCGGGATTGCGACCTACGAGATTTGCTCGCCGATTCGGGGGGGCGGGAGCCTCGAAAACCTCGATCGCTGCGCCGCGGGTTATTTGACTTGGATGCGCGAGCAGGGGTGGAGCAAGGGCTAATTCGCAAGCCGCCGACCGGCCTGGGCAAACAGGTGGTACATCACGGCGAGATACTCCTCGGCTTCGGCGATGGGCATCACGAGCGGGGGGCTGACGCGGATTACTTTGCCGGCGAGGGGGCCGAGCAGGTGAATGGCCCGCCCTTGGTCGTCGCCGTGGTAGCAAGCTTCCACGCAGGCGATGGCGACTTTGTCGGCGGGAGTGCTGCCAACCGCGGCACACTCGATGCCCCAGACGACCCCTTCGCCCCGAATGTTGGCGACGGTGGGGAGTTCGGTCAGCTTCAGCAGCCCTTTTTCGATGGTTTGCGAAAGCCGCCGGGCGTGGGCCAGCACGTCGGTCGCTTCAAACTCGTCGAGCGTCGCCAGCACGGCCGCGCTCGCCAAGGGGTTCGCGCTCCAGGTATCGGAGCCTTCGCCGTAATGCATTGCGGCAAAGAGATCGGCCCGGCCGACGGCAGCGCTCACCGCGACACCATTTCCCAGTCCCTTGCCGAGGACCACGATATCGGGCTCGACGCCGTATTCCGTGAAGGCGAAGAGCGATCCTGTGCGGCCAAAGTTGGCCTGCACTTCGTCGAGGATGAACAGAATGTCGTGCTCCTTGCAGAAGCGGGCCAAGAGTTGGATGTACTCCTTCTGCGGATGGAACGAGCCACCGCCGCCGAGATAAGGCTCGGTGATCAGGCAGGCGATTTTTCCCTCGTGGGCCTGCCACAATTTGTTTAACTCGGCCTCATACGGCGTTAAATCAATCGGCTGGCGGCGGCGAGCAACATTCAGGCATTCCTCGCGCGGGAAGCTGAGGAATTTGACGCGCGGATCGCGTTCGGCATCCGCTTCGCTGCCGGTGACCGCCCCGGCCAGCCCCTTTTTGCCGTGAAAGCCGTGGCGGGTGGAAAGGATGATATTCGCTTCCGGCCGGCGATCGAGTGCGGCCCACAGGGCTTTCTGAATCGCCTCGCTGCCGCTGGCGGCCCACAACACCTGCTCGCAGTGCTTGCCGCCGGGTTGGCTTTGCATCAGGCTGACCAGCCGTTCGGTCGCCAGCGTTTCGACCTCGGTCACGGCGTTGTAGGCATTGAGCGTGACGGCCTGGCAGAACTCGCCAGCGCCCTTCAACTTGTCCAGGGCCAGGTATTCCACGACCCGCTGCCACCACCGCGTCGGGTTGTGTCCCAGATTCATCACCAGCACGCCCGAGCTGAAATCGGCCAGCTTGCGCCCTTCGGGAGTCCAGTGATACGACCCCGCGCTCTTCGCCAGCACCGCCATGCTCGGCGTGAACGTGCGGATGCAGTGCGGCTCAACCGCGAGCAGCCTGCGGCGAATGTCGTTGCTGGCTTCTTCGCCAGAATGTTCGATGGGAGCGGGGGTGGGGTGTTTGGTGGTCATTGTGGATGGAGTCGGAGTGGGCGAGGGGGAGAGTGGGGGAGGGGGAGATTGCGCTAGACTTGCCAGTTTTCGGGTCGGTTGATCATCGAGACGAGCATGCCGATAACCTTGTCGTAGTCTCGATAGAGGACGGCGGCTTCGTCGCGATCAACGTATTTGCACTCGACGGCAAATTCGAGCCAAACCTGCGTTTCGGCGGCTTCGCCCTCGCTGTCGTTGAGTTTGCAGACAAAGGCATTGGGATAACGACGCTTGCGCCAGGCCTCCGCGATGTTGCCGCATACGCTGCGCGAGCACCGCCGAATTTGATCCGTAAGCGAGTATTGTTCCGACTTCGGAAACTTCTTGCTCACTTCAAATATTCGGCCGGCCGCTGCTCGCGCCTGCTGATACACCTTCAAGTCAGTATGCTTCACAATTCGAGTTGGCATTGCATTTCTCCCTCTCTCCCCCTCCCCCACTCTCCCACTCTTACGCATTGACTCGCCCCGAATACAACACCTCCGGCTCCGCCTTACCCGGCGCGAGCAGCACCAGCCCACCGAGCTTGTGATCGATCTCGACCACGCAGTTCGGCGTGCCCGCGACGTGCTTAGCGAGAATCGCTTCCATCGCCTGCACGGCGGCGACGGTTTGGCGGTCGGCGGCGAGGTCGTTGTAGGCGAGCCCGCGGGCGGCAGCGAGGCGCGCGGGGCGCTCGCTGGCGGGGCCGCCGAATTCGACGGTGGCGACTTCGCGGACGAACCGCTCCAGCACTTCCACTCCGTAGCCCCGCTGGCTTCGCTCGCCCCACGGTTCGAGGAAGGTGCCGTTGTAGTGGTTGTTCATGTTGACCTTGCGGGAGTGCGGCGTCTTCCCTTCGACCGTGCATTCCACGCCTCGCTTGCGGCTATGGGCGTTCCAGACGCCGTTGTCGAAGCGGAACTGCACCTCCTGATCGACGTAGCCGGGGAAGTTGTCGGGGGTGACCCAACTGGTGTGGATGTCGAACGCCGCCTCGCGGCCATCGGCATACTCGTAGATCATGCGCAGCTGCGTCGAATCCCAAGTTGGGCCGTCGGCTGGGCCAACGAGGCCGCGCTGGCCGGTGCAGGCAATGCTCTTGAGCCGGCCGCCGAAGGTGAAGTCGATCAGCTTGATGTAGTGGACGGCAACGTAAGTGCCTGGATTGCGGCCGACGATCCACTCGGCAAACTGCCCGCCGCTGATGCTTTTGGGCTCCATCAGCGTGCAGTAGCCGGTGTTGATGTGCGACAGTTCGCCGTCCGCCACCAGCGTGCGGAGCTTTTTGTGATCCGGGTCGAGCAGTTTGTGATAGACGACCTTGGCCAGCACGTTCTTTTGCCTAGCGAGGCGGTCGAGTTCGTCGAGTTCGGCCAGCGACAGGACCGACGGCTTTTCGATGAGCACGTGCTTCCCCGCTTCGAGGGCGGCCTTCGCGCCGGCGAAGTGGCGGTTGTCGGGGGTGGCGATGCAAACAAAATCGACGCCGGCCCGCAGCAGTTGCCCGATTGAGTCGGACCCTTGATAACTGACAAAGGGGGCAATCCTGTCGCCGGCCGTTTTGCGGTATGCTTCAGCCCGGCTGCCGGTGCGACTGGCGACGGCGGCGAGCTCGACCTGGCACAGGCCGAAGCGGAGGTCATAGACGCCACAGGCATGGGCCGACTCGAAAAACGGGCGGTACGTTTCGTCAAAGATCATCCCCATGCCGACCATGCCGGCACGCAGGGTGGGAGTCGCGGTGGAGAAGGAGGTAGTCATAAGTGAGTTCATTTATTGGCTATTTCGACGCTATTTACTGCAATTCAGCAGTTTATTTGCTTAAAGTGAACTCACTTTAGCGACGTACCATGACCGATGTCAAGCCTCCTGCCGAGAATTCTTCCCGCGTCGAAGCGGTCTATGAGCAGATTCTACTGTCGATCGTCCGGGGCGAACTGGCCGGCGGCACCGAGCTGAAAAGCACACAACTCGCGCAGCAGCTTGGCTTTAGCCGTACGCCCGTGGTGCAGGCGTTGCAGCGGCTCGCCTCGGACGGCATTGTCTCGCTCGAGAAGAACAAGCGGGCGGTTGTGCGGCCCGGCGCGGAAAACTGGCTCGTCGAACTGCACGAACTGCGCGAACTGCTGGAGCCTGCCGCCGCCGCCCGCGCGGCCCCGCAGGTGACCGAAGAAGACCTCGCCCGCCTCGACCCCCTGGCCGCCGCCGCCAAGCCGCACGGCCAGCCCGACTGGATGGCCGCCGCCCAAGAATTCGATTTCGCCCTTCATTTGCTCATCGCCGATCGCTGCGGCAATTTTGCGATGGGGGAAACGATCCGCAAAATCTGGTCGTTCAAGCGGCTCTCCTACATTGCCGCCCCCGAGCCGCCGGAAACGCTCGAAAAGGGCTACGGCGAGCATCTCGCCCTGCTCGCCGCCCTGCGGGCCCGCGACGGCGAAACGGCCCGCGCCGCGATGCTGTTTCATCTGCGCTCGGCCGCCGCGCTGCGAACGAGCCGGAATATCGTGTAATCTCGCCAATGTCCCTGTTCTCAGGAACCCTGGCCGTGCGACAGCCCGCCGCGCAATTCGCCGTAGCGGCCCATTCGATTGCGCGACTATATTAAGGAAGTTGCCCTGCCGCCGGCCGGGCTTGCCTCGCATTCAGCCACCAAGACGCCGTGATTTCGTATCTGCTCATGACCGCCGGCCCCCGCGCGGGGGCACAATTCGTGCTGAACGAAGGGCGGCAAAACCGGATCGGCCGCGGGCTGGAGTGCGACATCGTCCTCACCGACCCGCTTTCGTCGCGGGTCCATGCCATCGTCACCTGCGAAGGGGGGGAGTGGTGGCTCCGCGACGCCGGCAGTCGCAACGGAACTTTCGCGGCCGGCCAAAAGATCGACGAAGCGCGGCTCATGGAATCGACGCGGCTGAAAGTCGGTTCGACGGAGTTCGAGTTCCGCCAGGCCGCCACCACCCCGTCCGACACCGCCTTTGCCGACCACACGCAAACGATCGTCCGCGATCGCCCGGTGCAGCCCCACGACAGCGCGAACTTCGGCGTCGAGGCGCTGCGCGACAACGAGCGGGCGCAAGACTTCCTCACGTTGCATCAGCTCAGCCTCAAGCTGCTGGGCTGCACCGACCCGGACGAAGTGATCCAAACGTCGCTGGGCCTGTTGCGCGACAGGACACGGGCCTCCGTCGTCGGCTTTTTGTGGGCGTCGGACGATGGCCAGCTCAAGCCCAAGCTCGTCATTCCCGAAGACGCCGCCGGCAAGGTGCGGCTCTCCGATTCGCTCACGCAAATGGTGGCTCGCGATGGAAAGGCGATCTGGATCGACAACCAGCAGCACGCGCCGGGAGACGAAACGAGCCTCTCGCACTATGCCGACGCGATCTGCGTGCCGCTGGTGCATGAGGGAAAAACGCTCGGTGCGATCCACCTGTATCTCGAGCGCGGCCGCTTCCGGCAGACCGATTTCGAGGTCGCCCTGCCGCTGGCCAACATCCTCACCGTCGCCCTCGTGCGCGCCCGCCGCGAAGCGGTGCTCCAAGCCGAGCAGCGCCGGCTGGCGGAAAAAGCGGCCGTCTTTGACGAGCTGATCGGCGACAGCAAGCCGATGCTCGATCTGAAATCGAAAATCACTCGCATCGCCCGGGCCACTGGCTGCGTGCTGGTCCGCGGCGAAAGCGGCGTGGGCAAGGAATTGGTCGCGCGGGCCGTCCATCGGGCCAGCGCCCGCAGCGACCGGCCGATGCTCTCGGTCAACTGCGCGGCGATTCCCCGCGACCTGATGGAAAGCCAGCTTTTTGGCCACAAGCGAGGCTCGTTCACCGGGGCCGACACCGACCATGCCGGCCTCTTCTCGCAGGCCCACACCGGCACGCTGTTTCTCGACGAAGTGGGCGAGATGACCCTCGACGGCCAGGCCAAGCTGCTACGGATTCTGGAGGGGCATCCGTTTTTGCCGGTCGGAGCGACGAAGGAAGTGACCGTCGATGTGCGGGTGATCGCGGCGACCAATCGCGACCTGCGTGATTTCGTCCGCGAGGGGAAATTCCGCGAAGACTTGTACTATCGCCTCAGCGTCTTCGAACTTTATATTCCGCCGCTCCGCGAGCGGGGGAGCGACATCGAGCTACTCGTCAATCATTTTCTCGACCACTTCAAGCGGCAGCATGGCCGCACGGGGCTCGTTCTTTCGCCCGACGCCCGCACCAAGCTGCTCGGCTATGGCTGGCCGGGGAATGTCCGCCAGCTCCGCAACGTGATCGACAGCGCGACCGTCATGAGCGAGGGGAACAGCATCCTCCCCGACGACCTGGGCCTGCGCGACGCCACCAGCGGAGAGCAACTCGAATCGCTCCGGCTCGACTTTTGGGAGCGGAAGCTGATCGTCGAGGCCCTCAAGCGGACCGACAACAACATCCCCGATGCCGCCAAGCTGCTGGGGGTCGGCCGGGCCACCATCTATCGCAAAATCGACGAATTCGGCATCGAGCGGAAGTAGGCGGCGGCTAGTTTTGGGGGTCTGCACTACCCAAACGGTCGGCTGGCGAGTAGGAATAGAGCGTTGGCCTGGCGACATCTCTCCTGCCGCGAGACCGCTCCTGGGAGTTTGCCAACGAAATCTCCGCCAGCGATTCCAGCATGACGCTCGAATTTCCGCCGTTTCGCCCCTATCCGCTGCTTGCGGGGGGCCATTTGCAGACCATTGCCGGGGCCTATTTGCCCGGTGGCCACTATCCCTACCGCGCGGCGATTCGCCACGTGCCGCTGGCCGATGGGGATCAGATCGCCCTGCACGACGACCGCTCCCACTGGAGTGCCGGGGACCCGGTCGCGATTTTGATTCATGGGTTGGGGGGCTGCTATCAATCAACCTACATGGAGCGCTGCGCCGCCAAGCTGGCGGCCCGCGGGCTGCGGGTCTTTCGCATGGACCTCCGCGGCTGCGGCGCGGGCTTTGCCCTGGCCAAACACCCCCTCCACGCCGGCCGCAGCGACGATGCCGCCGCGGTGCTCGACTACGTGCGCAAGCTTTGCCCCGGCTCGCCGATTCACATGGCGGGATTTTCGATGGGGGCCAATATCCTGGTCAAAATGGCGGGCGAAATGGGTGCCGCCGCTCCGCCGGAGTTAGTCAGCTTGTTCGCGGTCTCGCCGCCGATTGACCTGGTCGAATGCTCGCGAAACATCCGCTTCGGCCGGAACCGGATGTATGACCGGCGGTTCGTGAAGAATTTGCTGGCCCACGTGCGCCGCCGCGAACGGCAAGTTCCCGGCGCGCTAACGCGACCACTCGCGCCTCGGCCGCTGGGGCTGTTGGAATTTGACGACCGCTTCACCGCGCCCCTTTCCGGCTTTGCGGGCGTACAAGACTACTACGAACGGGCCAGCAGCGCGCCGGTGCTGCGAAACATCGCGCGGCCGACGCTGATTGTCGCCGCCGCTACCGACCCCATCGTTCCCATCGGCCCCTTCGAGCGGGCGAGCTATTCGGCGACCACGCGCCTCGTCATCACGCCCTGCGGCGGCCACCTCGGCTTCGTTGGCCAGCGGGGCAGCGACCCCGATCGCCGCTGGCTCGACTGGCGACTCATCGATTGGATCGAACACCACCAAGGCGTTGCGGCCACGTCCGAGAGTGGTCGGCAGCGGACCGAATCGCTCAAATCGCCTGATTCTGCACCGGTACCGGCCGGGCGTTGAGCAGGGCGTTTCGTAGCGGAACCCGGAAGCTGGCGTGGCAGCCTTTGATCGCGTTTAGCATCAGCTTTTTCTTGGCGTCCACCTCGTTATCAGCCGCTTTGGAATAGGCGACCGCCGTGCGGCTCAGGTCGGGCGACAGCAAGCCGTATTCGGGCTTAGCGAGCACGGTGCATTTCGATTCGATGTACTTGAGCAGAATCGAGGGGCGGGTATTGGCCACTTTTCGCAGGTAGGCCGACTTTTTCACGATGTCGCGGGCGTCTTTGTCCCCGTCTTCGGTGTTGGGAATTCTCTCGAGCAGCTTCTTGTCGAGGTCGTTAAGGGCCTTGGTGAAGGTCGCCTTGGGGGGCGCTTTGGGGCGGCCGGCTTGCTGGTTGGCCAGTTCCATTTTCTGCTTCCACTCGGTGACCTTCTGCTCCGCCTGCTCGGGCGTGAACACCTTTCCCTTCAAGGTGAAAATCACCGTCCCCTTGAGGTCGTCCCAGTTTTTCAGAATTTCGCGAATCTCCTTGAAGGTCACCACGTCGCCAAAGCTCTTCGCGTCTTCGGACAGGCCGCCGCCATTGACGAACTCCGCGATCGCGGCATTTTTCACTATTTTGTAATTGATGGCGTCGTCCATGTTGATGCCATCCAGGCAGTAATAGAGCGGTTTTTTCTCTTCCTTGGCCCACCACAGTCCGACTTTGCAGGCGAAGGACGACATGTATTTGTTCTGATCAACCCCCATGACATCCGACATCCTGGCATTCGTCGTTTCGGGTCCCTTCGATGTCTGGGTCGTGATCGTGGGTGTGTTGCCCGTGACGTCCTTGTAGTCGCTGGTGAACAGACCCTTGGGCATTTGTTTGGCCAGCTCCAGCAGAAACTTCTTGGCATCGCGCTTGAAGGCCTCCTCGAAGTCCTGCTCTTTCTTCCCGCTGAACTCCTTGGGAGTCTTTGTCAGTGTCAGTGTCTGAAGGATCTCGTCCGCGGTCTGGTCCGGCTTGGCAAGGAGTTTCTCGTAAATATCCGGCGGAAAGGTCTTCTCGACCGCATCCCACAATTCCATCATCCGAATCGGCTGCGCCCCTTCGTCCGTTTCATGCGCGGCCTGCACATAGGGCATCCGCAAATATTCAAAGCCCCAGATCGTGCCGGGATTCTCCTGAAACGCCGCGATCATTTCCGAGTCCTTGATCTCGTCCCAACTTGTGACCGTGACGGAGCCCCCCTTTTTGTCCAAGGCCTCGTACAACATCTTCGCCCCTTTTACTCGACTCTTCGTGAACGGGATAAGGTTGTGCTTCAGTTTGGGCTGAGGAATCTCGGATAGCGCCAACTCAAAGGCGGCGTGCTTTAACTTCTCCTCCCCATCGCTTTGAGCGCCGGCTTGTTGGAGGGCATTCGCGAGCGTCTGGAGGAGGGGGAGCGCGGCGTCATAGTCCCCCGCGACCGCCAAATTGTCAGCAGCCCTGAGCTGATTCTGCCAGTCTCCCGCCAAATCCTCATGGTCCGGCTCAAGCTCTGGAAGCCGAATCGCTACTGCTTTCCGCAACTTTTCGTAGATCGGCTTTCGTTCGGCATTCACGCGGTTGAGCAAGTCGATGTCACGCAGCATCCCCGACGTGACATGCTGGATCGGCTGCACGAAGCCACTGTAAATCCCGACCCCCTTTTCTCCATCCACGCGGGCGGCCAGGCTGGTATCCACGCCATGCTCGACCAGCGCGCAGAGTTCTTTGAAACTGCCGCTGCCCCACAGCGACTGACAAATCCGCGGTCCCAGCCCGCGCTTGAGCGGCCCCTTGTCGTTCCAGGTGTCGGGGTCCACCTGTTTGTGCAAGGTCTGGAACAGATTGCCGGTGAAGTTTTGTGGAGTCTTCGAGTTGTTGTTGGCAATATTCAGCAAGGCCTCTCCCACGACGGCGCTCTTCTTGTCCGCGCCAAACATCGCGTCAAAGTCGAATTCTTCCAGTTCGCCAGGATTGGTCTTTTCGTATTCGCTCAGAACCAGGCCCCCAAAGATGGGGTTGGCCGCCAGCGACTGTTTGCCGTCATCCGTCTTGAGCATCCGGTCGGTGATGAT
>JANRLS010000092.1:0-3375 GCA_033762315.1 Pirellulaceae bacterium
ATCGCCAGCCACGCCGCGGCGGGAAGCAGCAACACCAAGAGCCGTAGCGGCAAGTGGCGGCCGCGAACGTGTCCCAGTTCGTGGCGCATGACGGCGGCGATTTGGTCGTCGGTCAGGCGAGCGAGGAGGGCATCGGTGAGAAAGACATACCGCAATCCCCCAGCCAGGCCGACAACCGCGGCGTTGGCGAGTTGGCCGTCGGTATTCCACACGAGAATCTCCCGAATGCCAGCCCGCTGGGCGCGAGCGATGGCGAATAGCCGATCGCGCAGCGGCCCCGGTTCGAGCGGCTCGGTACGCCAGAGACGCCGGACCATCAGCGGGAGGAAGAGGAGCATCGCGATGAGGAGCGGACCATAGAGCCACCAAGCCTGCTGGCTGTCGCCGGCCGCGGGCCAAACGAGGCGGAGCGTTTCTTGCGCGGCGATGACGGCAAGTGCCGGACCAAGGACGAGACCCAGCTCGTGTCGGACGCGCGAGGCGAGCGTGGCGGCCAATCGCCACGGCGGCGGCGCGAGGCCGAGTTGCCGGGCCGCGGCCGAGCGGGCGAGCCACTCGAACCGCGCGAGCGCCGACCAATAGAGCACCAGCGGCACGACGACCGGAAGCAGCACCAGCAATTCATCGACGAGCGGCCAGGCGGCCAGCGACCAATCGCCGCGCACCACGCGCGGCCACTCGACGAGGTACATCGTACACAGAACTATCGCCAGCCAGAGGACGATCACCAGGCTCTGCAATTTCGGAAAATTCTCGCGCAGCCGCTCGAATTCCCCCCCCGCCAAATCGCGCGACAGCCGCCACGAGCCGATCGTTGCCGCCAGCGGAGCGACGAGCGTGCCTCCCAGCATCAGCAGCGTGCGCCGGAGGGCGTCTCCGACAGGTTGCCCCGGCGCATCGCCTTGTGCGAGCGCACCAATCACCGCAATCAGAATGGCCAACTGCATTGTTACCCTTTCGCCCCGCTTATCTTGCCAGCCTAGTCACCCGCGACAAATCTCGCCAACTGGGGCAACTCGGCAATTCAGGCAAGTTCCGATTTTCCAGGTCGTAACGATTTTCGGTATTTGCTCGCGCGGGGGTTGGCCGATAACTTCCCCTTGTCAATTTGTCGCATTTGCTCCCCCGGTGCGGATGGGAGCCGAGGTGGTTCGATGGTGGATGGCAACGTTTATTACTGCTGGTCGTGTGACGCGCATCGTAGGGTTCGCCCCGATGTCCCAGGGGGAGCGGCTTGCCCGCGCTGTGGCGAAGAGTTGGCGGCCGACGCGCGGCTCTCGGCGGCCCGGCCGGCGGTTGGCCCCATTTTGCGATTGGACCGCCCTATCCCCCCGCAGCCGCCTCGGCGTCCGGTGCGGGCTTCGGCCTAAGGATATTGCCGGCCCGGCGCGGCGCGTCTATACACGGGCGATGGCCGAATATCCGAAGATCGCGCAGCTGAAGACGGTCGCCGCCCTCCGCGCGCGACTGTCGGAACTAGGTCTCGAACTGCCGCTGGACGACGGCGTGCTGACCGCGGCCCAGGGCTCGCCGCTCGCCGCGCCGATTCGCCTGGGGCCGCTTCACGGTGGCAATCGCTGGTGCATCCATCCGATGGAAGGGTGGGACGCCAATCGCGATGGCTCGCCGACCGAGCTGACGCTTCGCCGCTGGCGAAACTTCGGCTTATCCGGCGCGAAGCTCATCTGGGGAGGCGAAGCGGCAGCGGTGCAACCCGATGGCCGCGCGAATCCTAACCAAACGCTCGCCACGCCAGCGAACAAGGCGGGACTCGCCGCGCTGCTGCACGAATGCCGCGCCGCGCATCAATCGGCATTCGGCACGACGGACGACTTCGTCGTGGGCCTACAACTGACGCACTCCGGCCGCTTCTGCCGTCCGAACACCAAACAGCTTGAGCCGCGGATCGCCTATCACCACCCGCTGCTCGATGCGAAGTTTGGAATTCGGCCCGATGACGACAGCATCGTCTGGACCGACGGCGATCTGGAGCGATTGATCGAGAGCTACGTGGCCGCGGCGGGGCTCGCCCGCGAAGTGGGCTATCAGTTTGTCGATGTCAAAGCGTGCCACGGCTATTTGCTGCACGAGTTTTTGAGTGCCCGCACGCGACGCGGTCCCTTCGGCGGCGATTTCGACGGCCGGACGCGGCTGCTCTTCACGATCATCGGCCGCATTCGCGAGGCGTGGCCCGATCTGCACGTGCTGGTGCGGCTGTCGGTGTTCGATACGCTCCCGTATCAGACGAGCCGCGAGATTGGCCGGCCGATGGATTACCAGCAGCTGCTGCCTTATCAGTTTGGCTTTGGCGTGCGGCAAGAGAATCCGCTCGAAGCCGACTTGAGCGAGGGCTTTGAGCTGCTGCGGCGGCTTAAAGCGGCGGGCGTGCTGGCGGTGAACCTGAGCTGCGGCAGCCCCTATTACAACCCGCACATTCAGCGGCCGGCGATTTTTCCGCCGAGCGATGGCTATCAGCCGCCGGAGGATCCGCTGGTGGGAGTCGTGCGGCAAATTCAGGCCGCGCGGGCCTGCAAAGCGGCGGTTTCCGATTTGCCAATGGTCGGCACGGGCTACTCGTATTTGCAAGACTACCTGCCGCACGCCGCCCAGGCGGTGGTGCGGGCGGGCTGGATCGACATGGTCGGACTGGGGCGAATGGTGCTCTCGTATCCGGAGCTCCCCGCGGACACGCTGGCCCACGGCACCACCGAACGCAAGAAGATTTGCCGCACCTTCAGCGACTGCACCACCGCGCCGCGCAACGCCCTCGCCAGCGGCTGCTATCCGCTCGATCCGTTCTATAAGCAGCGGCCCGAAGCGGAGGAGCTAAAGCGCATCAAGCAGGAGCTGCGCTGATCGAATGTTGGTCCACGAGGCCCTCGCGGACTCGTGGTTCGCCGAGCGCCAAATTCTGACTCCCGCCGCGCTGCCAGTCAGCCAGGGCCTGGCTGACCTACCTTGGAGGTCGCTTCACGCTGCCGTGCCGCGCACGAACTGCTCGACGAGGCTGGCATAGGCACCGCCGCGGGCCAACAGCTCGTCGTGGGTGCCGCGCTGCATAATCCGACCATCCTCCAGCACCAAAATCTGGTCTGCACTCCGAATGGTGCTCAGGCGATGGGCAACCACGAAACTGGTTCGCCCCGAGAGCAGCCTGGCGAGCGAGCGCTGGATGCGGATCTCGGTCAGTGTATCGACGCTGCTGGTCGCCTCGTCGAGAATCAGAATCCGCGGATCAGCGATCATCGCCCGCGCGAAGCAAACCAATTGCCGCTGGCCGAGCGAGAGGGATGCCCCGCGCTCCCCCACCTGCGTCGCCAGCCCCAGCGGCAGTGTTTGCAGCATGTCGAGGCAATCGAGCGCCTGCACGGCGGC
>JANRLS010000093.1:0-21789 GCA_033762315.1 Pirellulaceae bacterium
GTTCGCCTTGGCGAGGGGGGCGGAAGTGGCGAATTTGAGCTGGCTCGTCGCCGATTTTTCGGCGGCCGGCGCTGTGGCGGGCTTCGCCTCGGTCTTCTCCGACTTATCGGCCTTCTTGACCGCCGATTCGTCCTTAACCACCTTCAGCTTGGGCTTTGCCTTGGGTTTTGTGCGGCGGTTCTTATCGGGGTCGATATACACCTTGAGCCGCCCCGTGGCATCGAGCGCCACATGGCGGGCGAAGAGAGCGACGGTCGAGAAGATCGCCACATGGGCCAGCAGCAGAATGCCTCCTTGCACGGTCGAATCGACGAGTGGGCCGTGCGAGGGGAGCATTTCCATTTGACCCAGGATCGCCACCAGGTAGCCGAGTCCGGCAAAGCCGAGCGCGGCGAAGGCGGCGGTCGATTGCCAAACTTCGAGGGCCAGGCGAATCGCCAGCGTGCCGAAAACAAGGCTGTAAATCGCCAGCCAACTGATGCGGCAAGCGGCCGCGAGACTGCCAAGGCCGAGTTGCTCGCCTGCCAAATGCGCTACCAAAAGGCCGATGCTATCGTGAATTTGCGTGGCGGCGTCGAGGCTTCCCCAGGCGAGTGCCCCGGCCATCCAAAGCCACACTCGATAGCGGCCGCGGTAGTCGTCCACCCGATGGCGGCGAATGCTAAACGCCACGACCGCCAGCACCGCGCTGGTTCCAAGCAGCAGCGACGAGAACCAACTGGCGACACTGCCGCGCTGGCTCACGTCGAGTGCCGCGAGTTGAGCACGGTGGGTTTTTGGGGCGAGCGTGAGCGCATGAATGTGCGAACATTCGATCGCCGCGACTGCGGTCAGCGCGATGAGCACCACGATGCCCGCCCAGAGTGGACGCTGCGGCAGAAGTTCGGTCAATCGCGGCTGGCGCTCGGCTAAAACGGCGGGGCTATAAGCGCGGACCGGCCCCTTGGCCGAACCGCCACCCGCAGGCGCGGCTTCGGCATTCTCGGTGTCGGCGGGCTGGGCGAGCTCATCCATGAGCACGCGCCGCCGCCGCTCGTCGAGCTGGCCGCTGCGTCGAAATTCCATTTTCGCCTGGTTCCAGGCTCCGCCTGGGTCGTCGGATCGCGCGGATGTTGGTCTCCGGCGCGCAACATCGCGGGCAGAAAGTCTCTCCGGGGTTCCATCGGCAAGCGGCCCCTCGAAACTCCACTATGGTGAAAGTTGCGGAAAGGGAAAAGTTTTCGGCCTCGCGGCGGAAAATTGGGAAGGATGCGCTGGCTAGGAGCTTGGCGACAGCGATTCCTCACCGATCCCCCAAATACGGGGGGTGGCAAGCTCCAGGCTATTGCCCGAGGGATCGCGAAAATAGAGGCTCCGGCCGCCGCCGGGCCATTGAATGAGACGCTCGATGGCCACCCCCCGATCAGTTAGGTGCCCGGCCCAGACGTCAAGCGAGGCATCCGGCATGGCAAAGCAAAGGTGCCCAGCCCCAGTGGTGCCGTGCGGCGGAATCTGCAAGTCGCCGTGGCTGGGCAGACTCGATTGGGCGGCGTCGAAGAGCAACACCATTCGGTCGCCGCAGCGAAAAAATACATGCCGGCCAGGCTGCCGACTATAAAACGTCAAACCCAGTACCTCGCCATAAAACCGCTCGGCAGCGGCGAGATCGGTCACGCAGAGGCAGCTTTCCAGCACATGAACAATCGGTTCGAGAGATCGGTTTGACATAAGTGTTTGCCGTTAAAGCACTTAAGGAAGAAACCCAGCGGTCGGGGAGGATTCGCCAAACTTCATTCTCTCGCATTGCTGGCCGATTTACAGCACCCGCGAGATTCCGCTACAATGCCGGGCTTCCCCGCGCCCGATCTTTGCCGCAATCGTGAGCGGCGGTTTTGTGCTGCGCGGCCATTCGACGCTCCCATGTTTGATTCCCTCCAAGCCGGTTTGCAGTCGGCGCTGAAGACCTTGCAAGGCAAGGCTCGGCTGAGCGAGGGGAATATGCGCGAAGGGCTGGCGGCGGTCGAGCAGGCGCTGCTCGAAGCCGACGTGAGCTATTCGGTTGCCAAGGAATTCATCGAGCACGTCAGCGAGAAGGCGCTCGGCCAGAAGGTGCTGCTGGCGCTCGATCCCGTCCAGCAACTGATGGGGATCATCTATCAAGAGCTGATCTCCATTCTCGGTCCGGTCGATCCGTCGATTTCGCTCCGCAAGGATGTCACTATCCTGATGATGTGTGGCTTGCAAGGGTCGGGCAAAACGACGACTTGCGGCAAGCTGGCAAAGCTCCTGCAGCAAAACAAAAAGAGCGTGATGCTGGTCGCGGCCGACTTGCAGCGTCCCGCAGCCATCGAGCAATTGCATGTGGTTGGCGGGCAGGTGGGGGCCAAGGTCTATTCGGAGCCCGGCGCGCAAGACCCCGTGACCGTCTGCCAGAATGCGGTCGCCCAGGCCCGCAAAGAGCAGATCTCGGTCGTTGTGCTCGATACGGCCGGCCGCCTGGCGATCGACAAGGAACTGATGGATCAGCTGGTGCGGGTGGAAAGCCGCGTGCAGCCCGACCATGTGTTCCTGGTGGTCGATGGGATGACCGGCCAAGACGCGGTAAATAGCGCGAAGGCCTTCAACGAGGCGCTGGAGTTGGACGGCGTCATCATGACCAAGCTCGATGGCGATGCCCGTGGCGGGGCGCTGCTGTCGGTTAAGCAAGTCACCGGCGTGCCGATCAAATTCATCGGCACTGGCGAGCATTTGGACGCGCTGGAGCCGTTCCGTCCCGAAGGAATGGCCGGCCGCATCCTGGGACAGGGAGACATCGTCGGCCTTGCGCAAGTCGCCCGGCAGGTGATCGATGCCGAGCAACAGAAGGCAATGGAGGCCAAGCTGCAGTCGGGGGAATTCACCTTGGACGATTTCAAGGTGCAACTCCGGCAGATCATGCAGCCCGGCCTGGCGATGAAGATGCTGAAAATGCTGCCCGGCATGGGCGAAATGACGAAGATGATGGAGGGGACGAATCCGGAGAGCGAATTCCGGAAGGTCGTCGGCATTATCGACTCGATGACGCCGCAAGAGCGCCGCAGCCCGAAGGTGATCGACCCCAGTCGCCGCAATCGCATCGCCCGCGGAGCCGGCGTGCAAGTGCAGGATGTGAACTCCCTGCTCAAGCAATACGACATGATGGCCCCCATGTTCAAAATGATGGCGGGCAAAAGCATGATGGGCCGCATGCAGGCCCTCAACGAGATTCAAAAGAGCGGCATGCTCAATCCCGGCTCGCAAATGCCCAAGCTCAAGGGGGACACCGGCAAGCGGCTCACTTCCAAAGAGCGGGCCGAACTGAAGAAAAAACGCGAGAAGGAGCTGCGGAAAAAAAAGCGCGAGCAAAAAGACCAGGGCCGGGATCACCGGCAAGATGGGGACGTGGAGTAGGCCAAGCACCAAAACACAAGCAAATTCCAAAGGGAGAAATTCCAAGGCTCGATACCAGATTTTGCAACGAAGCACGATTCGGTCATTCGCATCGTTCGTGCTTCGGATTCGTTTGAGATTTGGTTTTTGAGATTTGTGATTTTCATCCCGCTTCACTTCGCTCAAGTCAACCGACTTACCATTTCCAATCGGAGGTTTTCGTGGCAGTTAAGATTCGCATGAGAAAATTGGGCCGGGCCCATCAGCCGTTCTTTCGCATTTGCGCGATCGACAGCCGGTGCCCGCGCGATGGCAAGGCCATCGAAGAGCTGGGGCACTACGATCCGCTCGTGAAGGACATCGACGCTCGCGCGATCCTGAAGGGAGAGCGGATTGCCTATTGGCTGTCGGTCGGCGCTCAGCCCTCGGAGCGGGTCCGCGTGCTGGTGAAGAAGTACGGCGTGAATGGAACGCACGTCGAGGCGCAGAAGGCGGCCTTGGAGAAGATCAAGACCACCCGCCCGCAAGCCCCCGCGCCGTACATTCCCCCGCCGAAGCCCCCCGAACCCGAACCGGCCCCCGCCGCCGAAGGGGAAGCCGCCCCGGCCGCGGAAAGCAGCGAAGCACCCACCGCCTAACGGCGGAAGCATCACATTGACAAGCATAAAATCACCAGCAAATCCAAAAGGAGGAAATCCCTAGGCTCAACACCAGGCTTTCAGCAAGCGGCAAGACGCGGACATTCGCCATTCGTGCTTGGCAATTGCTTGAGATTTGGTGCCTGAGATTGGTGATTTCGCACCCCGGTGCGTTTTGACGTGCTGACCCTGTTTCCCGAGATTTTCTCGGGGTATGTCGGTCAAAGCCTTTTGAAGAAGGCGATCGACGCGGGGCTCGTTAGCGTTCACGCGCACGACATTCGCCACTGGTCCACGGACAAACATCACAAGGTCGATGATCGGCCCTTCGGCGGCGGCCCCGGCATGGTGCTGATGGCACCGCCGGTGGTCGAAAGCGTCGAAGCGGTGCAGGCCCTGGCCCCAGCGGGCCGGCTGGTACTGCTGTCGCCGCGGGGCAGAACGCTGAATCAACAAATTGTGGAAGAACTGGCCGCCCAGCCGCGGTTGGTGCTGCTGTGCGGACGATACGAAGGGTTCGACGAGCGGGTGATCGACATCCTTTCGCCGGACGAGATTTCGATTGGAGATTACATCCTCAATGGCGGCGAAACGGCCGCGATGGTGCTGATCGACGCCCTCATTCGCCTAGTGCCCGGCGTGTTGGGGGACGACGCCAGCAGTCATGCCGATTCGTTCAGCACGGGCAACCGGCTGCTGGAATCGGCCCAATACACGCGGCCGCGCGAATATCGCGGCCGCGCGGTGCCCGACGTGCTACTCAGCGGCGACCATGCCGCGATTGCCCGCTGGCGCAGCGAACAAAGCTACCTGACGACTCGCCGCCGGCGAGCCGATTTACTGAACACTCCCGACACACATTCACCGGATTCGCGAAAGGAATAAATCATGAGCCAGGAAATTCTCAAGCTCGTCGAGGCCAGCAGCCTCAAGAGCGAAGTCCCGCAGTTCGCCGTGGGAGACACCGTCGATGTCCACACCCGCATCCTCGAAGGGGCGGACGAGCGGATTCAGATTTTCAGCGGCACCGTCATCGCCCGCTCGGGGAGCGGCTCCCGCGAGATGTTCACGGTCCGCCGCATCGTCTCGGGCGAAGGGGTCGAGCGGAAGTTCCCGCTCCATTCCCCCAAAATCGCCAAGGTCGAGGTGAAGCGCAGCGGCATCACCCGCCGCGCCAAGCTCTACTACCTGCGCGACCGCGTCGGCAAGTCGGTCCGCCTTCGCGAGCGCAAAGTCGCCGGCAAGGAAGAGACGACGAAGGCGTAGGAATGTCATTTTGTCCTTGGTCCGTTGTCCGTGGTCCTGGGAAAAATGGTCGCTGCCAATGACCAGGCACCAAGACCAATGACACTATTCGGATGGTTGTCGTCGGTTAGCGAGCCAATTTGCCTCTGGCTCGACCGCCGCCAGCCGCTGGGCCGCCGGGGAGAAAACGCCGCTGCCCGCTATTTGCGGCGGCGCGGTTATGTGATCGTCGCCCGCGGCCAGCGCGGGCAAGTCGGCGAGCTCGACCTGGTGGCCGTGCAAAACCGCACGGTTGTCTTCGTCGAAGTAAAAACCCGCGCCTCGCAAGACGCCGGCCATCCTGCCGATGCCGTCGATCGCCAGAAGCAAGAGCGTCTGACCCGCGTCGCCCTCGCTTATCTCAAGCGGCACGACCTGCTGGAATGTTCCACGCGGTTCGACGTAATCGCCATCAGCTGGCCCGACCTCGCGAGGGCTCCGCAGATCGAGCACTTCGAGGGGGCTTTCGAGGCGACAGGGTTTGAGGGGATGTTCAGCTAAGCGACATGCGGCGTCACATACCCAATCGGGTCCGCCACTCCATTCTCGGCGAATCCCTTGAGCCGCAACAGGCAAGAGTCGCAGCGGCCGCAGGCCAGGCCGGCGGGACTGGGGTCGTAGCAACTGGAGGTGAGCGAGTAATCGACGCCGAGGGCGAGACCGCGGCGAATGATCTGAGCCTTCGTCAGTTCGATCAGCGGGACGTGCAAGCGGACGGGCCGGCGGCCTTCGACGGCGGCTTTGGTGGCGAGGTTGGCCAGGGCTTCATAGGCGGCGATATACTCGGGCCGGCAATCGGGATAGCCGCTATAGTCGAGGGCGTTCACGCCGAGAAAAATGTCGCCGGTGTCCTCGGTTTCGGCAAAGGCCAGGGCGAACGACAGAAAGATCGTGTTGCGGGCCGGCACGTAGGTGATCGGGATGCCGCCGCCGATTTCGCCGGCGCTGTCGTGCTTGGGCACCGCGACATCGCTGGTCAGGGCCGAGCCGCCGAACATCCGCAGGTCGATTTCGACGATCTTGTGCGTCGTCACCCCCTGGCTTTCCGCCACGCGCCGAGCCGCGGCCAACTCCACCGCATGCCGCTGACCGTAGCGAAAGCTGAGCGCGACCGGCTCGAAACCTTCGCTCTTGGCGATTGCCAGCACCGTGGCCGAATCGAGGCCGCCACTGAGGAGGACGACGGCTTTAGGAGGAGTGTCGGACATGGCTGGTCATACTAACCCGCGGCGCAAGCAAGGGGGAATCGGGCATTCGCGTAGCTCCATTGCTGACGCTGCGGGTTGGTGTGCGCGGCACACTTGCTTCCTGGCGGCGAAACGCGCTATAATTACTGAACAATTGATTCAACATCGGTGACGCGCCGAGGTTCGCATGGCCCGCAACGAGCAACTGATTCGCCATCACAAGCTGCTGCAGATTTTGGAACGCTCGCGCTTTGGCCGCACGGTGGACGAGCTGCGCGACGATCTCGTCGCCGAGCTTGGCCTCGGCTCGCTCCATCCGCGCACCGTCATCCGCGATTTGGAGGCCCTGCAGGCGGCCGGGGTCGATGTCGGCTCGCAGCGGCTGGAGCGGGGAGAGGTGTGGAAGCTCGGCCCGCGCGCTCGCAGCGCAGCCCGCATTCAGGCCTCGGCCACCGAGCTGATCGCCCTTTCGCTCAGCCGCGACCTCTTGTATCCGCTGGCGGGAACGCCGTTCTGGCTCGGCATCGAGTCGTTCTGGAACAAGCTCAAGGAGGAGATGCCGGAGTCGGTTTGGAAGCACTACGAAGCGTATCGGCAGATGCTGTTCGTGCGGGGAATGCCCGCCAAGTCGTACGAAAAGCAGCACGGCACCCTTTCCACTCTCAGCCGGGCGATTCAAGAGCGGCGGGTGGTGCAGATCGAGTATCAGCCGCCGGGCAAGGAGACCCAGCGCCGGTTGATCGAGCCTTATGCGGTGGTGTTTTTCCAGTCGAGCCTGTACATCATCGCCGCCGCCCACGAGGTTCCCGTCGGGCAAGATCGGCTCAGGCATCTCAAGCTCGATCGTTTCCTCAAGGCGACCGCGCTTGATGCCTTTTTCCAAAAGCCGGCCGATTTCGATCTGGCTGAGCACTTGGGGCAGGGGATGGGAATCTTTTCCGGCGGCAAGGCGAAGGATTTTCGCATCCGGATCACGGCCCGCGGCGCGCGGTGGGTGCTGGAGGATCCCTGGCATCCGGACCAAAAGGTCGAGCGCGACGCGAGCGGCGGCATCTTGCTGACGGTCCCGGCACATCACGATCTGGAGATTATCCCCCGCGTGCTCGCCCTGGGCACCGAAGCCGAAGTGCTGGCTCCCGCTTCGTGTCGCAAGGCAATGGCCGCCATCGCCCGCGGCCTGGCCGAAAAATACGCCGATGTCGAATAGATCGTCCGCTAAATGCCGTAGAGCGGGCCGAATTTCCCCCGCAGATGCCGCACGAGCGGAGCGTGGCTAAGGGGCTGGCCGGTGATGAGCTTCGCCAGTTCGGCCGGCGAATAGCAGCGGCCCCGCTCGTGAATCTGGCGATTGAGCCACTTTTTCAGCGGCACAAACTCGCCGCGGGCGAACTGCTCGGCGAGGCCGCCGAGGTCGCGGTCGGCCTGTTCGAAGAGCTGCGCGGCGTAGAGGTTACCGAGCGAATACGTGGGGAAATAGCCGATCAGCCCGGCCGACCAGTGAATATCTTGCAGGCAGCCGTCTTTATCATGGGGGGGCTCGATGCCGAGATACTCGCGGTATTTGTCGCGCCAGGCGGCGGGCAAATCCGCGACGGGGAGATCGCCGGTCAGCAGGGCCTGCTCCAACTCGAAGCGAACGATGATGTGCAGGTTATAGGTTGCTTCGTCGGCTTCGACCCGAATCAGCGAGGGCTCGACGTGGTTGATGGCGAAATGGAAGTCCGCCAGCGCGACATTCGCCACCGCCGCCGGAAATGCCGCTTGCAACTGGGGGAAGAAGTGCCGCCAAAAGGGTTCGCTTCGTCCGACTAGATTTTCCCACATCCGCGATTGCGATTCGTGGATGCCGAGCGAGAGATAGGTTCCCGGCGGCAGGCCGAATTGCTCGGTGCGCAAGCCTTGGTCGTAAATTCCGTGCCCCGCTTCGTGCAGGATGCCGAAGAAGGCGGAGTTGAAGAATTTTTCGTCGTAGCGGGTGGTGATGCGGCAGTCGTGCGGGCCGATGCTGCTGCAAAAGGGATGATGGGTGACATCGAGACGGCCGCGCGAAAAGTCGAAGCCGATGGCCGCGGCGGCCGCTTTGCCAAAAGCCTCTTGCGCGGCGGCGGGATAATTCCGGCCGACGATTTCGACCGGGGCGCGGCGGCCCGACTCCATGATTGCCCGCACCAGCGGCACAAGCTCGGCCCGCAAATCGGCGAGCACCTGGGCAACTTCCGTTGTTTTCGCGCCGGGCTCATAGTCGTCGAGCAGGGCATCGTAGGGATGACCCGCATAGCCCAGGCATTCGGCCTGCTGCCGCTTCAGGCGAAACAGCCGCTCGACATGCGGGGCGAAGCTGGCGAAGTCGTTGTTTTGGCGGGCGAGCACCCAGGCCTGCTGACCAAGCACCGAGGCGCGGGTCATCTCCTCGACCAGCGATTGCGGCAGCTTGACGTGCTTGTCGTAGTCGCGGCGCAGCTCGCGAATCGTCGTGGCGGCGTCGCCGTGCTTATCGGCCGCGAGCGGGCTGGTCGCCAGTTCCCCCAGCAGTTGGCCGATCCGCGGATCGGTCCGCCGCTGGTGGACGAGGCCGGCAATGTAGGTCATCTGCTCGGCGCGATACTCGCCGGCCGCGGGGGGCATGTAGGTGCGCTCGTCCCATCCCAAAGCCGATTCGATCGACTCCAGCAAGGCCGCTTGCCGCGCCAATTGGCGAAGCTCATCCAGGGAAGAAGACATGGCGGGGCGAAAATCCGAGGGGGGAAGCTATTTGCCGGACTTTTTCTTTTTGTCGTCGCTTTTGGGGTCATCGGGGGGGCCGCGCTCTTTGCCGGCCGGCTCGCTAATGACCGGGCCGCAGGCGGCATCGTAAATGGCCAGCACGTTGAGCAGCCCGGCGATCATGGTGTAGAGCGTCCCCAACTCGAACCGCAGGTTGAGCTTGAAATGCCATTCGTTCAGCTCGTCGGTGCCGCGCGGTGGGGCCATGAATCCGCCCCATAACGGTTCGTTTCCCTTGCGAACCCAAAAGCTTTGCAGCAGGGCCGGTGCCGACGGGAGCCCGACTCCCAGTTGCAGCGGAAATTGCCAGCGTTTCTCGGTGCTGTTCCAAGAGGCATAAACGACCTTCCCCTCGCCCAGGGCCAGGCCGAAGAAGTAGGTGCCCAGGATGCAAACCAGGAACAGAATTCCCTTGGCATAGCGCCGCTGATAGAAGTGCCCCGCGCCGGGGATGAGCCACGCCAGAATGCCGGCGATGGTTGGGTCGCGCAAGTCGATGACTAGCGGCGGCTCGGCGGGAGATTTATCGGCCGCGGATTTGGCCGCAGTGGGCTTGTCGGCGGCGAGAGCGGATTTGTCGGCAGGCATGGACAGACTCGCGGGCGAACGCAAAGCCCCCATTCTAGCGGCCCGGCTGGGGAGGGCCATAGGAATGCGGCCGCCGCCGGGCCTGGCGATTCCCGCCGGGGATTACGGTTTCGCGGCGGGGTGCCGGCGGTGATAGTCAAGCCGGGCGATGCCAGCAGCGCCGATGTAGCCGGCATCGCCGCCGAGGTCGGCGAATTCGATGACCGTCCGCTGGGCGAGAATCGGGAAGGCGTGTTTGCGGACGACGCTGCGCACGTGCTCGATGAAGCGGTTGCCGATGGGGTCTTTCGTGCCGCCGAAATTGACCGCCCCGCCGAGAATCATCGCCCCCGGATCGATCGTGTGCATCAGCGTCACGCATCCCAGGCCGAGCCAGGTTCCGAGCTCGAATATCACTTCACTTGCCAGGGCGTCTCCCCGGTCGGCCTCTTGCGAGATCATCAGGGCGGTGAGCGGCGTGGCGTCGGTGATGCGCCCGGTCAGGCTGCTCGCTCGGCCGCCGGCCAGTAGCTCGTGGGTACGCTTCACCAGGGCGGTCGCGCTGCAATACGCTTCCAGATGGCCGGGTTGCCCACAGCCGCACATCCGCGCGGTGGGGCTGTTATCAACGATAATATGTCCGCATTCGCTGCCGTGACTATTTTCGCCATCGACCGATAAGTCGCCGATAATAATGCCGCCGCCGACGCCGGTTCCCAGCGTCAAAAGCACGATGCTGTGGAACTTTTGCCCGGTGCCGACCCAGAATTCGCCATAAGCGGCTGCGTTGGCATCGTTGGCGTAAGTCGTGGGCAGGCCGAAAACGTCGGCCACTTCTTGCTTGATCGGAAAGTAGTGCCAGTGGGGCAGGTTGTGCGGCTGCAAAAACATGCCGCGGGGGATGTCCATCGTGCCCGGCGTGGCGAGGCCGATGGCGGCCAGGTCGTGCATTCCCAGGCCGATGCCGGCGAGCATTTCCTCGACGGCGACTTTGGCCCGCCGGACCGCCTCGCGCGGGCCTTGCTCCTCGCGCGTCGGAATTTTGGTGTGCGCTACGGAGTGCCCCTGATCATCGACTACCCCCAACTTGATATTCGTCCCCCCCACATCGAACCCCAGGAACAGCGGGCGGCGGGCAGCGACAGCGGTGGTGGTGAGGGTGGGCATGGGGAAGGAGACAGAAGTCGGGAGACAGGGGACACTGAACTTGCAGGCGACAGCGAATATAGCGCTCGGGGCGAGGAGGGGCAACGGCCAGGGGTTCGGCATCCTATCCGGATTGGTCCGTGGGGCCTAAAATTGCCCGACCAGAATTCGCAGACCGACCACGGACCACCGACAAAAGACAACCCGCCATGCCATCGCTGCGCCGCTTTGTCAACGAAATCGAGGAACGCGAATCGATCGACCAGATTTTTCTGGTTGCCGATAAGCAGCTACGCGCCAATCGTAATGGCAACCTGTACTTGCAGATGCGGCTGGCCGATAAATCCGGCTCGCTGACGGGAATGCTCTGGAACGCCACCGACAGCGTCGCGGGCTCGTTCGATACGGGGCACTATTTGCGGGTCCAGGGGACCACGCAGATTTACAACGGCCAGATGCAGATGATAATCACCCGCATCGAGCCGGCCGATCCGCGGCACATCGACGAGGCCGATTTTGCAACGGTCAGCTCGGCTGAAGTCGAAAAGCTGGCCCGGCGTCTGGCGGAGCTGTTGCGCGGCCTCAAGAACGTTCACCTGCGGAACCTGGCCGAGTGCTTTTTGACCGACGAAGCGTTCATGGCCAAGCTGACCGCCGCCCCGGCCGGCATCAAGAATCATCATGCGTATCGGGGCGGCCTCGTCGCTCACATTGTGAGCCTGATGGAGGTGTGCCGTGTCGTCGCGCCCCTCTATCCGCAGCTTGATCCCGATGTGCTTTTGATGGGGGCCTTTTTGCACGATGTCAGCAAGATCGATGAGCTGACCTACGACCGCGAACTGGGCTATAGCGACGAGGGGCAACTGATCGGCCACGTGGTGATGGCCGTTGGCCTGGTCGAATCGAAAGCGGCCCAGGCCGAGAAGCTGTCGAAAGAACCCTTCCCGCGCGACCTGCTCTTGCACCTCAAGCACTTAATCGTCAGCCACCACGGCGAGTACGAATTCGGCAGTCCGAAGCTCCCCATGACGCTCGAAGCGATCGCCTTGCACCTGCTCGACAATCTCGACGCCAAGCTTTACAGCGTCGCCCAGATACTGCAGGAAGACGCTTCCAGCGACAGCCGCTGGACGAGCTACAATCAAGCGCTGGGGCGGAAGTTTTTTAAGGGGGGCGGAGAGTGAGTCATGCGAATTCCCGGTCAGCGCGTCAAAAAAACAAGGTGGATTCACTCCGACCGCTATGTCGTTGCGCTTGAAGTCGAGATGGTGATTCCACCCGACGACCCTAGCGAGCCCTGTTATGAAGTGGAAACGATTCAGTTGCTAAAGGAGGTCAAGGCGCGGGCCGAACAGGGCGACCTGCAGTGGTTGTTGCAGCACGGAAAAGTGTATGAAGCCTTGGAGGCTGCCTGACCTACGCTTGTGAACTGTGATCGCCATTACTTCCCCGCTTTCACCGCCGGTTCGCTCGCGCGCTCCTTGGCGACGGCGGCGAGCAGGTCGAGCACCCCCGCGCGAATCTGCCGCTCGGCTTGGGGAACGAGGCAGGCGGTGCGAGCCCGCCAACAGGTGTAGCCCCCCAGCGGATGCTGCTCCGGCGGCGGAATGTATCCCTCGCAGCCGTTGGCCAGTTCGACGACGAACGTGTTTTTCACCGGGCTGTTTTCTTTGATAAACAGGCCCGTGCTGGCGTAGGTCTCGTTGGGGATGGTGCCAATCGCCAAATCGCCCAGCCGAATTGCCTGCAAAATCAGCTTGCGCGTCGGGGGCATTTCGCTCAGCAGCACCGTTTCGCGGGCATACACTTCGGGCACGTTCTTGGGCTTGCGGCCGTCGTAAGTTGTCATAAACTCCTTGGCTGCGGCAACTTCCTCCGCGCTGGGCATGCGGACGGCGACTTCCAACTCTTGCTGCGCCATCGCAATCGGCACCCAGTCGTAATACTCGATCTTCTGGAAGGCGGCATACGCGGCGGCGGCCACTTCCTGGGCCACTCCCTCCAGCGTGTATTCGCGGCGGGCGGGGAGCGTGTAGTCCATCAGCCACATGTCGCCGCTGGTGGCGTTGGCCAGGGCCGCCATGAAGGAGGGGCTCTTCTCGGCCTGCACGTGCCGCGCGATATTCTCGCAGAACAGCGCGAAGTAATCGGCCGATAAGGGGGTCGTTTTGCCGACGTAATGCAAGGAATAGGCCGAGTAAATCGCCAGCGGCTCGCCGGCTTTGGTCTGGATCGAAATCACTGGGACCGCGGGATCAGCGGGGCCGGCGGGGCGGATCTTGTTCGGGTTGTCGTAGCCGGGATGCATCATCATCGTGTCGTTTTTCGTGCCGCCGTAAGGATTGGTCGGAGCGACCCCCTCTTTCATCACCCAGTGGCGGCAGGCGACGTTCTTCTCGTCTTTGCCAAAGGCCCAGCCAATGCGGGCGGGCTGCAAGCGCTGGTGGGCCTCGGCAATTCCCTTGGCGATTTGCGGCGGCAGGAACTGGACGTATTTCGCGTCGGCATCGGAGCCGAGACAGCCGTGAACGCTCGGCGCGGTGTGGGTGTGCGTGGCCGAGATCGTGATGTGGTCGGCGGGAATGCCGGTGGCCTGGCTGGCGAGTTCCTTGGCCTGGTCGCACAGGTCTCGGGGAATCATGCAGCTATCGACGACCACCAGCGCGATTTTCGCGGTCCCGTCGTCGAGCACCAGGCACCGGGCGTGCAGTCGGTCGGTGATTTTGTCGGCCGTTCGCTCCGTCATGCCGCCATTGACGATGACCGGCAGCTCCAGCGGGGTGATGTCGATCGCGAAAGCCCCAGCGCGAAACACGGGTTCGGCGGCGCGGGTGGGGGTTATCAATCCGATCGCTGGGACGAAGAGCAACAAGCCCCAGACAGTGCGAAGGCGCGGCATGGAAAATGTCCTTACTTTGACCAAGGCAGGCGAAATGCCTGCCCCACTTCAGGCCTCGATTTTTACGGTTCCATCGGGGTATTTTGCAAAGGCATGGACCTGCGCGCCGTTGGCATCGATATGCCGCAGCAAGAGCCGCTGCGGGCCGATTTGCAGATGCGAGAAGCCGTAAACATCCTTGCCGAAGGCTGTTTTGCGAGTGCTTTTGAGCGCGCGGACACGCGCCCCGCCCCCGCCCGAAACGACAAATGATGTCTTGCGGCCGGCAAATTCGAGATGCTGCAAGTCGTGGTCGTGCCCCGCCAGGTACAAATGCACGCCATGCTGCGCGAGGAGCGGTTCCCAGGCCGCGATCAGGGCCTTGCTATCGCCGTGCGAGCCGTTGCTATAGAGCGGATGATGGGCAACCACCATCGTGAACGTGCCGCGTGGGCTGGCCAGCTGCGTCTTCAGCCACTCGAGCTGCGTCCGGGCCTCGGCAGCCGTCAGCGAAGCCCGTTTCTTGCCGCTTGTCTTGCTCGGAGTCCCACTGACGGCGGGGAGATTGGAGTCGAGAAACAGCAGCGTCAGGTGCGGATTCGGCTGCGGCAGATCGACTCGATACCACTTATGGGGCATAGTCCAGCGCGTGCCGGCGGTTTCGCGGGCATAGGCCAGCTGCACCTGTTCGCCGCCGGCATTGTCGTGGTAATCGTGGTTGCCGAGCACCGCCCAACACGGTCCAGGAAACTTCGCGGCCGGATACATCGCCTCGAAGCCCGATTGCCAGCGCGGAGCTTGCACCCCGCCGGGCATTTTGCTGTAGAAGTTGTCCCCCAGCAGCAGCTGGCCGGCGGTTTGCAAATGGTGCGTGGCGACATACTTCTGCATGGCGTCCGAAACCGCCTGCTGCGGTTTTCCCGCGCTGCCGAAATCGCCGAAGGCCAACAGGTGCGTATCTTCGGGGGGAAAGTCGATCGCCGCGGGGACGCTCGCGCGAACATTGCATCCCAGGGCGACGCTGGAGCAAAACAAAAGCTGCAAAGCCTTGCGGCGCGAGACGAGGGGCATGGGGGCTTTCCGAAACCATGGTGGGCATTTGGCGGGGCGGGCAACCTCTTGACGATAACCGCGCCGCCCCGCAGTCGCAACCAAGTTTCTCGTTCGTGCCTTGCGAGAGATATCGGCCCCAAACGGGCTATTTCCGCCGATATCCCTGCTCGCCAAACCAGGCCCAGGCGTCGGCCAGCGACTCTTCGATCGGGCGACAAGCGTAGCCGAGCTCGCGCTCGGCCCGGGCGCTCGAAAAGCAATGCTCCTGCCGCGACATGGCGAGGGCCGCGGAATTCGCGCTCCCCTCGGTCTGGGAAAAGCAATTCATCAGGTCGGCGATCGGCGACGCGATCGCCCGAAAGATCGCTCCCATCGGCAGGCGCGGGCCAGGCTTGCCAGCGAGGGCGGCGATGCGCGTCCAGCAGTCGCGAAAAGACAGATTCTGACCGCCGAGGATATACCGCCGACCGGGCTGACCGCGGGCGGCGGCGGCAATGGCGCCGGCGGCGACATCGCGGACATCACAAAAACAGCCCGCCCCCAGCGGTGCGAAGAGGGCGAATTTCGTAACCTCCAGCAGCATTTGGCCCGACGAGGGCTTCCAGTCCCAGGGGCCAAACATCGTCCCCGGATTCACGATCACTCCCCACGATCCGCGGGCCACTTCCTCTTGCACCACTTGCTCCGCCTCGCGCTTCGTCAGCACGTACGGAATCGACAGCGGCTGGGGAAGCGCATCGTCCTCGCTCGCCGGATTGGCGAGGGCTCCCAGGCCCAGGGCATTGACCGACGAGACATGCACGAGGCGCGCCCCCGCCGCGCGGGACGCCGAGGCGATGTTGCGTGTTCCCTCGACATTGATTCGCCGCGCGAGATCCAGCCCCTTCCAGCCGATATGCACGTGACCGGCCGCATGAACGACGACTTCCACCCCTTCGCAGGCATTGCGAACCGGACCCGCATCGCGGATGTCCCCCGCGACCGATTCGACGGCGAGGCCCGCGAGCGGTTTCGCGGCGGGATCGCGAGCCAGCACTCGCACCTCGTGCCCCGCGTCAAGCAATTGTCGCACGACGTTGTTGCCGAGCAGACCTGTCGCGCCAGTCACCAAATACTTCATGCCCATCTCGCGGCGGACTATCCGTGGCAATTGCCATGTACCGTGCCGCGCCCGCGCGGTCGGGTTGGGCGAATTGTTCCCTGCCGGGGCCAAAATGCAAGGCGCGGTGGCGATCGGAATGCACGATTCGCCTGGGGGGCGTATTCCGACACCTGGGGGGAAAATACAATGGAAGTTGCCTCGTGGCCGCGGCGCGGTTGCCGGGGAAGCGGCAGGCTGCTCATCCGGCGGATGACATGAATTCGCTGCAAGGACATTTTCTCGTCGCCTCGCCCCATTTGAGCGACGGCAATTTCTATCGCTCGGTCGTGCTGATGATCAAGCACGATGACGAGGGGGCGTTTGGCCTCATTCTGAACCGGCCGACGACCAACACCGTGCAAGAGGTATTGCGGATCGTCGCCGAGCAGGAGGTGGATTGCGAACAACCGATTTATGTCGGTGGGCCGGTGTCGGGGCCGCTCGTCGCCTTGCATCGCATGAAGTCGGCCTCCGAAGCGGAGGTGCTACCTGGCGTTCATTTTGCCGCCCACAAAGAGCAACTGCTGCGCGTGGCATCGAAGAGCAAAAAGCCGTTTCGGATGTTCTCCGGCTATTCCGGGTGGTCCGGCGGACAGCTCGAAGGAGAACTCAAATCCGGCGGCTGGCTGATACTTCCCGCGACCATCGACCTCGTGTTCGACGAGGGGGAAGATTTGTGGGACAGAATCGTCCGCCGAATCGGTGGGCAATTTCTGGAAACCATCATCAAGACGCGGCATGTGCCCGAAAATCCTTCGCTGAATTAGTGCTCTGTCAACCCCACCTGCTTGCCTGCCGCGTTACGGATCGAGCTTGCGCTGCTGGTCGAGCAGGGCGGAAAGCTCGGCTAGCTTGGCGGGCTCGCGGTCGGCCAGGTTCTGCTTTTCGCCGGTGTCGGCGGAAACCTGATACAGTTCGGCCGATTTGGCTCCCTTGCCGGGGCTGAGCAACTTCCAATCCTCGGCCAGCACTGCTTGTCGCTGGCTGGTGTTCCAGTACATCGCGAGCGGCGGAACCGCGGCCGATTCGCCCGCCAAGAGAGGCCAAACATTCCGCCCTTCCAGCTTCCAGGCGGGATCGGTCTTGGCTCCCGCCACCGCGGCCAGCGTCGGCAGCCAGTCGAGAATGCTCACCGGCCGCGGCAAATGGCGCGGAGCAAGCCGGCCCCGCCAATAAGCGAAGGCGGGCACGCGCACTCCGCCTTCATAGAGCGAGCCCTTCCAATCGCGCAGCGGCTCGTTGTTTCCCAGAATCGGCTGGGGCTGGAAGCGGCCGGCATATTCCTTTGCCCCATTCCAGCCGGTTTGGCCGCCGTTGTCGCTGGTGAATACGATCAGCGTATCGTCGAGCTGGCCGGTTTTCTCGAGCGCCTCGATCACCCGGCCGATCGCCCCGTCCATGTGCGTCACCGCTGCCGCGAAGAGCCGGCGCGAGGGATCGGCGATCGTCTTTTCATAGGGCCTCACCCAGCGGTCGTCTTCCGCCAGCGGATGGTGCGGCACGCTGAAGGCCAGCCACAAGAAGAGCGGCGCGTCGCGCTGGGCTGCAACGACGCGCACCGCTTCGTCGGCCAACAGATCGGTGACATGCCCCGTTTCGTCGAGGAATTCGTCGTTGCGGTGCCAGGTCCGGTCGCCGTTTTTGTAGTCATGCACGTGCGGGTCGATTTGCCCATGAAAATAGCCATACGACTGGTCGTAGCCATATTTTCGCGGGCCGACCTCGGGCCGCAGCCCCAAATGCCACTTGCCTACCTGGGCCGTGACATAGCCTTGCGATTTCAACATCCGCGGCAGCGTCATGGTTTCCAGCGGCAGGGCCTGCGCGCTGCGACCGCCGATGGGGGCTAGAACATTGAAGCGGCTCGGATTGCGCCCCGTGAAAATGCCGCACCGCGTCGGGGAGCAAGTGGGATAGACATAGTGGCGGGCCAGGTTGACGCCTCCCGCCACCAGCTTGTCGAGCGTCGGCGTTTGCACCAGCGAGCCGTGCCAGCCGACGTCGTTCCAGCCCAGATCGTCGGCGATGATCACGACGATGTTGGGGGGCCGGCTATCGGCCAGTGCCTCGCCAACCAGGTTTGCGGCCAGGAGCAGCACGCCAAGCCGAAGTGCGGGTCGCATGATTAGTTTTCCCTCGCAACCAAATACCGCGCGAGATACGTTCGTAGCGCCTTCCCGTCGGCGGGCTGGCCGCGATAGCCAACATAACCATCGGGACGAACGACAACCACCGTGCGGTCTTTGGCTCCGAGCGCTTCATGGACTCGACCCGTGGCGTCGAGCCACAGCGGCAGCGGGGCTTCCGCCGCGCAGGCCGCCAGCCGCGATTCGTCGTCGGCACTGACGACCAGGAGCGGGGCGAAGACCGTCGGGAAATCCGCTTCGATCTCGCGAGCCAAGGCCACGAGGGGCGATATCGTTTGCCCCTCGCGCGTTCCCGGTAGCAAGAGCAGCGCGTGGCCGGGGCCGCGCGTTTCGGCGAAAAGGGTCGTTTCGCGGCCGGAATGCGGACAGGTCAGCGGAGCATCGGGCAAGCGCTCGCCCGCCGCCAATCCGCCACCGGCCCAGGGCCAGTCGTCCGTCACCAGCGGGCTATGTCGATAATGGATCGAGAGCTCGCACAGGGCGTTTTTGATTTTGTCTTGCACGAACGAAAACGAAGTGAGGACGCTCGCCGTGTGATTGCGCAGGAACTGCGCGAGGGGACTGCGGAGCGTGGCCACCATCGTCATCATGCCCGCTCCGCGGAGCACCTGATCGCCGACCGCGCTCCGCTCGCGCGAATAGCTTTGCAGCAGCGGCTCGGGCTGGCCAGTGCCTCGGCAGGCGAGGGCCAGTTTCCAGGCGAGGTTGAACGAGTCTTGCATACCGGTGTTCATTCCCTGGCCGCCGGCGGGGCTGTGAATGTGGGCCGCGTCGCCGGCTAGCATGACGCGGCCGCGGCGATAGTCGGCGACTTTCCGCTCGTTGATCCGAAACCCGGCCAGCCAGACTGGATCGGTCATCGTCAGCCCGCCGGGGCCGCGCTCATCGACCTTGGCCTGCACTTCGGCCAGGGTCGGATCGGCCGGCTTGCCTGCGGTTTTGGCCATGCCGAGGTCGGCGATGACGCGAAACCGGTCGCGCGTGATCGGAAAAAACGCCAAAATGCCCCGCTCGTGCCAGAAGATGCTCAGCTCGTCGCTTGGCAATGGGCCGGCGACATGAATATCGGCCAGCAGCCAGTCGTTTTGTTCCGCCTCGCCGGTGAAGGGCATTTCGAGCGCATGCCGCACGGTGCTATGCGCCCCGTCGCAACCGACGAGCCACGCCGCCGCGGCGGTCTCCTCGCGACCATCGGCCCGGCGGAGCGTCGCCAGCACGGCATCGGTCGCTTCGCGAAACCCGACCAGCTCGACCTGTCGCTCGATGAGGATGCCGCGGACCGCTAGATGCTCGGTCAAGAGCCGCTCGGTCTCGTTTTGGGGAATCATCAGCGGAAAGCCGAACGGGCTATCGACCCCCGCGATGTGGATGTGCGCGAGCCGCTCGCCGTGGCCATAAATGCTGGCCCCGTTGATCTTCATGCCGGCGGCGATAAAGGTCTCGGCCAGACCCAGCTTGTCGAGCAATTCCAGCGTGCGGCTCCAGACGACCAGAGCCTTGGACTTATCGCTCGGAGCGGGGGCTTTGTCGATAATCCGGCAGGCCACCCCTTGCCGGCTCAGGGCGGCGGCCAGCGTCAAGCCGACGGGGCCGGCGCCGACAATGAGCACCTCGGTTCGCGGGCTGGGCATGCGATTCCTCCGTGATTGGGGCGTCCACGATGATACCTCATCGGCCGGGCAACCAGGGGGCCGATTCGCACTCCGCTGCCGTGCCTGCTACGATAACGGTCCTCCACCTCTCTCGCGGAATTGATTTTATGAAGCGCTGGCAATGGGCGGCCGTGGCGTTGGGTCTGTTCTCGTGCGAGATGCTCGCCGCGGGCTGCGGGCCCGCCGCGCCGGCAGCGAAAGGGACGGTCGGCGTTTCGGTGCTGACGCTGACCAATCCGTATTTCGGCGTGGTGGCCGACAACATCACGGCGGAGCTGGCCAAGGCGGGCTACCAAACGGTGGTCGTCAGCGGCGATTTCGACGTCGCCAAGCAGCGGGCCCAGGTCGATGACTTCATCGTCAGCAAAGTCGCGGCGATCGTGCTCTGTCCGTGCGACAGCCAGGCGATCGGCCCGGTCATCGAAAAAGCGAATGCGGCGGGCATTCCCGTGTTCACGGCGGACATCGCCAGCCTGGCCGAAACGGGGAAAGTGGTTTCGCACATCGCCACCGACAACCTCGGCGGCGGCAAGCAAGCGGGAGAGGCGATGATCGAAGCGCTCGGCGAAACCGGGGGCAAAGTCGTCATTTTGCACTACGTGCGGGCCGAGTCGTGCGTGCTGCGGGTCAAGGGCTTTCGCGAGGTAATCGACGCCCACAATGCCGGCAAGTCGAGTGGCAAGATCGAAATCGTCGGCGAACTGCCGGGGGACGGCGCGAAGGATCAGGGCTTCAAAGCGGCCGAGGACGCGCTGCAGTCGCATCCGGACCTCGCCGGAATTTTCGCGATCAACGACCCCTCGGCCCTCGGCGCTCGCCTGGCCCTCGAAAAGGCGGGCAAAGCCGACCAGGTAAAGATCATCGGCTTCGACGGGCAGCGCGACGGCAAAGAGGCGATTCGGGACGGCAAAATCTATGCCGACCCGATTCAGCATCCCGACCAAATCGGCCGCACCACCGCCCAATCGATTCTGAAATATCTGGCCGGCGAGGAACTTCCCGCCGAGCAGCTCATTCCCACTGCCCTCTATCGGCAGGCCGATGGTCAGAAGGACCCGGAGCTGAAGTAGCGGGCTCGCTCGGTTGCGGCTAGATGATGTGCTCTTACCGTACCGAGAGGAATTCGTTTAACGGCATGCCGCAGGCGAGTGCGTTACCGCCGGTCTCGACACCGTCGCCTTCGGCTTGCCGTTAAACGAGAGAACCCCAGCCCTCGGGCAGGCCTTACGCCACCGCCGGTTGGACGACGACGGCCGGCACGGCGCCAAGCACGAACGGCTGCTCGAGGGCGAATTCGCGGCCGCGGCGCAAAAACAGCCGCAGGCGGACGCACCAGCGAATGCTCAGGATGGCCCCGCTATAGCTGAGGGGGCTATTGGGGAGGCGGGTGCGCAGCCGGCGCATCGGCCGCAGGTCGGCATCGTCGGCATCGCCGGGGAGGCGGCGCTCGAAGAAGTGGACCCCCATGTCCTCGTCCCCTTTTCCCTCGGTGTACCACAAGATCGACGCCTCGACCGCCTGAATATCGGCCGGATCGACGGCATCGATCTGATATTCGCAAACAATCTCGTCCCCCGCCGAAAAGCTGCGCTTCGGACCGTTGATGCACAGGCTGAGCAGCGGCTCGTTCATGCGCTCGCTCCGGCCGAGGGAACGATGGCCACCGGCGACAATTGCGAGGCGCGGGCGACGCTCGCGCTCACCTCCACCCGCAGCGTCGCCTCGCCCGGATAGACGACGATCGGAAAGCCGCGCTCGAACGGCGGCCAATGCTCGACCTCGCCCCGGACAACGAGCTTCCACGACAGCGAATTGTGTGGCGCATGAAATGAGTGCATCGCCGCGGCGGGAATCGGCAGGTTCACCGTCGTCTGAAACGGCTCGACCGGCTCGATGCGGAAATCGGCATGCATCGAGAGCCGCCGCTCGAACACGCGGCGAACCTC
>JANRLS010000094.1:0-59323 GCA_033762315.1 Pirellulaceae bacterium
CGGAAGGGTGGGCCAAGCCCACCCTCCTCCGTCTGTCTCCCCCTGCGCGCCGATCCGCAAACCCCAATCCCCCAGGAGCTTCGTCATGGTTGCCGTTCATCAACCTCCGCCGCCACCCAAGCAGATCAAACCACCGAGCGAGCGGGATCGCCAAATCCACTACTGCTGCCACGTGCGGGGGCTGACGCAGAAGGTGGTCGCCAAGATGTTCAAGCTCTCGCAGCCCAGGATCCATCAAATCCTGAAGAAGAACGCTTCCTACTTCGCCGATGCCGACCCGGCGGAGTTAGGCCAGCTCGCGCCCGAACAAGAGCGCCGGCTGGCGCACTGGGAAGGGAAGCTGCGCACCGAGGCGACCACCCACTGGGTGATGCGCCGCCTGGCCGAGGCCGAGCAGCCGCAAGTGACGACGCGGGTTCGCAAGGATTCGAAGGGGAACATCCTGTGGGAAGAGACGACGACCCGCGACCGGCTCGCCTCCGCCGCGCTCGGCCGGCTCGCCCTGAACGCCAGCGAGAAGCTGAAGGAGTATGCCGACACCGCACCCCCTCCCGCGAAGAAGCCGGAAGAGCAGCCCGAGCCGCTGAAGCGCGGCCTCTACTGGCTCAAGCGGGTCGAGGACGGGATCTATACCGTTGACCTGGCTGACCAAAGCGCCGCGATGGATTATGAGCTTTGCGGCACCGTCCCGCGATTGTGGGATAAGTATGATGATCGGCCCCCCGTCGTCCTCCCCGCCGGGATGCAGCTGCGGGCCATCTTCGGCCGCTTTGGAGTGGATATCAACGGCAATTACTTCCGCCTGCCGGAGGGGGAGACTACTAACACGGCGGATAATAAGAATGGCAATAAGCAGGAGGCCAGCAATAAGCTCGCCAGCGCCGGTATTTCCCGTGAAAAGGAGGCCCTTCCGGCCGAGAACGGGGCGCGCGTTAATTATAAGAATCAGGCCGAGCACCAAGCGGATGCGAACGAAGAGCAGTATGAGGTGGACCGGCTGCCGGAAGATGCGGTGGAGTATTTCAAGGAGCAGGGGACGTATGACGAGACGGAGCATGGTCCCCGTTATTATCTACTAACGAAGCATGGGCCGCGCAATAAGTGGCGCGACGAGGGGGTGGAGATCGTGCGGAAGCTTGATCTCCCGGCTGATCTGCTTGCGCGGGCAGAGATTGGGGATTATGAGGTGGAGTCGCTATCGGAGGATGTGCTGGCCTATCTCAAACGCGACGGACAGTATAAAGAAGCCGAGCACGCCCCGCGGTATTTTTTGCGTGCGCAGCCCGAGCGGAGCAAGCGGTTGGCCGAGAAGCTGGCGGCAAAACAGGCCGAGAAGTCGGGCGAGAAGCCGGCGGCAGTACAGGGCGCGAAGCCGGGCGAGAAGTCGGAGGCAAAGTCTGGCGCAAAGTCGGAGGGTATGATGCCGAAGCACAACCTACAGCAACCATCCGCGACGCCCCAACCGATCCTGCCCAAATCGCAGCGACCCAAAACCATTCTCCACGGCGGCATGCCCCCCGTTCCCCCCGCGCATGTCGAATGCACCCCCGCCGCATTCGCGAAGTATTGGGCGGGGCAGGATTGAGGAGAGGAGATTGCAGTGGTGGGTTACGCTTTAGCATCACCAATGGTGCAACACGCAGATGTCATGCTGAAGCCTAGCTTGCCAATTCTGGCCTTCGCGGAGCGCGGGGACTACGTTGCTTCAGTCTCCTTGGAAGGCGGCGTCGAGGCCGTAGTCTTCGACCTTGTCGTAGGCGTAGAAGTCGCGGGCGATTTTTTGGGCCAGCGTGTGGATGAAGACGGTGCGGAAGTTGGCTTCGTTCTCGGTGACGTGGCGGGCCCCCGTTTCGGGCCAGCGGATTTCGTGCGGCGGGCTTTGATAGGCCACCTCGCCGTCTCGCTGCATGTCATAGACCTTGGTGCCGACGCGGGCCCGCCCCTTCAGCAGCGTTTGCCCCTCGTGGATGCTGAACGATTCGAGGTCGATCCCCACGACCATGTCGGCTTTGACGCCGCGGCCGATGTCGCGATAGTCGGCGAGGTCTTGCTCGTTGTTGTCCATCCAGTCGGCGATTTCGGTCTGGCGGACCATGTCGATGTTGGCCACGTTGTAGCCCAGGATGATGCTCACCTGGCGGGCGATGGAGTCGGCTTCGCTGCCGGGGCCTTTGAGGGAGTTGGCGTCGAGGCAGACGACGGCGACGCGTTTGCCTTCCAGGCCATCGAATTTGGCCGGGTTGGTGTTGCCATACATCCAGTAGGCCATTTGCGAGGCGATGCCGCAGCCCGTGGCGGCGGGGAGCAAAGCGAGGCCAAGAAGTAGCAGGAGCGGGCGGGACGTGGGGGAGGTGATTCGCATGGGCAATCCTTTGCCTGGCGCGGGGGGCCGCGCGTCGTCAGTTTCCAGTCGTCAGCCGGACCGTCCAATCGATCAGGGTGGTGGCGACGATCGCCAGTCCGATGGCGAGCGTCACGAACTCGTGCGGCCGGCCGAGGAGCCAGCGTCCGCGCACGCCCGACACGAGCATCCACGGACCCGCCACGATGGCGACCAGCCCCAGCAGCGTGCCGCCGGTGTTCGCTCGCAAGGCGGCGACCGGCTGGCCGTGCATGAGGTACGACCAGGAGGTGGTCATGCCGCACGACGGACAGCGAATGCCGGCGAGTTGCCGCAGCGAACATTCGGGCAAGCCGAGTTGCCGGTGGGTGCCGAAGCCGGCGGGACTGGGGGAAAGCCAGGCCGCGACGGCGAGGAGCACGATCACCGTGGCCCCGCCGATTGCCAGGATCCACCGGGCGAGCCAATACAGGCGCGGCGGCGGCTGGAAAGCGGGGGGCGGGGGAGAATAGTGCAAGGGGTCGGCCCTCGACAAGGGCAATCCGGGGTTTACATGAGCGGCGAGGGGCTGGCGACCGGCTGGGCGAGGGCGTCGGCGTCGGCCGCGGTGACGACGAGGCGGCGAACGGCGGTGGCCCGGCCGGTGGCGGGATCGCATTCGACGATTGTCCCATGCAGGCGGACATCGCCGCTAGCAACCTCGAAGTGCGTGGGCTGGAAGGTGATGGTCGTTTCGAGAACGCGGTCGATTTTGCGGCCGAGGATGCTGTCGTGCGGGCCGGTCATGCCGACATCGCACTGAAAGGCGGTTCCACCGGGGAAAATCTGCTCGTCGGCGGTGGGGACATGCGTATGCGTACCCAGCACGGCGGTGACGCGGCCGTCGAGATAGCGCCCCATGAGTTGCTTGTCGCTGGTGGCCTCGGCATGGAAATCGACGATGCGGACGAGGGCCTCGGCGGGCAATTCGGCGAGGACGCGGTCGGCCGCTTGCCACGGGCAATCGACAGGCCGCATGAAGACGCGCCCGAGCAGGCTGACCACCGCCACGGGGACGCCGCCGGCCGAGCGGACGACGGCCCACGTTTTGCCCGGCGCGGACGGGGGAAAGTTGGCCGGTTTGACGATGTTCGCCTCGGACTGGAGGATGCTGGCGATTTCGGAGCGCTTGTAGATATGGTCGCCCAGGGTGATGCAATCGACGCCGGCGGCGATGAGCTTGCGATAGATGCTGGGGGAAAGGCCAGAGCCATCGGCGGCGTTTTCGCTATTCGCGATGACGAGGTCGAGCCCCTCGCGGCGCCGCAAGCCGGCGAGGCACCGGGTGACGATTTTCTCGCCCGGTTTGCCGACGATATCGCCGATGAGGAGGATGCGCATGGTGGGCCGTGGTCGGTGGTCAGTAGTCCGTGGTCAGTGGTCGGGAAGGGGCGTCGTTGCTTGCAACGGGCGACGGGCAATCTTTACGGAGACGCGCCCGGTGGCGCGGGTTCCGACTTGTTCGTCGTATCGCGAGGGGTTAGGGTGAACTGCTGGAGGTGCATCGTACCCATGATTCGAGCCATTCTAAAATCGGGCGTGATTTTCCCACAGTCGTCGCTCCCCGGCGAGTGGCAAGAGGGAGAAGCGTTGATCGTCGAGGCGCAGCGCGATCTACCACCCGCGGTCGAGAATCTGGAACCGCTAGAGCCCATTGCCGACGAGGAACTGCGGACAATGCTGGCCGCGGTGGAGGAGCACCGCCGTCAGCAGAAGTCGCGAATGGCGGATGAAGAAAAATGACCTGGTATTTGCTGGATACGAATCACCTGGGGCTCGTTGCCACGCCCGGAACCTCGATTCACCAGCGGGTGCTTGATGGCCATGCGGTGGGGCATCGCTTTGGCACATGTCTGCCCGTCTTTTGTGAGTTGGAAGTCGGCATTGAGCAGGTTCGCGATCCGGCGAAATACCGCCGCAATTTGGAGCGGGTGCTGCGAATCGTTCGGACCTGGCCGCTCGACCGCGAAACAGCCCGGATTTACGGAGCAACGTACCATGAATTGCGCAAAGCGGGGCGCGCTTTGTCGGCGGTCGACATCATGCTGGCTGCCGTCGCGCGGCAGATGAATCTGGTCTTGCTATCGACCGACCGAGATTTCGAAGCCCTGCCGGACATCCGTTGCGAAAACTGGACGATTTAACAATCGCCGCAGTCAGGACCGGAAGCAGTTTTGCTTCCGGCTATTGAAACAGAGCGACCTACCGCGCGACTTCGGTGAAGCGCGATTCGCGGACGAGGGTCACTTTGATTTCGCCGGGATAGGTGAGCTGCTCCTCGAAGGCGCGGGCGATGTCGCGGCAAATCTTGGCGGCCTTGGCGTCGTCGGTGTCCTTGGCGCTGGCGATGACCCGCAGTTCGCGGCCGGCCTGAATGGCGAAGGCCTGCTCGACGCCGGGAAAGCCGCAGGCGATCGACTCCAGCTCTTCCATTCGTTTGATGTAGCGTTCGAGCGATTCGCGCCGGGCACCGGGGCGCGAGGCGCTGCAGGCGTCGGCGGTGGCGACGAGCATCGTATAGGGATACTCGGTGACGATCTCGTCGTGGTGGCCGAAGGCGGCATGGACGACCTCGGTCTTTTCGCCGTGCCGCTTGAGGAGGTCGGCCCCGATTTTGGGATGCCCCCCTTCGAGCTCGTGGTCGGCGGCCTTGCCGATGTCGTGCAAGAGGCCGGCGCGGCGGGCGATGTTGGCGTCGAGGCCGATCATTTCGGCCAGCAAACCACTGAGGAAGGCAACTTCGACGCTATGCCGCAGCACGTTTTGGCTATAGCTGGTGCGGAAATGGAGCCGCCCCAGCATGTAGAGGACTTTGGGATGCACGCCATGAATGTTGACCTCTTGCGCCGCTTCTTCTCCCTTTTTCTGGATGAAGCCTTCGATCTCTTTTTGCGTTTCGGCGGCGACCTCTTCGATTCGCGTGGGGTGGATGCGGCCGTCGGCGATGAGCTTGTTCAGCGATTGGCGGGCGATTTCGCGGCGGACCGGATCGAACCCGCTGACGATGACGACGCCGGGAGTGTCGTCGATGATGACATCGACGCCGGTCGCCTTTTCGAAGGCCCGGATGTTGCGCCCCTCGCGGCCGATGATGCGGCCTTTCATTTCGTCGCTGGGGATATCGACGGTGCTGGTGGTGCTTTCGGCGGTGTGGGCGGCGGCGTAGCGCTGGATGGCGGTGAGGAGCATGTCGCGCGATTTTTGATCGACCGCCTCGGCCATCCGCTTTTCGTGACGCATCACGATATGGCCCATTTCTTGCTGCAATTCCTGCTCCAGCGAATCGAGCAGCCGCTTGGTCGCCTCGCCGGGCGAAAGGCCGCTGAGGTTGTGCAGCGTTTGCCGTTGCATTTCGAGCAGCTTGGCGAGCTCTTCGTTGCGGCGGCTGGCGTCCTCCATTTTTTCGGCGAGGCGGCGCTGGTTGGCCTCGACCATTTTGGCCTGCTTGCGGAGGTCGTCGTCCTGCTGGCTCAGCACTTCGTGCCGTTTGTCGAGGGCCCGCTCGCGCTCGCGAATTTCCTCACGAGCCTTGGCGTGCTGCCGTTCGGACTCGGTCTTCTGGGCCAGCTCCTTTTCCTTGATGGCGAGCTCGGCCTCACGCATCTTTTGCCCCGCCTCGCGCTCGGCCCGCTCGGTGATTTGGCGGGCGGCGTTCTCGGCATCGACCTTGCGGAGGCGGTCGAGAAACTTGACGATGGCGAAAGTCAAAGCCGCCGCCAGCACGGCCGCGACGAGGACATAGACCACGACGGTGCCGGAGCCGATTTGCCCCAGCAGGAGAGTTGCAATCCCAACAAGCACGACAGGTTCCCTCTCTGTCTGAAGCGCGGGCGGAGGGAACCGCGAGCCAAAGCGCCGCCGAACGCGAAGCGCGAAGCAACAACGCCCCGCCGGACGGAGCGATCCGATTTTGACTTGCCTGCCGGCGGCCCCGTCAGGAGCCGCCCGCATTCCGCCGGCTATTGGATAAGCGGCCGGCACCGCGGGCCCCTCCCAGAGGAGCGGCACGCGAAAGTGGCAAGGCGCTCCACCATTGCCCGATGGCCGCCTCGGCGGCATCGTCTTCCTTCCAGGTTTGCAAGCGGCCATCCCGACGGACGACCAGCGGCGTGGCATCGCGCCACAGCCCCACGAGCAAACCCAGCAGCAACCGCAGAATGTAAAGGACCAGTGGCATGTCGTCCCCGCTTCCGTGTCGCCGAGCAATGGGAGCTAAATCGGTTCCGAACAAGGCCCCAGCGAATCCGCGGCCTTGGCGGTGTCTGCAACGCCCAACATTCGTTCGTGGCCCACCCCCAGGGGTGGCCGCCGTCACCATCTACTTGCGCTGATTTCGTGTACGCTGAAACGGGGCGGCAACGACGCATCGCTGCCGCTCGTCACCGTATCCTAACAGACTCTTCCCATAGTTCAACCATTCGGACACCGATTGTGGGCTGGACCGCCGTGCCACCCTTTCTCGACAAGCTCGCCGCCAACTGGCCCGCCGGACAATGGCGCGACGTGACCGTGCTCGTCGCCGTTTCGGGCGGGGCCGACAGCGTCGCCCTGCTGCGGGGCCTGGCGCGGCTGCGCGAACCGGGCGAGGGAAGGCTGATCGTCGCGCACTGCAATCACGGGCTACGCGGGGCCGATTCGGACGGCGATCAGGCGCTGGTCGAGGAATTGGCCGCCAGCTTGGGAATCGAGTGCGTGGTGGGAGAGCGGCGGCTGGAGGTGACTGGCGGACACGCGGGAGAAGGGCTCGAAAGCCTCGCCCGGCAAGCGCGGTACGACTTCCTCGCCCAAGCGGCCGATCGGGCCGGAGCGCGGTATGTCGCCACGGCCCACACCGCCGACGACCAGGCCGAAACGATCTTGCTGCAGGTGCTGCGCGGCACGGGGCTGGCGGGCCTGGCGGGAATTCCGCGGGTTCGCCGGCTGACGGGGGGCGCGTCGCTGGTGCGGCCGCTGCTCGAGGTCACCCGGGCCGAAGTGCTGGCGTGGCTGGCCGAACTGGGACAATACCATCGCGAGGACGCCAGCAATGCGCGGGTCGATTTCACCCGCAATCGGATTCGTCACGAGCTGCTGCCGCAACTGGAGCGCGATTACAACCCGCAGATTCGCACCGCGCTACGGCGACTGGCCAGCATCGCCGAAGAGGCCGAAAGCTACCTCAATGCCCAGGCCGACGAATTGCTCGGCCGCGTGGCCCGGCCAATCGCGGGAGGGGTGGAGCTTGACCTCGCGCTTGTGCGAAGGGAGCCGGAGACGATCGCCCGCCAGGCCTTGCGGCGGGCGTGGCGGGGGCAAGGGTGGCCGCTAGCGGACATGAGCCACGAGAAATGGGGGCAGCTCTGGCAAATGACGTGGCCCGACGACGATGCCCCGGCTCGGCAGATGTTTCCCGGCGAGATTTTGGCCGAGCGGACAGCGGCCCGGCTGCGGCTGACGGGGAAGGGATGTTAATTTTAGGCGGCAACGGGCCGTCGCGGCCGGTCGCGGGGAGACACTGCCCCCGCCGACCGGTAGGATACGAGCAGTGGCGCTAATGCACTTTGAATCTCGCAGCTTGCTGAAAATGGACGTTCCCACCGCTGAATCTCCCGTCGAAGTGCTCACCGCCGAACAGCTGCATCAGCTCATCGGACGGCTCGAAGCCAACATGTGCCGCGTCGTGCTGGGCAAAGCGGAGGTGGTGCGGTGGTGTCTCGTCGCGCTCCTTTCGGGCGAGCACTTGCTGCTGGAGGATGTGCCCGGCGTGGGAAAAACGCTGGTCGCCAAGGCGCTGGCCCGCAGCGTGGCGGGAGACTTCTGCCGGTTGCAATTCACCCCCGATTTGCTACCGAGCGACATCTTGGGGAGTTCGGTGTACGACGCCAAGCAAGGGAGTTTCATTTTTCATCGGGGGCCGATCTTCGCGAATATCGTGCTGGCCGACGAAATCAATCGCGCGCCGCCGCGGACGCAGTCGGCCTTGCTGGAGGCGATGAGCGAGGGGCAGGTTTCGGTCGATGGGCACACCTTCACGCTGCCGCGGCCGTTTCTGGTCATCGCGACGCAGAACCCGTTCGAATACGAAGGGACCTATGCCCTGCCCGAGAGCCAGCTCGACCGCTTCCTGCTCCGCATTTCGCTCGGCTATCCGGGGCGGGAAGACGAGCGCCGCGTCTTGGCGAGCCATCGCCAAGGAGAGCCGGTGTCCGAGCTGTCGTCGGTCATCGAATGCGAGCAGGTGACGGCGTTGCAAGGGGCGGTGCGCCGGGTCGCGGTCGAGGCTTCGGTGGGAGACTACCTGCTGGAGATCGTGCATCGCACGCGAAACTGCGACGAGCTGCGGGTGGGGGTGAGCACGCGCGGCGCGCTCAGCTTGTATCGGGCCGCGCAGGCTTTGGCCCTGATCGAGGGGCGGCAGTTCGTGGTGCCGGACGACGTGAAGCGCCTCGCTCCGCTGGTGCTGGCGCACCGGGTGCTGCTCAAGGGTTTTGTGCGGGACGGGCAGCGCGAGGCCGCCGAAAGCGTCGTCCGCCGGCTGGTGGAGCAGGCGAAAGTGCCGCAGTAGCACTTTCCGCCGCGAGACCTTGCGTTTGAACCGAAAAATCTAACGGAAAAACCTCAAGTGCACCTGCTCAAAACAACCGGTTGTACCCGTTCAGCGCCGCGACCCGGTAAGCCTCGGCCATCGTGGGATAGTTGAACGTGGTGTTGATGAAGTACATCAGCGTGTTGTTCGGGGGGGGCTGGCGCATGATGGCCTGGCCGATGTGGATGATTTCGCTGGCGTTGGCCCCGAAGCAGTGAACGCCCAGAATCGCCATCGTTTCGCGGTGAAACAGCAGTTTGAGCATCCCCACTTTCTGCCCGGTGATTTGCGCGCGGGCCAGACTTTTGAACTGTGCCTGACCAACCTCATACGGCACGCTGGCGGCGGTCAGCTCGTTTTCGGTCCGTCCGACGGAGCTGATTTCGGGACTGGTATAGATGCCCGTGGGAACATCCTGGGCCAAGAGGCTCGCGCAGTCGTCCCCCGCGATGTGCAGCGCGGCGGCTCGCCCCTGCACATAGGCGGCACTGGCCAGGGAGGGGAAGCCGATCACGTCGCCGACGGCATAGATGTGCGGAACCGTCGTGGCATAGCGCTCATCGACGCGCAGCTGCCCCCGGCTGTCGGCGGCAAGGCCGACGTTTTCGAGCCCCAGGCCGTCGGTGTTGCCGGTGCGGCCGTTGGCCCATAGGAAGACGTCGGTCTTCAGTTTCTTGCCGCTCTTCAGGTGCAAAATGACGCCATCATCAACTCCCTCGACTTTTTCGTATTGCTCGCCGTGGCGAATGAGCACTCCCTTTTCGCGGAGGAAGTAGCTGAGGGCGTCACTGATTTCGTCGTCGAGAAACTCCAGCAGTTGGTTGCGGGTATTGACGAGATTCAGCTTGCAACCGAGGTTGCGAAACATCGAGGCATATTCGCAGCCGACGACTCCCGCGCCATAAATCGAGATCGACCACGGCGTGAAACCGAGGTTCAGGATCGTATCGCTATCGAAGATGCGGGGATGGCTGAAATCGACATCCGCGGGGCGATACGGGCGCGAGCCGACGGCGAGGACGACGTGGTCGGCGGTGATTCGCTCGCAGGCCCCTTTGTCCTCGCAGATTTCAATCGTATGCGGATCAACGAAGCGAGCCGCGCCGTGAAAAAGGGGAATGCGGTTCCGCTCGTAAAAGCTGCGGCGCAGGTCCTCTTGCTGCGAGATGACCGAGCCGGCCCCTTTGCGGAGTTGCGGGAAGGTGAGATCGACCTGCACCCCCGCCTCGCGAAAGAGCGGATTATTGTTGGCCTCGACCATCCGGAAGATGGCAAAGCGGAGGGCCTTGCTGGGAATCGTTCCCCAGTGGGTGCAGCCGCCGCCGATTTTCGGATAGCGCTCGACGACGGCGACCTTCAGCCCGTGCTTGACGGCCTGCATGGCCGCCCCTTCGCCCCCCGGCCCCGTGCCGATGACGACCACGTCGTACTGATGGACTGGCATCCTGTTGGCTCGCGTGTGGAGTATCCGCCTCCGCGAGCCATGATACGCGAAGCGCCGGGAGGCGGTAAGCGGCGTTTTCTACCCTCGGAAAAACACCAGCGTGACGACCACAAACAGCGGTAGCAAAATCAGCCCGCTATAGATCATGTAGCCGAAAAAGCTGGGCATTTTGACCCCGTTTTCCTCGGCGATGGCTTTGACCATGAAATTGGGGCCATTGCCGATGTAGGTATTGGCCCCCATGAAAACGGCCCCGCACGAGATGGCGGCCAGCAGTCTGGCCGCGTCCGGTCCAAGGGCCAAGAACTCCCTCAAATATTGGCCGTCCGCGGCGATGCCCTTGAGGCCGGCTGCCGTGGCGGCCATCGTGATGTAGGTCGGGGCGTTGTCCAAAAAGCTGGAGAGGCTGCCGGAGGCCCAGAAGAACTGCCAAGGCTCGCTCATGCCAAAGCCCATGCCGAGCACCTGGCGATCGCCGCTCCCCCAGGCGTTCAGAATTTGCAGGGCGGGGGTCATCGTGATGAAGATGCCAATGAACAGGATGGCGACTTCGACGATTGGCCCGAACGAAAACTTGTTGGCTTCGCGATTGGCCGAGGCGGTGGTGAAGTAGCCCAGGATGGCCATCAGGGCCATGATCCCCTCTTGCACACCCCAGGGCCAGTTGTAAATCCCCTTGAAATAGACCGCCGCGACCACGCCCGCGAGAAACAGGAAATTGAGCCCGCCTCGAATGCCGAGCGGTTCATGCTTCATCACTTCCTCGAGCTGCGAGCCAGGACGTGCCTTTTCTTCCTTGGCAAAGACAATCTGATCCCAGATGTTGAAGATCAAAAGCAGGGCCGCGTTAACCAGGAACCACATCGGCCAGAGGTTGAAGAGCGTCCATTCAAACGGCACGCCGGCGGTGAAGCCCATGAAGAGCGGCGGATCACCCAGCGGAGTAAGCAGGCCGCCGCAGTTGGAAACCACGAAAATGAAGAAGATGACCAGGTGGGCCTTGTTCTGACGGGTCTTGTTGGCCCGCAGAAAGGGCCGCACCAGCAGCACCGATGCGCCGGTCGTGCCGATAAAGTTGGCGATTACCGCGCCGATTGCCATGATTGCTGTGTTGGCGAGTGGCGTACCATTGAGCGAACCCGTGACGTAGATCCCGCCGGTAATGAGGAACAGCGAACCTAGCAGAATCATGAACGAGATGTAGTCGGTAACGGTGTGCTGCAGACCGGCAATCCCCTCCTGTCCCCAGGAGTAAACCAGGTAGATCGCCACAATGGCCGAAAGGGCCGCGACGATGATAGCCTTGTTCTGATGGAAATTGTGCTCCCACCAATGCCCGGCAAAGAGGGGCAAGATGGCAATGCATAGCAGCAGCGTTGCAAAGGGAATAACCGTCCATTCGGGCAACTTTTTGCCCATTTCCCCGTGTCCATGTCCGCCCGCTTGGCCGGCAGCGGCGTGGTCGCCAGCGGCGTGCTCGTTCCCGGCGTGTTCACTCGCGGGGTGCCCGTCCGCCTTCGGAGCGGCCGCTTGGGCCAACTGGGCGGGACTGGCGAGCAAGTTACTGCCCAACAACGCCGACAGCAACGCGACCACGAGACAAAAACCAAACCGATTAGCGAACAATTCAGCACCTTTGAGATGATGGCCGAAGTGGTTCCGACCCGCGCCACAAATTCACCCGCCACCAATTCTGATCGGAGCAGGGTTTTTGCCCAAGGGGAGACATCCTATCCGAATCAATCGGAAAGGCTACGATACGGAAATCGCCGCTCCAGCCGGAAAAGTCGTTTCGCCGGAATTCGCCAGCCCCTCTTGGCTCGACCATGCGGATCGTGCCGGCCAATCGACAAGATTCGTCACCGAGGGCTGAGTTTCTTTCCCCACTTCAAGTGAATGTCTAGGAGTTCTATCGTGAATGTCGCGATTCTCGGCACCGGTGGGGTGGGAGGGATTCTGGGATCTCGCTGGGCTCAGGTGGGTCACGCGGTCGCCTTTGGCTCGCGCGATCCGAAAGCCGAGAAACCGCGGCAACTGGCGGCGAAACTGGGGCCGGCGGGGCGGGTCGTTTCGCCGGGCGAGGCGATTGCCGCTGCCGAGGTAATTGTGCTGGCGGTGCCGTGGGGGGCGTCGCGGGAGGTGCTGGCGTCGCTGGGGGATCTCGGCGGGCGGGTGCTGATCGACTGTACGAATCCGCTTAAAGCCGACTTTTCGGGAATCGAGCTGGGGCACACCGAGTCCGCTGCCGAGCGGATCGCCGAGTGGGTGCCAACGGCCCGCGTGGTCAAGGCGTTTAACACCGCCAGCACGCGGGTGATGAACGATCCGCAATTCGGCCCCTATGCCGCCACGATGTTTTACTGCGGCGACGACGCGGCGGCGAAGACGCTGGTGAAGCAGCTCGTCGCCGACCTGGGCTTCGACCCGGTCGATGCCGGGCCGCTCTTCAACGCCCGCTACTTGGAGCCGCTGGCGATGCTCTACATTCACCTGGCGGTGAAGCAAGGGTGGGGGTCGAACTGCGCGTTCAAGGTGATGAAGCGGTAGGCAGGCGAGACGCCTGCCCCACGACAACTCAGCAGGCGGGATGCCTGCCCTACGAGCTATTCGGGCAGCTCGCCGCCGAAGCCGAAATCGTCGCACACCACCTGCTCGGCGATGCGCCCCATTTCGTGAATGCCGCGGCGCTGGCCGACCGAATGCCAGGGGCTGACTTCGGCCAGTTCGGGCATCACTTCGGTGAGCTGCTCGACGAGGTTTTCCGCCATGCGGCGGGTCGCCGGGTTGTCGGCCGCTTCGAGCAAGGCCCGGGCGGTTTTCATCACCTTGACCATTTGCGCACGGTCCTTGACGGAGCGCGACAACGGCTCGTCGTCTTCGACCAGCAATTCGCCGATCGGCACTTCGAGGGCCGCTTGCCACCGATAGAGATCCGACAAGCGCAAGTCACTGGTGGCTTGCTCCTGGGCGCGGATCGAGCGGACATCGGTTTGCAGTTGGCGGGCGGCGGTGCGCAGGGACATGCCCTGCAAGCGCCGCACCTCTTGAATGCGGTGCAACGGTTGGCCCGGCTCGCCGGGCTTGGACGGACGGAGAGGAGCGGCGTCCAAATGGACGACGCTCAGTTCGGCAGTGGCCATAGACGACCTGATGCTGGGACGCGCGCAGGCGCGCCTCTGTTCCCGAAAAACCCGGATGCCTCTTCCGGTGCGGGATGGGGCCGTTCCTGCCCGCCCCCGCCTGCCAATCGCAGGACCGCTTGCCCTGCGCGAATGAACCTGATTTATGGACGCGGCTCAGTCGTCCGTAGTTCCCATACGTTCGTGATTTTTACCACAAATTCGCCGGGGGGAAGGATTTGTTCCCCCGCGGCGGACTCTGCTCCACGGGTTGGAACGCGTGGGAAGGCCAAACGGCTCAAAGAACGGCCCGCTTTTGCGGAATGCCGCAGCCTACTTCAGTGGATTGCGGCGTTCACTCCACGTCAGCTCGTCGGCCTTGTCCACCAGGCGGAGCTTGATGAAATTGGCGATGTTGTTGGGCACTTTGAGAGCGTTGGCCAGCAGCTTGGTCCCTTCAAGGCTCGTTTCGGGCTTGATGAAGAACAGGTCGAGCTTCTCGCGCTGCTCTTCCGGGTCGTCCGAAACCTTGACGTGAAAGGTTTCCATCGAGGAATGCAACTGCCGGGCTTCGTTGTACGACTTGGCGTTTTGCTTGCCGGCGACGATCATTGTCGAGAGCTTGCCTCGAATAATCGGGTGGCTGAGGGCATCGCGGGTGGTGATTCCCTTAAACGAGCGGACCGGCGACAACAGCACCAAGGCTTTGACATCCTGCCCCTGCTTGTAGGCGGGAAGCACCGGAGCCGACCAATCGGCGAGGGCCCAGTTGAGAGCGACGACACAGCCGAACTCGGCACCGATCACGCACAACTGCTCGATATTCAGCTCTCCCAGGTTGTTTTTTTCCATCAGGAACTTTTTGCAAGCCTCGACATCAAGCACCATGCCGGCAATTTCGGCCTGCCGCAGCGTTTCGTGCTTGATTTCCTTGGGGGTGCCGTCGGCCAGTCTGACGGTCGTGCTTTGGCCATGCCCCCGCAAGTCGGGGCAAATCACCGCATAGCCCAGGCTTTGCAGGCCACGAGCCAGGGCGTCGTATTCCCCCCGCTGCCCCTCCCAGCCATGAATCATGATGATCGGCACCGCCTTCTTCTTCAGCGTGCCGGCATACCAGGTGGCCCGAATTTGCACTCCATCCTTGGTTTCGAGGGTGACATCCTCAGGTTCGGGGATTTTGTCCTCTTCGGCGGCCTGAGCCAGCGCGAGCGCCGGGCACAAGAGCAAAAACAGAATGGCGCAAAGCCTTGTCGCGAATGTGTTTCCGAGCAGCATGGAGAGTTTACCCTGACAGAAAAACCCGCGCAGCACCGCCACCGCGCAACAAATCGCCCCCGCTGAATGTATCGTAAGTGGCGGGCACGCGGGCGTCAAACGAAAGTGGCCTAGATCCCCTCGGCCCCTGTCTCACTCGACCGCCACTTCAATACGCAGCGCCGAGAGCCCTACGCATACTCCCGCGGCGGGCTGGTGAGCAGACCGGGCATGGGAACGGGATACTTGCCGCTGGCATCGGCCTGAATGGGGGCGGGTCCGTCGATGACGAGCTGATCGACGTTGGGGGCGAATTCGTGCTCACAGTTGAGCATGTCGTCGAACGTGATGATCTGGCCAGTGTGGGCGGCCATGCGGCCCATGCTCGTCACCAGGCTCGCCTCGGCACCGCGTTTCACTTCGTTGTAAGGCGTGTCCTTGCGGATCGCTTCGATAAGATATTCCCATTCCAGTTGATAAGGGCTCGGCTCGGGCTGTGGATAGGCCCACACGAGGTCATTCTTGTCGATCTTCTGCCCCTTATAAATTCGGCACTTGGCGGGGGAGTGCGAGGCGGTCGAGATGATTCCCAGCCCCTTGCTGCCGTGGGCATAGCTGGCGAATTCGTCGTGGCAGCCGATCATCGTGCGGCCATTGAGAAACATCTTGCTCCCGTCGGCGAAGGTGTATTCGACCGAGTAGCTGTCGAAATTCTGGTCGATGTTGTCGCCACGGAATTGCCGCCCGCCGCTGGCCTGGGCTTGCACCGGCCAGGCGTTCTTCATCCAACAGCATTCGTCGATGTTATGGATGTAGAAGTCGCTATAGAGGCCGCCGCTGGCCCACAAAAAGCTGTGGAACCGCTGAATCTGATACATCAGCTCGCTGATGCCGTCCGGCTTTTTACCCGAGAAGGCGGAGCCGACCGGACCATGCATCCGGTAGCAGCGCAGGGCGATCAGGTCGCCAAGTTCACCGTTCTGAATCCGGTCGAACAGCTCCTCGCGAGCCTTGCAGTGCCGGCACATCAGCCCAACGCCCACCTTCAGGTTCTTTTTGACCGACTCTTCGCCCAAGGCCAGCATTTTCCGCGTGCTGGGGCCATCGACGGTGATCGGCTTCTCCATGAAGACGTTGACCCCCTTTTCGATGGCGTACTTGAAATGGACCCAGCGGAAGGCGGGCGGCGTCGCGAAAATCGCCACGTCCCCCGGCTTGAGGCAATCGATGGCGTGTTTGTAGCCGTCGAAGCCGATGAAGCGGCGATCCTCGGGAACCTCGACCTGGTCGGCGAACTTTTTCGCCAGGTTTTGGTGGCTGCTTTTGAGGCGAGCATCGAATACGTCGGCCATCGCTACGAGCTTGATCGGGCCGTTTTGCACCGAAAGCGCGTTTTGAGCCGCCCCAGTTCCGCGACCGCCGCAGCCCACCAAAGCCACCTTGACCGTGCTATCCTCGGCGGCATGCACCTTAGGAATCGCCACGCCGGCCAGCGCGCCGGCGGCGACAATGGCCCCGCTGTCTTTGAGAAACGAGCGACGAGACGACGGCAAAACGGGTTCCGACATGGCTGCGATTCCTGGCGTGGGAGAGGGTATTTTTGCCGCGACCGTGGCCGCCTGGCCGCGCGCGAAGGCTGATTCTGCCGACTTTTGTTGTACCATGCCGCTGCGGACGGGCAAAGAAGTTGGCGGGGCCGATTTAGATGCGGACTGGGAACCAGTCAGGTAGAATGTGAGTCGAGGAACCCATGACCGTCATCCACGTCACCCAGCATGTCGATTCCGACACTCTCCATGTGCCGGAACTCGCGCCGCTGATCGGCAAGCAGGTCGAAATCACCATTCGCGAGATCGCGACAAGCGAAGCCCCTGCGCCGAACCCTGACCGGTGGCAAGCACTTCGCGCCGCGGCCGAGGAGGGGCTGGTCGATCCGGAGTTGTATGCTAGGTATCGGGAGTTCGATAAGCATCAGCGGCAAACCCCGGTCCAATGATCCTCGTTGACACCAGCGTGGTCATTGCCTACTTACGGACGGCCGATCCGCGTTTGCTGTCGATGTTCGCGTCGCAGCAAGCGGCCATTTGCAGGATCACGCGCGCCGAGGTGCTGCACGGCGTTCGTTCGCCAACCGAACGGGTTCGTTGGATTGCCGCGCTGGATTCCTTTCAGCAACAGGCGATCCCCGAAAGTTTGTGGGACGAGGTTGGCGACTGCCTCGCCGCGTTGCGAGCCGCAGGCCTGCCGATGCCATTGGCGGACGTCATTGTTGCGGCCCTGGCGATTCACCTGGATGTCGAACTCTGGTCGCGCGACGCACATCATCCCCTGATGCAAAGCTGCTCTGCCCGCTCTCAAGCTGTTTACTGAACCACCGTAGTCGAAGTGCTATAATCCCGAGCAACTTCCCCGTTCATCTGGAGCCTCTCGCATGTCGCGCCTAGGATTTTCCGCTGCTGTCCTCACGGTTGCCTTCCTTCCCACCCTCGCCTTCGCCGAGCCCACCCTGAAGGCCCTGATTGTCGAAGGGCAGAACAACCACAAGTGCTGGCCGACGACCACCAAGATGATGAAGAAGTACTTGGAAGACACGAAGCTGTTCACGGTCGATGTGGCAACCACCGCCCCGCAAGGGAGCGACGAGAATTTCAAGCCGGATTTCTCCAAATACAACGTCGTCGTCTCGAACTACAACGGTGCCGACTGGCCGCAGGCCACCAAAGACGCCTTCGTCGCCTACATGAAATCCGGCGGCGGGTTGGTCGTCGTTCATGCCGCCGATAATGCGTTTCCCAAATGGGCCGAGTACAACGAGATGATCGGCCTCGGCGGCTGGGGTGGCCGGAACGAAGCGAGCGGGCCGTATGTCTATCTGGGCGAGGACGGCAAGGTCGTTCGCGACACCAAAAAGGGGAGCGGCGGCCACCACGGCTCGCAGCACGATTTCACAGTGATTGTCCGCGACGCCGAACACCCGATCACCAAGGGGATGCCCCGCGAGTGGCTGCACGTCAAGGACGAATTGTACGACCTCTTGCGCGGCCCCGGCAGCAACATGCAAGTCCTCGCCACCGCCTATGCCGACCCGAAATTCGGCGGCTCCGGCCGGCACGAGCCGATGATCTTCACCATCGACTACGGCAAGGGGCGGGTCTTCCACACGCCCATGGGACACGAGGTCTATTCGCAGGAATGCGTCGGCTTCATCACCACCCTCGTTCGCGGCACCGAATGGGCCGCCACCGGCAAAGTGACGCTCCCCATTCCCAGCGATTTTCCCACGGCTGAGAAATTGAGCCAGCGGAAGCAACCTTAGTGCTACGTCTCCTCGAAAATTTCGGGTGCCACGCCCACGGAACGTGGGCGTGTTTCAGCGATGGAACGGCACCCCCACGCAAGCGTGGGACATGGCACCCATCCCGAAGATTCTGGTTTGAAAGAGCACCAGGCCAGGCTGTCGGAAACTGCGGTTTGATGCCGCGTGCCGGAAAACGGTCGTAGCCTCGGTTTCGTGGAGCGTGGAAAACCAGCAGCGCCGGGGAGCCATGAGCGGCCAGGTAACGATTCTGGGAGCCAGCGCGCGGGGGGCGGCGGGGTCGGCGGCGCGGGCGGGTTGGCGGGTCCATGCCATCGATCTATTCGGCGACGAGGACTTGCGCGAATTAGCGACTACCGAGCGAATCGCCCGGTTTCCGCGCGACTTCGTCGCGGCCCTTGGGCGAGCGCCCGAGGCCCCGTGGATTTACACCGGCGGACTGGAGAACCAGCCCAACCTCGTCGCGCGCTTGGCGCGGCTGCGGCCGCTGTGGGGAAACGGCAGTGCGGCCTTGCGCGGCGTGCGCGATCCGTCGCGGCTGGCGCGGGTGTTCCACGCGGCGGGGCTGGCGTATCCGGAGGTGCGCGCGGCGGGCGAAACGGTTCGCGATGGCCCCGGCGAGCCCTGGCTCCTCAAGCCGCTGCGCGGCAGCGCGGGGCTAGGGGTGCGCGAGGCGACCGAGATCGAGGCGCCGATTCCGCGCGGGCACTTCGCGCAGCGCTACATCGCGGGGACCGCGACAAGCGCGGTGTTCGTCGCGGCGGCGGGAGCGGCGCGGCTTGTCGGCGCGACGCGACAGGTCATCGGCCGCGACTGGGGACTCGCGCTCCCCTATCTCTATGTTGGGTCGATCGGGCCACTCGCACTGCTGCCATACGAATTGGCCATGCTCGCCCGACTGGGGAACGTGCTGGCGGCGGAGTTTTCTTTGGTGGGGCTCTTCAACGTCGATCTTGTTCACGATGGTCAAACATGGTGGACCATCGAGGTCAATCCGCGTTACTCGGCATCGGTCGAGGTGCTGGAGCGGGGAACGGGCGAGCAGCTTTTCGCCTGGCACGTGGCGGCGTGCGAACGGGGAATGCTGCCGGACGATGCGGAACCCGTAAGCACGCCGAAAATGGCTGGAAAAGCGGTGGTTTATGCTCGCGCGGACGGCATCGCGACCGCCCGATTGGCGGCGTTGGTCCACGATTGGAACCGGAATCGCGAATGGCCGCTTGTCGCCGATGTGCCCGCGACTGGCCTGCCGCTTCAGGCGGGCCAGCCGGTGGTGACGGTGTTTGCTGCGGGAAACTCAGCGAAAGAAGTGGAAACAGAACTTCGCCGCCGAGCAAACGAGGTGCTGGCGGCGGTGGAGATGTGAGGCGGAGTGAATTGCTGAAGACCCTCACCCTAGCCCTCTCCTAGCGGGAGAGGGAGTGATGCGAAGTCACTCACCCAGCGGGCGAGGGAACCAAGTTGCCTACTTGGCTTCGGCCAGCGCTTTGCCGGCGTCGGCGGCGGCGGTCAGGTTCAGCAGCGAATCGAGCACGGTCGAAGCCTTGGTGATGACCGCCTCGCGCTTTTGCCCCTTCACCTGGCTCGGGTGCAGGGCGATGGCGACCGGGCCGTCGTAGCCGACTTCCTCCAGCGTGCTGATCCAGGTGCTACTATCGATGGTTCCCCCCTCGCCCGGCATCACGCGCTGCTCGTCGGTGATGGCGGCGAGGTCGGTTCCGGCGGGAATATCGGAAAGGCGAACGCTGACCATCTGCTCGGCTCGCAGAACGCGGAGCTTCTCGGCTTCGGTGCCGCCAACCGTCCAGCTCCAGGTATCGACGACGACGCCGATGTTGTCCCGACCGACCGAGCCGATCAGCTGAATCAGCGGATCGGCCTGATAGATGAACTGAAAGCCACCATCGGCCCGCTGGGCCGGGGCGGCTTGCAGGTCGAGACCGAGCTTGATGCCGGCGGGGGCGAGGGCATCGGCCAGCTTGGCGAGCCGTTTGACGTGGAATTGAAAGTTTTCATGAAATGGAAGTTGCTCGCTGGTGGGGCGGATCGTCGTCCAGCAGCGGTCCGCCGACAGTGCCGACGCAACCTCAAGCAGCGTCGGGAGTTGCGCGAGGTCGGCCTGAAATTCCGCCTCTTCCCCCGCCCAGCGAACCGGCAGCTCAAAACCGCCGATGGTAATTTTGGCGCTGGCCAGATATTTGCACGCCTGAGCGACGCTGGTGGTCTGAGCCCGTTTCACGACCTCGGTAATGTCGAGTTCGAGCCCCTTAAAACGGTGGGTGAGAGCGATCTCCAGCATCTCGCCGTGACGGCCGAAAATGCCGAGTGCCAAAGGACTTAGGTTCTTATACATAGTTACTCCTCTCGATGATTCCTGGGGCCTGCCAAACGAGCGGCCATCCTGCCGCAGAGATAAGCGAATGCTTCGCACCTCATTATTCCGCCGCCCGCCAAACCAGCAACCCGGCGACAGCAGCCGGAGCCGGTTTCGCATCCCTTGTTTGAGCTATAATTGCGGGGAATTGCGGCAAGCCGCCGACCCGATCCTCGCCGGTGCCGCATGACTGCATTTCTGGCATTTGCTCCCTGGCAGGTGGTCGTTTTGGCGATCGTGCAGGGAATCGCCGAGTTCCTGCCGATCAGTTCCAGCGGGCACCTGGTGGTGCTGGCACCGCTTCTCTTTGGACAGCGGACCGCGCCCGAGGGGATGACCGATCTGAGCATCGTGTTGCATCTCGGCACGCTCGGCTCGATCCTGGTGTACTATCGCCAGCGGATCGCCCGCCTCTTTGCCGAGGATCGCCGCACACTGGGGTTATTGATCGTCGGCACGCTACCGGCGGTTGTTGTCGGTTTGCCGCTAAAGCTGTGGCTCGAACCGGTGCTCGAAAGCCCGCTGGTGGCGGGGTTCCTGTTTCCGGTCACCGGACTGGCCATTCTGTGGGCCATGCGCCGGCCGGAAGGGACCACCGAATATCGCGATCTTTCGTGGTCGCGGGCGCTGCTGATTGGCACCGCGCAGGCGGCGGCCATTTTGCCGGGACTATCCCGCAGCGGCTCGACGATCAGTGCCGGGCTGGGAGTGGGTCTTTCCCGCTCGGCCGCGGCGACGTTTTCATTCTTGCTCGCCATCGTGGCGATTTGCGGCGCGGGGGTGCTGGAGGGGATCGACCTCGCCAAAGCCGATAGTCCGCGCCTTGCCACCTCGCCCGGCCTGTTGGCGGTGGGGGCGGCGATTTCGTTTGTCGTCGGCTTGGGAGCGCTCGCGCTACTCGACCGGATGCTGCAGCGCGGACAATTGCAGTGGTTCGCCTGGTATTGCTTCGCGCTTGGTGCCGCGGTGATTGGCTGGCAGCTTTTCGGCGGGTGATGGCCGAAGGATTGCCAACTTGGGTGCCGGGCGTTGGGCGTCAGCAGAACCCAGGGAAATGACGGCAGTATTGCGGTCAGATTGACTTCCCCACCGGGGCGGCGCGAGAATAATGCCCTGGGGGCCATTTGCTGGCGGCGTCATGAAAATTGTCTGCATCCATTGCGGCGGCGAATTCTCGATCCGGGCCGAAGACCTCGGCGGGACCGGTTTCTGCCCGTTCTGCAAGGGGAAAGTGACGCTTCCCAAGCCGGAGCCCAAGGCCAGCGACAAGCAGGTCGAGCGGCCGACCCCCGCGACGTGGCTCGAAAGCTCGCTCTCGGGGGTGATTTCGCTGGTGTTGCATTTGTCGCTGTTCGTGCTCATTGCCCTGCTGCAAATCGAGGGGGGGACCGGCGGCGCGGGGGAAGGAACGGAGGTGCAAATCGGCCTCTTGCCGACCACCGAGCTGAGCGAATCCCCCGAAGAGCAGCTCGCGACGGCGGAGGTGCAAAAGACGCAGACCACCGATCAGGTCGAGCTGGCCGATGTCGAAGCTCCCACCACCGCCACCACCTCGGCAGCCGATGGCTCGCTGGGGCTCGCGACGCCTTCTCCCAGCGGCGGGGAGGCAGGTTCGTTCGACCTCGGCACCGTGCAAGTCGGCGGCGGCTCGATGGGGGGTGGCAGCTGGGAGGGGATGATCAGCACGCTTCGGAAGTCTGGCCTCGACGTGGTTCTTTGCTTCGACAGCACCGGCAGCATGTCGGGCGAGATCGACCAGGTGAAGCGGCAGATTCAGCGCATCGGGGCGACGCTGACGACGCTCGTTCCCAAGGCTCGCATCAGCATTTGCACCTATCGCGACATCGGCGACGAATATGCCGTGAAAGGGTTGCCGCTGACTGGCTCGATTCAGGAAGTGAGCGCGTATCTCGACCGCATCGAGGCTGGCGGCGGCGGCGATCATCCCGAAGCGGTCGAAGAGGGTCTTTATTGGTCGATCAACCAGAACAGCTTCCGCGGCTCGGCACGCAAGGTGATTCTCATTTTCGGCGATGCCCCGCCGCACGCCGAGAAGCTGAAGCGCTGCACCGACCTCGCCGGCGGCTTTCGCGGGCAAAACAAGGGGATCGTCAGCACCGTCACCTGCCGAGCCGACGAGCCGATGCCGGAGTTCTATGAAATAGCCGCGGCCGGCGGGGGCGAGGCGTTCCTTTCGGCCGACCAGCGGCAGATCATGACCCAGCTGATGGTGCTCGTCTTCGGCAGCAAGCACCGGCAAAAAGTGCTGGAGGCGTTCAAGCTGCTGGAGGATTAGTGTCGCTCACCCACGCCGCCCCGCCTCCCCGACTGAGGGCCATGCGGGGACAGGATTTTGTTGCCGACGTGCGATTCGAGGTCGTCGGCGAACTAAGCGTGCGAATCCGCCAGCTAGCGCGAACCTTTCGTGAAAACCGCGGTCCTATCCAGTTAAGCATCGAAGAAGGCCCGTGCGGCAGCGCGAATACGCCGCGGCCGGCGGCGGATTTCGCTCTTGATTTTACCGCCCGGGCCAATAAAGATGCTGATAGACGTGTCGCGCTGAAACGCCGGCGCGACGGGACTAGCAAGCTCAAAGTAAGCCGCATCTTACGGCATCGCGGCTGAAATGGGGAAAACCTAGTTGAGAAAGGAGGTGGTCTAGTGAGTTCGTTCTGTACCAGCCGAGGTGGCGCCTGCTAAGCAGCCGGCGGGCTGCCGCAAGCAGCCACCAAACCCCTCGTCACAGATCACCGATCTAAATGACGAGCTACCTTGGGTCCGGCCCTCCACCAGGAGGGCCGGACTTTTTTGTTGCGCGGAGTGCGCGATGCGTGAGTAGTGAGTGGGTGAGTGGTGGAGGATCCCACTTCACTCCGGTAGCGGCTTGCCCTTGGTTTCGGGCAGGAAGGGGAGCGCGATCAGGCCGATGACGAACACGCTGCACATCGTCACCCCTGCCCACCGCACGCCGTTCTCGAAGCCATTGGCCTGCGAAAAGACCACCTTGGTCAACATGCCGAGCGTCAGCGGCCCCACCGCCGCCACGAGCCGCCCGACGTTGTAGCAGAAGCTGGTTCCGGTGCTGCGGAGGCGCGTCGGGAACAGTTCCGGGAAATAGATCGCATAGCCGCCAAACAGGGCGAGCTGGCAAAAACCCATCACCGGAATCATCCACAGTTCGGCGAACGTATCGAGATAGGCGAACACCATCGCGGTGCTCGCCATCGCGGCCAAAAACGAGATGAAAAACGCCGGCTTGCGGCCGATGTAGTGCGTGACGTAGCTGTAGGCGTAAATGCCGAAGAAACCGCCAATGTTTTGCAAGACCGACGTGATTCCGATCCACCAGGTAACCTGCCCTTTCACGTCAGCCTCGGAGAGCCCCTTTCCTTTGAAGTATTCCGTGAAGACCGGGCTGAGCAGGTCAAAGCTGAAAAAGCCGATGCCCCATAGGCCGACGACGCCGGCAAAGCCCATCGCCAGGCCCAAGAGGGCATTGCGGCGCAGGACGGGGTCGGCGAACAGGTCACCATACGAGCCGAGCTGCTGCTTCGCCCCCGATTTGGCAGCGGCCTGCCACCGTTCGGGTTCCTTCAGGTTGCGGCGAATGAGAATCGCCAGCAAGGCGGGGAGCGTGCCTACCACGAACATGATCCGCCAAGCGGTGAACTGGGTCTCACCCACGGCCAGAGCATTGTGACCCTCGGCAATTCCCAAGCCCATATTGATGAAGGCTGCCGTGATGTTGCCGACGGCGGAGAGCGCTTGCAACAGCCCCAGAGCAAAGGGGCGGGCTTTGGCGGGCATCACCTCCGCCACCAGCGATACGCCGACTGCGAACTCGCCGCCAACCCCCAGCCCAGTCACGAATCGATAGAACGAAAAGTCCCAGATTGAGACCGACAATGCCGACAAGCCCGTGCAAAGTGAATAAATGAGGATCGTCCAGAGCATCACCTTGGCCCGGCCGACGCGGTCTCCCAGCACGCCAAAGAACAGCCCGCCAAGGGCCCAGCCGATGAGGAAGATCATCGTGCTGATGCCGCCGTAGAAGAAAATGTCGTCCTGCGACGGGGGGCCCGCCGGAGTCTTCAGCAGCTCCTTCATCGCCGGCGTGCGGGCCAGGTTGAACAGCTGCTGGTCCATCGTGTCGAAGAGCCACCCCAGGGCGGCCACAATGAGCACGAACCAGTGATACCGGTTCAAGAGCGTGAACCACGGGCGATTGTCGTTCAGCTCCTCGGCTTTCGGCTCCGGCGCCCCCTCAAAACCATGCATCGTTCGGCTCCCGCTCGCAAAATTGTGAAGTTTCGCAGTCTATGTCGCTCGGCACCCGGCCACAAGGGTTTTCGCCGAATCGGCCCGCGATTGGCTTATGCCGCGCCACGGGCCGGTTGGTTGCGATGGGCCAAGGCGGGTTCTATGATGACCGCGAATAGCTCATTGCCCGCATCCTTCGGGAGGAAATCGCCATGCTTCGCCGCTGGTTCGTCGTTGCCCTGGTTCTTAGTCTCGCCGGTGTGCCCCTCTTGGCCCAAGACGCCAAAAAGAAGAAAGCCCCGAACCCCGCTTATCAGCAAATCGAGGATGTTCCCGGCCTGCCGCGAGTGCTGATTCTGGGAGATTCGATCTCGATTGGCTACACGCTGGCGGTTCGCGAGGAGCTCAAGGGAAAGGCGAACGTCCATCGCCCCGCCACGAACTGCGGCCCGACGACCAACGGCGTGAAGAACATCGACGCCTGGCTCGGCGCTGGCAAGTGGGACGTGATCCACTTCAATTTTGGCCTGCACGATCTGAAGTACATCGACGACAAAGGGCAACTCGTTGAACCCGCCAAGGGAAAGCCCCAGGTGAGCCTCGACGACTATCAGAAGAACCTGGAAACCATCGTCGCCCGGCTGAAGAAGACCGGGGCGAAGCTGATCTTCTGCACGACGACCCCCGTGCCCGAAGGTTCCAACGGCCGCATCAAGGGGGATGAGCTGCAATACAACAAAGTCGCTCAGGTCGTGATGAAGAATCACGGCGTGGCGATCGACGATCTGTATGCCTTTGCCCTGCCGAAGCTGGCCGAGATCCAGCTCCCCAAAAATGTTCACTTCACCGCGGAAGGCTCGAAGGTGCTGGCCAAGCAAGTCGCCAGCAGCATTGCGGAAGCGCTGGAGAAGAAATAGCTATGTTTCGACAATCTTCAGCAGCCGGGCGCTAACAGTTCCCGGTGTGCGCAGTTAGCTTCTCCCTCACGCATTCCGGGACGAGGTTTGGTCCCGGCTATTGGAAATCGAAAATGGAAATGGAAAGGCCGGTCATGTCGCAACTCTCTCGCCGCCGTTTTGTCCAAACCTCCGCCGCCGCCACGGCCTCGCTGCCGCTGCTGCATCGGCTGGCTTATGCCGCTCCGGCGGATGGCTGGATCGAGCTGTTTGATGGCAAATCGCTGGCCGGTTGGCACAAAAACCCAGTTCGCATCGGTCACGGCACCGGCGGGGTGTGGCAAGTCGAAGAGGGAACGATCACTGGCGAGCAAGACCCGCCCGGCAGCGGCAACGGCGGAATTTTGCTGACCGACCGCAAATTCGGCGATTTCGAGCTTTTGATCGACATCAAGCCCGATTGGGGCATCTGCTCGGGTCTCTTCCTGCGCGGCAACGACAAGGGGCAATGCCTGCAAATGATGGTCGATTACCACGACGCGGGGAACGTCGGCCAAATCTATGGCGAAGGGCTTGGCGGCTTCAACACCCGCACCTTCGACATCAATGGCAAGCTCGACGGCGGCAAGCTCGTTGGCTACACCAGCGACAAGCACAAGCCGGCCGCCGACGTGGGCCTGGTCAGCGCCTGCACGGCCGAGGAGTGGATCAAAGCCTGGAAGGTGAACGAATGGAACACGGCCCGCGTCATCGTTGTCGGCAAGTATCCCAAGATCACCACCTGGCTGAACGGCCAGGAAATCTGCCAGTTCGACGGCGCTACCAGCACTGCCGCCAAATACGACAAAGAGAAGGTGCTGGAGCAACTCGGCCCCGCCGGCTCGATTGCCGTGCAAGTTCACGGCGGCAAGAACTGGCCCACCGGTGCCAAGTGTCGGTGGAAGAACATCCGGATCAGAGAACTGGCCTAGGACGACCAGCACCCTGGTTTCACGCACTGGCTCTATCCTGAACGTCGCACCATGCAAGTCGAGAAAGTCCGTTGGGGGGGCCTGGATGCGATCGTGGCGCATGGCTTGCCACCAGACACGCGGCCGGAGCTGGCGGTGGTGCTGTGTCACGGTTTTGGGGCGTCGGGGCTCGATCTGGCGGGGCTGACGCAGGCGTTCGCGGTGATTCGGCCCGAGCTACTCTCGCGGGTGGCGTTTATCTATCCCGCCGCTCCGCTGGACCTCGCTAGCCACGGAATTCCGGGCGGTCGGGCGTGGTGGCTGATCGATCTCGATCGCCTGCTGAACCGGCCCACGCCGGAACTATTGGCCCAGTTTCGTCGCGGTTGCCCGGCGGGATTGCCCGAGGCTCGTGTCCTGCTGCAAGGGCTGCTCGATGCCGCCAGCCTGCATTTCGAGATTGGGCTGGGGCGGATTGTCCTCGGGGGCTTTTCGCAAGGCTCGATGCTGGCAACCGACGTCGCCTTGCGATCCGCCGTGCCGCTGGCGGGGCTGTGCATTTTGTCGGGAGCGCTCGTCAATGAAGACGAGTGGCGGGCCCTTTCCCCCCCGCTGCCGCTGGCGGTGTTTCAGAGTCATGGCCGGCAGGACGGAATCCTCATGTATCCGCAAGCCACGGCCCTGCAAGAACTTTTGGTTGAAAAAGGTGCCGATGTCGAGTTTATGCCGTTTCCAGGGCAGCACGAAATTCCCCCCGTCGTCGTTCATCGACTCGTGGCGTGGCTCGAAAAACTGCTTGGTCCGCTGGCCAATCGCGCGTGAAAAAGGCTCGCCGGAAACCCGACGAGCCAGCTATCCATTTAATCGGTAGCAGAACTATCCGACCTTCGCCGCCCCGGCCGACGAAGCGACGGCGCGCGGATCGCGAAGGATCAACGTCAGCTTATCGACGCCATCCTGCTCTTCTTCGAGGATGTTCTCGATGAAGACTTCGAGCGCCCGGTCGCCGGCGGCCAGCGTCAGCGCTTCGCCATAGAGCTTCACCGCCTTGGACTCGAATTCCAGGGCGAAGTTGAGCAGTTCCAGCAGGTCCTGCGTCTGCTTGACCGCGTTCCGCTCGACTGTCGGAATGCCCCCCAGCGAGACGAGCTTTTCGCCCACCTTCTTCGCGTGGCCGAACGATTCCTTGGCGCTATCGAAGAACATGTCGGAATAAACCTCCCGCCAGAGGCCCGACACTACAAACCCAGCCTGGGCATATTGGGCAACCCCCGTCCATTCGTGGCGAAGGCATTCATTCAACTTGTCGATCACTTTGGTCTTGTCCATGGCGTCGATCCTTTGCAAAGGGTGCAGGCTTCCGTGCGGCTCGACCGGCGAGACACTTGCCGGTCGCGAAAAAACCACCTTGTCTGCGAGCATCATAGCCCTGATCGGAAGCCAGTCCAGATGTAGGTAACTCTTTTTGTGGAAATACTTTAGGACGAATCGTTAACGAGATTTTGTCTCGCCGAAAGCACCTTTCCGAGGGCCACCAAGCTGAGAAGCCATGTCAACAAGTCGCCCCAGCGGCTGCAACGAAAAACTCCCCAAATGTCGGGGAATTGATTGACAGGCAGGGCCCCATCGATAGACTGTTAAAAGACGTAAACACGGTAAAGAGAATTGCACATCTTCACTTTACCGGATCGCGTCGTTTCGGGTGTCGGAGGTCACAGCCCGAAAGAGCCTTGATGCCGCGCTTGTCGAAGGAGTTGCTTCCAGGGCGAGAGGCACGTTGTTGCCTTTTGACGGCGCGGACATCGCAGCCAAGACGGACTGCCCATGAAACTTTCCCGAACTGTCGCCTATGCCGTGCGGGCCACCCTGCAACTGGCCGAGCTTGAGGCCCACGGCCCCGTCCCTTGCAGCCGGCTGGCGTCGGAAGGGAAAATGCCCGAGCGCTTTCTGCTGCAGATTTTGCGCAACCTGGTGACGCACGGCATCTTGCGCTCGACGCGCGGCGTCGATGGTGGCTACGCCCTCATCCGCCCGGCAGACCAAATCTCGCTCCTCGAAGTGATCGAAGCGATCGACGGTCCGTACGATTCCGGCGTCGAAGTGGGCGATGGACTCTCCGAGGATTCGCGGCACAAGCTGACGAGCGCCCTGAGCCAGGTGACCACCACCACCCGCAAGCAGCTCGAGGCGATCAAGCTCTCGGCCCTGCTGCCGCCGCCGGCCGAAGACGCGGAAATCCCGGCGTAGGTGGCCGATGTCCGCGACGCTCGATGCCGAAATCGCCGCGCGGCTCGCCCTCGCCCGCACCGCCGGGGTCGAAGCGGGCCGGCTGACGCTGCGATATTTCCAGCAAGATAACTTCGCCGTCGAGCGCAAGGGAGATCAATCACCGGTCACGATCGCCGACCGCTCGGCCGAGGAGCTGTTGCGCGAGCGGATCGCCGCCGCCTTTCCCGCCGACGGCATCCTGGGAGAGGAATTTGGCCAGGTCGCGGGGTCGAGCGGCTTCAATTGGATTCTTGACCCGATCGATGGCACGAAGTCGTTCATCAGCGGCGTGCCGCTCTATGGGACGATGGTGGGAGTCGAGCACGAAGGAGCCGCCCGCGCCGGCCTCGTCTATATGCCGGGGCTCGACGAAGGGGTGTTCGCCTCGCAAGGGCAAGGCACCTGGCACTTTCGCATGAGCGGCCAGCCGCGGCGGGCGAGCGTGTCGCGCAAGGCGCGCCTGGCCGATGGCTTGGTGCTGACCTCGCAGGTCGATACCTTCGCCAAGCGGAGCGCGGCAGGCGCTTTCGACGAATTGCAGTCGGCCGCCTACATCACCCGCACCTGGGGCGATTGCTACGGCTATTTGCTGGTGGCCACCGGGCGGGCCGAGGCGATGCTCGATCCGCTGCTCAACGTGTGGGACGCCGCCGCCGTGCAGCCGATCATCACCGAAGCCGGCGGCCAGTTCACCGACTGGCACGGCCTTGCCACGATTCACGCGGGAGAAGCCCTGGCCACCAACGGCCTGGTGCAGGACGAAGTGCTCGCCATCACGCGGCGTTATCCGCGATTGCCGCCGGCCGCCTCCTGAATTTCTGTTGGCCGCCGCGGGCGTTAGAATGCGGACATGCCAGACCTCATCGCTCAAGGGCCGCAGCCGCAACATCGCTGGCGGCGGAGCATTCCGCCGGGAGCGCCGCAAACGATTGGCCGGGCCAGCGGGCCGTGGTCCACGCCGTGGGACGACCGCGTCTCGCGGCGGCACGTCGAGATCGTGCTGCAAGGGGGGCAGCTCTTGGTGCAAGCGCTGCCGGAAGCCCGCAACCCGGTGTTTCACCGCGGGCAACAGCGCGACGCCTTCGCGCTCAGGACCGGCGACCACTTCGTCATCGGCTCGACTACCTTTACCCTGGCCGACGACCAGGTGCGGGTGGTCCCCAACATGCCCCATCCGGCCAACGAGCGGACGTTCACGCTCGACGAACTCCGCGGCACCCCCTTCCGCCATGCCGACAAGCGGATCGAGGTTCTCGGCCGGCTCCCCGATATCATCAGCGGTTCGGCCACCGACCAGGAAATGTTCGTGCGGCTGGTGAACCTGCTGCTTTCCGGCATCGAGCGGGCACTGGCGGCGGCGGTGGTGGAGGTGAAAATGAGTCCAAAGTTCGATGTTCCAGGTTCAAAGTCGAGCTCCGCAACTTTGAACCTCGAACCTGGAACCTTGAATCCCGTTTCCGTCTTGCATTGGGATCGCCGCATCCTGGCGGGGACGGAGTTTCGGCCGAGCGAGCGGCTGATTCGGCAGGCGGTGGAATCGGGGGCGAGCGTGGCGCATGTCTGGGCCGCCAATCAGCCGCGTGGGGCGGGAGAGTTCACGCTGAGCGAAGGGGTCGATTGGGCGTTTTGCACGCCGATTGCCGGCGAGGGGTGCAAGGGCTGGGGGCTCTATGTCACCGGCAGCTTCGGGGCCGATTTCGCTCCCGCCCATGAGCCGGACCCGGAACAGCTGCGCGACGACGTGAAATTCGCGGAGTTGACCGCCGCCACGCTCGCGGCCCTACGCGAATCGCGCCTCTTGGCCGCGCGGCAGGCGGGGCTCGCGCAGTTCTTCTCGCCGGTCGTGCTTGCGGCACTCGGCCAGCAAGACCCGGACCAGGCACTCGCCCCGCGCGAGGCGGACGTGACCGTGCTGTTTTGCGATCTCCGCGGCTTCACCCAGCAAAGCGAGCGGTCGGCGGGAAGCCTGTTCGATTTGCTCGCGCGGGTGAGCCAGGCCCTCGGAGTGATGACGCGGCACATCCTGCGCGAGGGAGGGGTGGTTGGCGATTTTCACGGCGATAGCGCGATGGGCTTTTGGGGGTGGCCGCTGCCGCAAGCCGACGCCGTACCGCGCGCCTGCCGGGCGGCCCTCGCCATCGCGGCCGAGTTCGCCGCCCAGGATGCCGATTTTCAGGTGGGAATTGGCATCGCCAGCGGGCGGGCGGTGGCGGGCAAAATCGGCTCTGCCGACCAGGTGAAGGTGACGGTGTTCGGACCGGTGGTCAATTTGGCCGCGCGGCTCGAAACGATGACCAAGCAGCTGCGAGTCGCGATCTTGATCGATCCTCCGACGGCCGCGATCGTCCGGGCGAGCGTGCCGCCGACGGTGGCTCGCGTCCGGCGGCTGGCGAAGGTGCGGCCGGTGGGGCTGTCGGCACCGCTGGACGTGAGCGAATTGGTGCCGCCCGCGACCCTCCCTCTTCCTTCGGGAGCGGGTCGGGGTGAGGGTTCTGGTTCGCCGACCGAGGGAGCGCTTACCGACCAGCACCTCTCGGCCTACGAAGCGGCCCTCGCGGCCCTGGAGGCCCGCGATTGGAACGGAGCCCTCAAGCTGTTGCATCAGGTGCCACCGGACGACCAGGCCAAGGACTTTTTGACCGTCTTCATCGCCCAGCATCAACGAACTCCGCCCGCCGATTGGGACGGAGCGATCACGCTGGCGGTCAAATAAGCCGCCAAGCCATCCAGCCTGCTACGGGGCTACGGAATCGACGGCGTGGCGGGGATTGCCGGCTTAAGGCCGTCGGTTTCGAGCTTGCGGAAGGCATCGACTCCGAAGCCTTCGTCTCGTGCGGCGGCCCCTTCCTTGACGATATCACCGCGCGTCAGGTGCAGCTTCTTGTACGCATCTTCCGAGACGACGTAATACCAATCGGCGAATCGGCTGGTGAGCTGCGCCACGCGGGCTTGGGCCTTTTTCTTCTTATCGTTGTACTCGTTGAGCTGGCGCTGATACTCAACGCGGGCCTTCTCGCGAGCTTCCGCCTCGGGATCCTTCTTGGGAGGCTCGGCGGCGGGAGTTTCGGGCTTCGCCGGCTCGGCCTTGATCGGATCCTTGGCGGGCTCCTCTTTCTTGGTCTCCTCCGGTTTGGTCTCGTCCTTTTTCGTTTCGGCGGGCTTGGTCTCTTCGGCCTGGTCGGCACCGCCGCCGCCCGATTTGGGCGCATCGACCGGCTTTTCGGCGGGTGGGGGTGTCGTCGCCGGGGCAGGGCCGGCAGGTTCGGCGGGGGCCACGGGTGGCTCCCCCAGCGTGACAGGCGAAAGCTGGGCGGTGACGAACAGGTAGCGGTTGAGCTTCACTTCGTCCTGGTCCTTCCCCTCTTCGCCGCCAGTGCCGGCCCGGACCTTGCCGAAGCGGAGCACATATCGCACGCCATCCTTCATATCGACCGCCAGTTCGCCGCTGGAGGCGAGAATATCGACCTTGCCATCGGGCGAAATGGTCGGCGCGAAGCCGAATTCGACGAGAGCATCGAAAGCTTCCTGGTTTTGCAGCAGGTCTTCCCCCGCTCGCAGGCTGGAGCCCAGGCCGGCCGGCTTGCGATCGACATCGACGATTTTAAGGTCGTCGAGGGCCGTTTTCAGGTCGTCGAGCTTTTGCTTATTCAGCTCTTCCTGCTCGCCGAGCGGAGCGGGGACCGAGCCTTGCTCGCCGTGGAGCACGAGGTCGTCGAGCTTCCAGGCCGATTGCTCGCTGTTCCACGAGACGGTGGCGTCCATCTTGGGCACCTTTTTGAACCGCCGATTCTGCAGGGCGACGCCGTAATCGTGCAGGTTCACGTCCGCGATGTCGAACGTGTTGATGTCGAGCAAGTCCTTCTGAATCCACTTGTCGAATTCGGTCGGCAGCTTGGCGAGATCGATCTTGGTGGTATAGACGATTTCTTCGTTTGGCTTGCGGACGAAGCGCTGCCCGGCGAGGGGCTTGCCGCTGGAATCGGCCACTTCGCCACCCACGATCAGCCGCACGAGGTCGTTTCCTTTGTCGTCCTTGAGAACGACAAGGGTGCCGCCCCCTTTGAAGCCCACTGCCTTGAGCTTCTCTTGCGTTGGCTCGACGACGCCATACAGCACATGATCGCCGGCCCGCTCGCTGGCGACGCCGAGGATCTTGAGGTTCGTCAGGCTGCCGGCCGAATCGCGAATCTGCTGCTCGGCATCGGCGGGATAATCGGAGTGGGAGGGGATGACCCAGACGCCGTTTTCCTGGGCGACCTGGAACTTGCGGATTTCCGCCTGATCCTGGTTGTAGGTAACGATTTCCAGGTCGCGGGCCGCGAGCGGATCGGTAAAGCCTGGAAACAGGGGCTGATCGACGCTGACCCGGACGGAGCCGGAGTCAAGCGACGGCCGGGCCGCCCACGCCAGCACGCTGAGAACGCCAGCGATCGCGACATAGGCGGCAGTGCGGATGAATTCGTTCATGGATATGACCTGTGAAAGTCAGCGGGCAATTTTCAAGACGACGAGCTTGGCCACGGAGAAACGAGGAACTGCCTACCGCATGCGACTGCGCGAGATACCCTCGCGTTCGCGGATGCGGCGGACCACCCACACGATAAACCCAACAAACAGCGGCAAAATCGGCGGAATGGCGGCCGCCGAGATTTTGAAGCCGTTCTGAATGCGTTGAATGTCCTGATCGCGTTTGCGCTGGGTCGCGGCCTGGCTCTTTTCCAGCTCGATCTTGAGCCGGGCCTTGATCACCTCGCGTTGGCTTTCCGCCTCCATGAGCTTGATCGCCCCGCGCTGCTTGACGGCATTGATTTCGGCCTGGCCCACTTCTTCTCCCTTGAGACGGCGATTCTCCAGGTCGGCGAGAGCCTGCTTGGCGTCGGCCTCGATTTTCTCGACCTTGGCGTCGGCGGCCTTTTCTTCCTCGTCGTGCAGCTTGCGATATTCGGCGGCATCTTTCTCTTCCTGCGCGCGGGCGGCGGCGGCACGCATTTCGATGGCCTTGAGCGTGCTGTGACGCGGCTTGCGCTTGCGGATTTCGAGGAAGCGAGAATCTCCCGCCACCGCGTCGATCACGTTCAGCACGAAGGGGACGTTGTCAAACCGGAACTGCACTTCCGGATCGGGCGTGTTGCGCAGCGCGACGAACTGGCTGTCGAGAAAATCAATGTCGGCGACGTAAATCACGTTGATCGGCCGGGGAGCGTTCGGATCGGGCTCGGCGACCGCCTGCTTGTCCTTCTCCTTCGGCTCCTTGGGCCGAATCCAAGCGGCCAGGACATACTGCTGCCCGCTCGGCAGGCCGCGCTTCATGCGCAAGAGGCCAAAGTCGAACGAGCTGGCGTTGAAATCGTCCACGGTGATCGTGCCGGAGATTTCCGGGCTGGTGACGACAAGCTCCGTGAACTTGGTTTTCGCCCCATCTTGCGGCGCGAGCCCCGTGGGAAACGGGAGCAACAATTCTTCAAACCCGGCGACGACCGGCTCCGCGGGATTGAAGACATTTTTGGCACCGGGGGCGTCTTCGCGAATGAAGACCAATTCCGGCGTGATGCCGCTGACCTGGAACTTGGGATACGGATTGAACGCCTGCCAGACAATCGTGGCGGGAACCTGCCCCGAACCAACGGAGGCGGCACCGGTCGTTTGGATGCCGAGCACATCCCACAGGGCCTTGATGTCCCCCTTGGGCTGTGGCGCGCCCCCGCCCATGCCAAACATGCCCCCTTGCGGTGGATTCGGATCGGCCGTGCCCGGCACCTGCATGACGCGAGGCATGGCATCTTCCAGAATGGCGGCGCGTTGCCCCTTGGCGATGGCGTCGGTCAGGTTGGCAAGCTGCTGCGGACCGAGCGACGACGGCTGAACGACGAGCAGGGCGTCGTATCGCGGCTTGAATCGCTTGAGTGCTGGATCGTAGCCGCCGAGGTCGAGCGGGTTGGTCAGATCGACCTCCTCAACCTTGTACTGTCGCTCCAGGTCTTCCAGAATCAGCTGCTTGGGAATCTGCCGCGGCTGGCCGCCGGCAAAGCTGAAGCCGCCGTTCAATTGCAAGCCGGTGGTGACGAGGCCCAGCGTTTTCCGTTCGTCGCGGCCGATGGCGGCAATCGAACGGATGAGCTCGTACTCGACCGGCACGCCGTTGCCAAAGAAGGGGACGACGACCCGCTCCAGGCCGCAGGTGAAGGCCGCGCCGAGAATGAACTGTTCCTCCTTAATCTGACCGCGGGCGCGGCTGATGACCGTTTGCCGACGGATGCCGAATCGCTCTTCGGCCTGGGCGGCTTCTTCGCTGAAGGGCTCCAGGTTGTCGTGCAGGCGGAGCTGGATGCGCTTATCGGCCCCGGCGAGCGCCTTGAGCATCGAAATCAGCGTGTAGCGCGTTTTGACGTATTCATCGGGCACGTTTGCCGACATATAGGCATCGATCACGATCGGCCGGGTGCGACGGCTGACGAGCTCGGCGATTTGCTGCTCCAGGCCCTTATACTTTTCTTCATCCTTGGCCTGATCGAGCTTCTTCAGGTCTTCTTGCAGCGACTTCTCGCGGTCCGTAGGGAGCGACAGCTCGCGCAGGAGCTTGAACGAATCGCTCGACAGCGAGCTGACTTGCCCGGCGGTGCAGTCGAAGCCCCGATTCACCCACGCCAGCAAGCTGGTGACGCTGAGGAGCAGCACGATCAGCCCCAAGCTGCGAAACAGAAAATGGATCCCCATTGAGCCGCCGTGGGCGGGAGTCGCCAGCGCGCCGGCGGCCCAATAAAGGCCGACGCCGGCAATCGTGAGCCCGAGACCCGTCAAAAGCAGCACGCCGCTCCATTGCCCCAAAATGGCGGCCAGAATGAGCAGCACGAAGCCAATAACGCCAAGCGGAATGCCCACGGCGGCCATGATGATCTCGCCAACCGAGGGGCTCGAATTGTCGTGCCGCACCCAGTGCCGCTTGCCGATCAGCATCATGCTGAGATAGACCCCCAGGGCGATCAGCAGCAGATAGAACGTGGTGGCCGAGAGGCTGATGACACCGCGGCCAAAATCGTCGAACTGGGCGGCAAAGCTCCACCGCGCCAGTTGCCGGGCCGAAGACGATGTCGGAATCAAGGCGTCGGCATAGTGGGTGAGGACCAGGATCGAATTGAACAGCAAACCGATGATGAAGCCGACCGTGAGGTTGTTCGTCAAGAACGAGCCCACCATGCCAATCGCCAGCATGGCGAGGCCCATCAGCCAATAGCCGAAGTAAGTGGCGAAGAAGAGCCCCGTATCGAGATCGACACTGCCGCTCTCAATGTCGTAGGTCATGCCGACGAGCGCGCGATAATTGACGAGCTGCGAATAGATGAGGGCGACGGTGAAGATCGCGGCGGCGGCCAAATATTTGCCGATCACGATGTCGAAATCGGCGGCGGGCAAGGTGAGCAGCAGTTCGTCGGTCCCTTGGCGCCGCTCTTCGGCCCAGATGCTCATGGTGATCGTCGGAATGAACACCAGCATGATGAGCGGAAACCAGCCGTTGAGCTGATCGAGATTGGCGAGATTAGCGACGAAAAACTCCGGCGGCCAAAAGGCGGCGACCGAGGTGAGCAGCACGAACAGGAACAGGAAGATGTAGCCTGTCGGGTTGCTGAAGTAGCCGACGAAGTTGCGCTTCATCACCGCGAAAGCCGCTTTGCGATAGGCGGCCAGCGGAATGAGCACGGCAATCAAAATGCCGATCAGCAAGAGATCGATCGCCAGCAGTTTCAGAATCTCAAAGAGCATCGCCATGGCAGGTCACTCGATCAAAATTTGGTCAATTTTTGGGGAGGGAAGTTCGCGATCGCGGAGTCTAATGCACGATGGCCGGCGCGGCGGTCAGCGAATGGAACGCTTTGTCGAGGCTATCGTGCTTGCCTTCGAGGTCAGTCACGGGGCCGTCATACACCAGGCGGCCTTCGTTGATCAGAATCACCCGCTGAGCCATCGCCTTGACCTCTTGCAGAATGTGGGTCGAGAGCAAGATCGTTTGCTCTTGCGCGATGCGGAGCAAGGTTTTGCGGACTTCGACGATCTGGTTCGGATCGAGACCGGCGGTCGGCTCGTCCATGATGAGCACTTCCGGCTCGTGGAGCAGGGCCTGGGCCATGCCGACGCGCTGCCGAAACCCCTTCGAGAGCTTGCTGATGGGCTTATAGACCACGCTGCCGAGAACGCACAAGTCGATGACCGTTTCGATCCGGTCGGCTTTGTACGAGCCGGACATGCCGCGAGCCTCGGCGAAGAAATCGAGCAGGGCGCGGGGGGTCATATCGGGATAAAGCGGACCATTTTCGGGCAAATAGCCGAGCTTGGCCGAGCCGGCGATGCGGTCGGTGGCCATGTCGTGGCCGGCGATGCGTGCCACCCCCCGCGATGGGGAGAGGTAGCCCGTGAGCAGCTTCATCGTGGTGCTTTTGCCCGCCCCGTTGGGGCCGAGAAAGGCGACGAGCTCCCCCTTGCGGACGGTGAACGAAACATCGCGGCAGGCGGCGAAAACGCCGTAAAACTTCGAAAGCCGGTCGGCTTCGATCATCACCGGGCCGGAGGGGGCCGATTTTTGCGGTGCGGGCTGGGTCGCGGTGGCGGTCATCGCTGCGGGTCCGGGAGGGTGGCGTGGCCGAAGGGCGGGGATTGCGATCCCCGCAAGCACAGCGAGCCGGCAAAACCGGCTCGAATCTGCGACAATATAGTGTTTTCCGCCCCCACCTCAACCGTAGGGGGACTAGGAACCCTTACGCAGCCTGCCTAAAGGGGGTTCGCTCAGTCTTTTCCCCGGTGCTCCACTTCCTTCCAATAGGCGGCGAAGCCCTTGTGGCTGAAGTCCGGGCTGTTGTCCTCGGCGTGGCACTCGCGGCACTTGTTTTCGGCCGTGCCGCCGGCGAGGGGGGAGCGGGTAGCCCACTTGCTTGCAAGCCGGGACGAACGAGAGGCAAAATCCCGGGCGTTCAGAGCTTGGCCATTCGAGTTGGCAGCCGAATGTCGCGCAGGATCCGCCGTATGGAGGCGAACATAGCTTGCGACTCCTGCGGGCCCGGTTGGCAAGCAAACCGGGCTGCTCGCGACGGATGAGTGAGGGACAGTTCGGCCGAAAAGGAGTCGAATAGAAAGCGGCTGACGGGGGAGCAATACGGCATAACGCATGAAAATGATCTCTCGACCGGACAAATTGTCGCAGCGGCAATAAGAAAACCACGTCAGCATCTGCCATTAGGACAAATTCTGTCATGTTGCACGCGGCCAAGCGGGATTAAGGCCACACGTTTTTGAGGAATATTCCCCCCGAAGGATTGACGCGGGGCGTCGTCGCGTTAAACTAAATCGCTTTGCGGCCCGATTCTCGCGCCGTCCAGGGAGCCTTTTCAATGGCAACTCCCCTTTCTCTCGCCCGTTGGGCATTCCGCTTTCGCCTACGTACAGCGCTTTTCATCCTCCTGTTTTTGCAGATTCCGCTGGCCTACGTCTTTTACGCTCAGTTGCGAATTCAACGTGAAAACCGCGCGATTAATTATCTAACAAGAGGATCCGGTACCGTACGACGCGGCGACTTCCCTTTCGATCCAATGCAGGGACGTGAAGATATCGAGCGAAAGCAACCAATTCATCAGTTTCTTGGGACTGTTGGAATTGACGAATATTTCTATTGCGTTACACGCATTCAAGCCGAGGGCGTCGTTTACGACTCTTCCTTTGCGAGCGCAATTGAAGACTTGCCTCGACTCCGAACCTTAATTCTATCGAACCCCTTGCTCGGCACTGACGTTCGCTTCCCTACTCGTCGGCACGACTCATTAACGACCCTAACGATCTGGCCAAGCAGCATTCCTTCCGGGTTCATACGGTCTCTTTCCGGTTGTCACCGCCTCGAAACGCTGTCGCTCAACTACTGCAACATTTTGCCTTCTCAATACGACGAGTTCTCTTCCCTGTCACAGGTTCGCGCATTGCATCTGATTGATTGTAAACCTAGTAGCCATTCCTGGCAGTTTCTTGGTCAGATGACATACCTCGAACACCTTGACATACCTTTTCACGCCAACATTTCCGACGCGTTTTCGTACATTTCCCCCTCCGTTCGAATTGTTAATGCGGATTCCTGCACTTTTGGAGATTCTCATCCGCAGATCACCCACGAACGCATGGCGCTTGAAGAGCTCAGCTTTACGAATACGAGTGTTTCACTCGAACATTTCTTAGTTATAGCTGATCGCAGCCCTCATCTACGACGGGTCGGATTCTCTCGCATAACCTTCAAGGACAACGAACTCATTCTTCTCAAGGAGAGATGCCCGACAATCGCATTTTCTCGCGCGCCATATTGAATTCTCACACAAACATGGAGCGGGTAGCCCGGCTTGCTTGCAAGCTGGGCGTGGGAGAGGCAGGATACTGGTCATGCGGAGCCTGTGCCGTCGCATTGGCAACCGGTTCCCGCTGTGGTGCCGACGCACCGGAGCCACCAGCCGTTGTGCCTCCTGCTGGCCCGGTTTGCCAGCAAACCCGGCCACCCGCGAAGACGGCGACCGACCGTTGCTCGGCCTTACCGTGCCCAATGGTTCAATCATATTCCGCGAGACAATTGCGGACGCAAAGACTGACCCGACAAATGGATATATTGTTTCCGAGGATGAGCTATGGCACGTCTCTGGAATTCATGAAATTGAACATCAACTTGGTATTCCATATACAGCAGAAGGGCACACGTTGGCCACAGGGACGATCATGAACTATGCCGCTACCCATCAGTTCTCATTCACCGATCTCGTCTTCGGACCACTTGGATTCAAATCCATTGTGACGAATGTAAGACCTGGCGGACCACACAATTAGCGAGAACCTTCCATGCATAACGGACCACTGGTGTCGCGGCGGACGTTTATCGCCGGTGGCGGTGCTGTTCTCGTTTCAGGATGTGATTTCGATTCCGGACCATCTCCACCTGCGCCAATTGCCCCTGCTGAATTGAATCTTCACCCCAGACCATCGCCTCCGCCAAACGCGATTTCGACTGACACTGCGCCAGCCAAGGCGAAGTCACGCGGAGTAGAAGCATCCGGCCTATCCACCTTCGTCTTGGAAGGAAATACCGATACTCCGAGCATCTTGCCTTGTCAGCCGCTGCCGTTCACCTTCTCTCTATTTAACAAATCGGACCAAGCAAAAACGTTTCCCCGAACCGTTGGATTGTCGAATCTCTTTCTTACGACGTTGCCGGAAGAAGGCGAATCCCGAATCCTTTGGCCAATGGCTCCCGCGTCGGCGAAGCAGACGTGGTGGACGCAAGACGGGATAGGTGGCCCCATCTTGTCGGACGATTGCCTCTCGATCGACCACCTCTGTCACCATCGCGTGGATCCCAGCTCGATTGGGGCACCCGAATCCATCGTTCCGCTATTTGACCGATCAGGTACCTTTGAGGTTCAAGTATCTGGATTCTCCGCGCGCGTCAATGGCTGGTTAGAACCGCCGCTTTTGGTGTCGGAGCCGGTGTCTATCGAGATTCGAGAGCCAACAATTGCCGAGGGAAATATCGCCCAGCGGTTGATGGATGCTTATGTTAATCAGGGACAGCTGCGTCCGAGTCCAAGCCAGGACTTCGTTGATGAGTTCCGCGCATTCCTCGCGCGCGAAGTGGATTCGCCGGTGAATGACGATGTGCGGTATGCTCTTTACTGGCTCCTCGTGGCGCAATCGCATCCGACGCCGCAACGCCAGGAATACGACTTCGACCTTCTGGCGGAAGGTTATAACGCCCTCTTTGCGATCTCCCCGACACGTGAGATTCTTTATCGTCGCTTCGTGGACCCCGCCTTCACGATGCATCTCACTCAACGCGAGATGCATCGGCGAATCGACGTTCCCGCTTGGCTAACTCGCTTCAAGGACCACCCGCCGTTTCCTGACCGCTCGGAGTTTGCCTCGCGACGCAAATGGCTCGCGAAGAACATTCAGAAGATCGAGACCTCGCTGGAGGAAGAAAAGCGCCGCCCAATACCCAAGGACAAGAAGTTGGCTCGCGCTTGATTCGCGGGTAGCCATGCTGGCTTGTAGGGCGAAGGAGAGGCTGAATGAGCGGGTAGCCCGGCTTGCTTGCAAGCTGGGCGTGGGAGAGGCAGGATACTGGTCATGCGGAGCCTGTGCCGTCGCATTGGCAACCGGTTCCCGCTGTGGTGCCGACGCACCGGAGCCCCCAGCCGTTGTGCCTCCTGCTGGCCCGGTTTGCCAGCAAACCCGGCCACCCGCGGAGTAAGTTCGTGCGTGCGGTGGTGTGTCCGTATTGTTTTCGCGGAGAAGAACTCGTGGCATTCCGAATTCATAGTTTGCGGTCAGGATTGGTACTCGGTGTGATTATCTGCAATTCACTTGTTGATTCAGTTCAAGCCCAGGAGACGAAGCCCAATGAAACGCCAGCAATTCCAGATGATGGCGGTCAAATATTATTCCGGATAATTCCTGAACGTGACGTTTTAGCGCCATATCAGCCGCTATACCTCAAACTGACGCTCTCAAATTCAAGCACAAAAAACATCACCATTCCGCAGGCCTTTCAAGTTTCTGGCGTTCGGTTTCGAATTGCTGAAGAAGGTTATTTCGAACGGACGTTCAGTAGCGGCGAGAGATTCTTTAGAAACGAAGCCACCATTCCTGCTGGCAAGTCGGTGGCGGCCTTCACGGCTGTATCCCGCGATGAAACGCCGCCCCATCCACGCCGCTCACCGCCTCGCATATTTGATCTTCCAGCCAGCTATGAATTGCGCGTGATGTCGGGTGCCATTGACTATTTGGATACGACTGAGTTCATCTCAAATCCCGCGATTATTCGTGTCCGCAAACCAAACGAGGATGAGGTCATCGCCGGTGAAATCATGAAGGAGGTTGCCCACGGACCGCCGTATATCTACACGGGCAAACCGGACATTAAATTCGTCGAAATCCTGCGGGAGTTCTTGTCCAAGTACCGTACATCCGTCTTTGCCGATGACTTTAAGTTGCTGCTCGGCTCGCGCCTTCGAGAAATGACAACGTTCCGTGCGGACGAACAGAACTATGGCAACCCGGCTATTCGTGCGGAATCAATCCAGATTCAAATGACAGTTGATGTCAAGCGCACCTGGGTTCGGCGAATGGCAATCGCCGCGCTCCCCATGCAAGACCTATGCAATCCACAAATCCAGGCGCACCTGAACGTCCGCGAGATTCTCAACCAATGGAAGGCGCATCCACCACACGACCCGGACGATAAAATAATCGCCGCTACTCTGCGAGAATGGGTGCCGAAGATTGAAGCATCGCTGGCCGCGGCCGCGGCTCCAAAGTAATGGCCACCCGCGTCGCCCGGCTGGCGAGCGGGGCGCCAGGGAGCAGTTCGTCGGGTGTATGAGCGGAGCGAAATACACCGCGAATAGCTCAGCTTGCAAGCGAATGGGGCTAGCCGCTGGAAAACCCGCCTCCTAGGAAAATTTTGAGAAAAATCGCGCGGCGGGGCATTTTTTTTGACACCTGGATACTGGACATGGGTATAATTATGTACTGAATGCCACTTTTGATTGGCGAGGGCACTCAGCAGCTGATTTTTGGCAATTTGGTGGAGTAGAGGTGATCGCAATGCCCCTCGTACGGGGAATGAAAATACTTGGTTTCCAGAAACCCCCATGATGCTGATTTTTGGAAACCGATGGCAGGGTCAAAGTGCGATATTCCCGGTGTTTTTGCGTGTTTTGGGCCGCGCAGGTTTCCAGAAGGGGGTAAACGGTGGAAACCGAACTTAAGTGCCGACAGGATAAGGACTTCAGGCGCGAAAACTGGGGTTTTTGTGCGAAACGAGTGGAAACCACGGCTGAGTCTGGGAAGGGGGAGCGATGGGGGCGGAGGTAGGGGTTCTCGAAGTGGTGACGTCCGTGGCTGGGGTGCGCTATGCGAACCCCAGGCACCCGACGGAACCGTCGGTCCGCAGGCATCCAAGTGTTTCCGCGTAAATCCTAGTCTTTGCCCTGGTGCTCGACTTCCTTCCAATAGGCGGCGAAGCCCTTGTGGCTGAAGTCGGGGCTGTTGTCCTCGTCGTGGCACTCGCGGCACTTGTTTTCGGCCACGCCGCCGGCCAGCGGCAGCTTCATCTGGTCGCGCAGTTTGGACAGCAGGTCGGCGGTGGGGTTCCCCTCGCCGCTTTCGGCGGCGGCGTGCTCGGCACCGGGGCCGTGGCAGTTTTCGCAGCCGTTGTCCTTCAGCAAGGGAGTTTGCGTGAGGCCCAGATAGCCCGATTCATAGGGATAGATTTTCTGCGGTTCCCAGCCGGTGACGTGGCAGCTGAGGCATTCGGGATCGAAATGGCGGGGAATATCGCCGCGGGAATTCGGCGGATGCACGAGGGACTCGGTGGCGTGGGCGTGCGGCGTTTTCGACCAGATTTCGTACGCCTTCGTATGACACTCGCCGCATTTCTCGCTGCCGACGAACTTGCGACCCGTCGGATGGGGCTGCGGCTTGAGGCCGAGGCCCGCCAACCCTTCGCTCTTCAGTTGCTCTTGAAACTCGGCGAGCATCGCCAGCATCGCGGGAGAATCGGGGAGCCGCGCATCGAGGGGGACATTCTCGTGGCGAATCGGAGCGGACTTATCGGCCGATAATCCGACCACGCTGACGTGCATCCCCTTGTGACTCACCTTCAGTAGCCTGGCTTTCGTCCCCTCGATCGCCTCCAGCACGGTCGAAGGGAGACTGAACCCTGGAATGACGACCAGATCAAAGAGGCCAGCGGCTTGCGCCAGCTGCTTCGCTTCGTCGGGGGGAGCATGGGCGAGCAGGACGTGATAATCGCAACCGGCGGCTTTCAGCTCCTCGCAACTGGTGGCGAGACCCTCTTGCGCAGCTTGCCGGACGAGCTCATCCCCTTGCAGCTTCTGCTCGAACGAATCGGCCAGAATAGCCACGACGCCGATTTTGCGGCCGCCGGCTGCGATCACTTGCATGCGGGGCTGCAAGCTGCGCTCGATCAGCGCGATGTTGCCGCTGGTGAAAATGCTGGGCTTATCGTCGGGATTGGTGCCGGAAAGCAGCTCTCCCGGCGGCAGGCGGAGGTCTTCGGGTCCGAAGGCGACCGCGCGATAACCGAGCAGCCGCAAGGCGTCTGCCGTACGCTGGAACTTGATTTCCGACTGCTTGCCGAAGCGGCGCACCTGGTTGCCGACATCGAGGGGAACGACGGTCCAGCCTTTCTCTTCGGTCAGTTGCTTGAGCAGCGAATGGCGGCGGGCGAGCCCTCCTTTTTGATTTTCGAGTCCCGTGCAGCCGCAAGGCTCGATGTATCCCAGTTGCTGGCCGGTGAGGAACAGGGCGACCGCGGGCTGTTCCCAATCGGCCAATGGCTGCTTCTCAGGAGGTGCGACGGCGGCCGGCGGCGGCGGGGGATTTTCCGGCGCTGTCGGCGGAGTCGTTGGGGGCGTGGCTGGTGCGACGGGCGTGGTCGGCGGCGCAGCGGGAGGTTCGATCGCGGTCGGCGGAATTGTAGGCGGCGACGCTGTGGGGCAGCCGGCGAGTAGCGCGCCCAGCGCGGCGAAAACCAGTGGAAAGATGCGACCAATTGGCATGATTTCGTCCGTGAAGAGGAATCGTCCGTGCGGAACTATTGCGTCACAATGTAGCGGACTTTGAGGGTGAGTTCCTTGGTCTGCGGGTGCGTGGTCGCGATTTTGACGAGGGCATAGCTCCCGTCTCCCGCGCGGGCCACCGGCGACAGGCCGGGGGGAAGCGAGAGGGCCACCGGATAGCGGACGATCCGCGGGTTATCGCGCTGCGGCTCTCCCAGCTTGGCGGTCAACTCGCTGGCCGGCTCGACGCCGGTGATTTGCAGCGTCGTTTCCTCCCGATAAGGCCCCTTGATGAGCAGATACACGGTCGTCTTGATGCCATCCGCCGGCTTGAGCTGCCCCAGATTCACCAGCAGCTTTTCGGGAACGACGCGCGGCCCGGCCAGGCTGATGTCGGTCGCCACGCTGCCGCGGAGACGAATTTCGAGCGGCTCCACCCCCGCCGCGCTGGTCGTCAGGCGGAGCGTTTCGTCGATCGTTCCTAAAGGCAAGCCCGGCCGGACATCGAGCAGCAAGGCCAGCCCACCCGCCGCTCCCGCCTCTTGCGAAATTTCCTCGGGGGTCAGCGGTTCGAAGCGGGCGTCGAAATGGTCCGCCTGTTGCGGATTGAGCCACTCTTGCTTCGCGATCGCCAGTTCCTTGTCCTTGTACGAAAAAATCTTGAGCCGGGCGTGAGCCGGTTCGTTGGCCGAAATATCGGTGAGGACGATGTCCCACCGTTCGGGCCGCACCACGTCGATCACGCGCCCCTCGATCACCAGGGCAATCGTCGTCTTATCGGGATCGTTATCGACGATCAGCGGGGCCGATTGCTCGAAGCGGACGTCGCTCGTCAGCGTTTTCCATTGCAAATGGACGCTTGTCGATTCGCCGGGGGCAAGCCGGTCCTTATCGAGCTCGAAGCTCGTGCATTTGCAGGTCGGGTTCCCCTTTTTCAGGACGAGCTCGGCATCGCCGTCGTTGCGGACGACGAACGTATGTTCCCCCGCCGCGTTGCGGTTCATCGTGCCAAAGTCATGCCGCTCGCCGTTGACGACGGTCAGCTTCGGCCCGGTGCCGATTTTGGGGCCGGCAGCGACGGCGGGACTTGCCGAGGGGGCGGTCAGTGGCAGCGTCTCGCGGGCAAATTCCTGCCGCGTGATGGCGAGGCCAATGGCGATGCCAATTCCCAGCGAGACGACGGCGAACAGCGTCGGTTTCATGGCGATTTCTCCGGGCCGCTGTTGGTACGCAGGCGGCGGGCGGTCTGTTCGGCATCTTCGGGGCGAAACGGGGGGCGATTGCCGGGGCCGTCCTCGGGATCGTAAACCCTTTGCCGGGCTAGCTTTAGCTCGGCATGGGGGTTGACCGCGTCGAGGGCGAGGGCCCGCTCGGCCGCGGCCGTGGCCGCTGCTGATTCTCCCGCCAAATGCAGGGTCCACGCAAGCTGAGCCTGATGAAGCGCGAGGGCCGGATGCCACTCGGCCGCCGCGTGATACGCCTCGATCGCCTCCTCCAAAAGCTCGGACCGGCCGGTTTTTCGCCACGCCAACAATAGCCAATGCCCACGCGACTCGAACTGCCGGTCGTGATGCGGATCGCGGCGGCGAAACTCCTCGGCGGCGGCGGCGAAGCGGTCGTAATCGGCCGGATTCCCCGTTTGGGCATGAACCTGCGCCCGCAGTTCGGCCAGCATCCGCCACGGTTCGGGGGACCAGCGATCGGCGGCTGCCGCGGCGAGCAGGTCGGCCTCGGCCTGGGCCTGATTGCCGGCGGAGATCGCTTCGGTCGCCAGCAATTGGCGGGCGCTCGCCGTCAGCACCGGATTCACCTCGGTCCGCACGATCAGCGTTAACAGGGCGAGCGCCGTGGCCAAATGGGCCAGCAGCATCGGCCGCGTCAGTCGCCAGTTCCAAACCGGCGACCGCGCCACGACCAGCGCGACCGGAATCAACACCCAAACTCCCAAAAAGACCCCCGGAAAACTGGCCGCTCCAGCCGCCAGCAGATTCACCAGCAAAACGACCAGCGCCAACACCGGCACGGCGAGTGGCAGGCTTCCGCGTCGCACCCACGGATCGAGCAGCCACACCGCGAACGCCGCGATCGGCAAGCCGATGACCCAAATCACCGGCAGGGGCAGCCAGGTGAGTTGCGGCGGCGGGTAGCCCACCAGCGCGCCGAGCGGATAGCCAAGCAGCAACCCGGCGAGCGCCCCGGCATAGATGGGCCAGGGATTGGCGGATGGCTCGGCAGGTGGATCGATTGCCGGCGTTTTCCGCCGCGCTAGTTCCCAAGTGAAAGCGGCACCGACGGCGAGCAGCGCGAGCAGCGCCGGCGTGCCGGCGGTGGCCCACACTTCGAGCAAGAAATTGTGCGGATCGCCGACCGTTTCGCTCGCTTGCGGCAGCTTGTAGCGCGTGTAGCACGTCTGAAAATTCCCCGGCCCGCACCCCAGAAGCGGATGCTCGGCGATCATCGCGGCGGTCGCTCGCCAATATTCCACGCGATAGCGAACCGACAGCGGCGCTTCGCTCAGCACTTCGATATCGAGTCCGCCGAGCCCCACCACGCCGAGCGCGAGGAGCACGGCGACCGCGGCCGCCCCGGCGAGCAGCTTCCAGTCGATCCACGCCGCGAGCCGCGAGCTTTCTCCGCGGCCGTAAATCGCCAGCAGCCCCACTCCGCCACCGACCGCCAACAAAGCCGTGCGACTTTTGGTCAGCAGCAAGCAGCCGCCGAGCACCAGCGCGATGGCCAAGCTGCCGAGCAGTGTTTTGCGCAGCTCCGGCCCGCCGAGCGAGGCAAGCGCGATGCCGAGTAGCGCCATCAGCCACGGCGCGATCAGCCCCGCGAGCGAGTTGGTCAAGGCGAAGGTGCCGAGCGGCTCTTTGGCCTCGAGCCGCCAGCGAAATTGCTGCTGTTGCACTTCGCTCGTCACCCCCGCCGCGCGAAAGGCGGCTGGCGGATCGCGCTCGAACTCGGCGAGTTGCGCCGGCTGGCTGACGAAATACTCGTAGCCGCCATGCGCGGCTTCGGCGGCGGCGAGGGAGATCAGCACCGCGACGAGCGCCCGGCAATCAGCCGCGCCGCGCAGCAGTTGTAGCAAGAGCAGCCCGGCCAGCCCATAGCCGATCCATTGCCAGAGGCTGTTGAGCGCGTGCCGGCCGTGGCCCTCGAGACCAGCCGTCAAGGCAGCGAGCGTGTGCCAGCCGATCAGCGCCGCTGCCGCGAGAGCCGTCCAGCCGAGCCTGATGCGCGGCTCTGGCCGGAGTAGTCCCGCCAATAGCCAGCCGATGAGAAGCAGCACCCAGAGCAAATGGAGCGGCGCGGCGGCGCCGAAGGGGATCGTCGCTTCGCTGGGGACGAGCGGCGTCGCGACGATAAGCGCCGTCGCTCCCGCGAGCAGCCAATCGTCGAGCCGGCGCGAGCGATCCGGGACCGCGAGCGCGCTGGCGGTTCTTTCCGCGGGGGGCTTCTTGTGGCGGCTGGCTCGCATGATCCGTGCCTCAGACAACGTAGGCGGCCACCAGACCGCCACTACTTTTTCAGCGTGTGGCGGGCGGTCGCTTCCAAGATGCCGATGATCGTCAGCACGCAGCCGATAAGGAGCATGATAATCACCGCGCCGGTCGTATCGACCTGATGCAACAGGAGCGCCCCCAGGCCGCAAGTGGCGGTGGTCAGATACACCGTCGCCACCGCTTGCGGCTGGGAGAGGCCCAGCTCGACCAGCCGGTGCGAGAAGTGGTTCTTATCGGCCTGAAATGGGCTTTTTCCCGCCCGCAGGCGAATGAGAATGACCGTCGTCATGTCGTAGAGCGGCACGGCGAGGACGCACAGCGGAGCGAGAATCGCATGGCGATGTTGCTCCGCCTTATAGCCCGAATACGTGGCGAGCAGCGTGGCGGCGGCGATCAGGAAGCCGATGAAATAGGCTCCGGAATCCCCCATGAAAATTTTGGCGGGGGGACGATTGTGCCACAAAAAGCCGAGAATGCCGCCGATCAGCACCAAGAGCAGCCCCGCGACAAAGAGCTGCGGCCCGCGATTTTCGGGATCGGGCGCGATCAGCAGCACCGTCGCCAGCATCGCGGCCGCGATGGCCGCCACGCCGCCGGCGAGGCCATCCATGTTATCGAGCATGTTGAACGAGTTGATGAGGGCGACGATCCACAGCACCGACAGCCCCTCGGTGAATAGCGGCGCGGGAATGAACGCCGTCAGCCGCAAGTTGGGCACGAGCCAAACGCACACCGCCGCCACGGCCACTTCCACCGCCAGCCGCAATTTCCACGAGAGGCCCCCTCGGTCGTCGGCCAGGCCGAGCAGCATGAGGAGCGTTCCCGCGGCCAGCAGAATCCAGAGCTTGCCCGACTGTTGCCAGATTCCCCCGACGTGCTGCGCGGCGAATGGCGGAACCAGGGCCGCGATCGCCGGCACCCTGTTCGCGAGCAGCAGGACCAATTGCCCCGCCGCGAACGTGCCGACGACACCCAGCCAGATCGCCAGTCCACCGCCGCGGGGCGTCGGCTGCTGGTGAACCTTCCGCTCCCCCGGCTGGTCAATCAGTCCCCAGCGTGCCGCCCGGCCCCGAACGACATAAGTCGCCCAGAGCGCGACGACGAAGCTGGGCAGGATCGCGCTGGCGAGGAAGAGGAGTAAAGCTTGCGAATCCATCTCATCCAGTCTAACAGCCGGGACCAAACCGGGTCCCGGTGCGACGCGATTGCTGCGAGTCAGGGAGAGGAGTTGTCCCAGAGGTTCGGCGAACAGGAGAATGTCACCTCTGGCGGAGTGAATTGGTAGTGGGCAGATCCGCTGATCTGGCCAAATCGGGATCGGCGTGTCCAGCCCGCACGCCACGCCGGGTACGCCGGCCACCCAAAAATCTGGCCAGAATTCCGGAATAAAAGCGAGGTCTTGCGCATCTATACATTTGCAACAATCGCCGGCTGCGGCGCAGCGATGGAGAAAACGAGCTTTGGCACGACTATCAGGGGGGAGATTTTCGTGAAGAGGGCTTATCGGTCAAACTGGAGATTATTCGGGTGCTTGTTTCGCAAGTAATTGCCAGAAAACAACTTGCGACCACAGGGCGAGCGAGAATTTCGCGCTGAGAAACTCGCTTTGATAACTAATTCGCTGAACGCATAGATAGATCATGTTATTTGCGGCGATTGGGAATGCTGAGTCGATTCCCCCAGTCACCAGGCGGCGGGCAAGGGGGAATGCCACCAGCAACGGAAAGCGTTGGCGACGGGCCATTCCTTGGCCCGGTGCGCCCGCCCTGAGGGCGGCTTTCGAGGCGCGGCTTGGGCTACAATCGCGGGAAGATATCGCTCACGTCGCGAAGGGGATGCTCATGGTGCGGATCGCGCTGGTGTGCTTGACGATGCTGATAGTGGCCGCGCTCCCCGTGCGCGCGGCGGAACCGGCACCCAAGGCCGGCCCGCCCAATCGGCTGGCCAAGGAAACGAGTCCGTACCTCTTGCAGCACGCCCACAACCCGGTCGATTGGTTCCCCTGGGGGGAGGAGGCGCTGGCCAAGGCCAAAGCCGAGAAGAAGCTGATCTTCCTCTCGATCGGCTATAGCAGTTGCCACTGGTGCCACGTGATGGAGCGCGAGAGCTTTCACGATAAGGAGATCGCGGCCCTGCTCAACAAGCACTTCGTCTGCATCAAGATTGATCGCGAGGAGCGGCCCGACATCGACGCGATTTACATGACCGCCCTGCAGGTCTATTCGCAACTCGCCGGCGAAGGACGCCGCGGCGGCTGGCCCCTGTCGATGTTTCTTACCCCCGAAGCCGAGCCGTTCGTCGGCGGCACCTATTTTCCCGCCCGCGATGGGGACCGGCCCGGCGCTCCCGGCTTTCTCACGGTGTTGACGAAGATTCAAGAGATTTGGACGAAGTCGCCCGACCGGGTGCGCGAAGACGCCAAGACGATCACCAAGTACACCAAGGCCGAGCTCGAAGGGCGGCGGGCCGCGCCGCTGGTGGTGCTCGAAGAGCTCGCCGCGCCGGTGCAGAAAGGACTCGACGACCAATACGATCCCAAATACGGCGGCTTCGGCTGGGGACCAAATCCCAGGCAGCCGAAATTTCCCGAGCCGAGCAACCTCGTTTTCTTGCTCGACCGGGCGAGCCGCGGCCAGGACGAACGCGCGAAGGAGATGCTTGTCGGCACGCTGATGTGGATGTCCCTCGGCGGGATTCGCGATCATCTGGGGGGCGGCTTTCATCGCTATAGCACCGACCGCTACTGGGCGATTCCGCACTTCGAGAAGATGCTCTACGACAACGGCCAACTCGCCGGCGTCTATGCGGCAGGGTACGAACTGACCGGCCGCGAGGACTTTGCCCGCGTCTGCCGCGAGCTATGCGACTTCCTGATTCGCGAGATGCAAGACCAGAGCGGCGGCTTCGTGACGGCGTTCGACGCGGATTCGGAAGGGGAAGAAGGGAAGTTCTATCGCTGGGACAGGGCTGAGGTCGAAAAGGCCCTTTCCGCCGACGAATTCCAGCTCTTTAGCGAGGTCTATGGCCTCGATGGCAACCCCAATTTCGAAGAGCACTATTATGTTCCCCAGCTCAGCCGGCCCCTGGCGGAAACCGCCGCCGCGCGGAAGCTGACCGAAGCGGACCTCGAAAAGCAGCTCGCGCCACTGAGGCAAAAGCTGCTGGCGATTCGCGCCGGCCGGCCGCATCCGCTGACCGACACCAAGCTGCTGACGGCCGATAACGGGCTCGCCATCGGGGGCCTGGCCGATGCGGGGCGGATTCTGAAAGAGCCGCGCTACGTGCAAGCCGCGGAAAAGGCCGCCGACTTTGTGCTGACGAAGCTGCGCGACGACCAAGGGCGGCTGAAGCGCACTTTTTCAGCCGGCAAGGCGCGGCTGAATGCGTATCTCAACGACTATGCATTCCTGGTCGATGGCCTCTTGCGATTGCATCAGGCCACGGGAAACGCCAAGTGGCTCGCCGCGGCCGAAGCCCTCACCCAAAAGCAGATCGAGCTATTCACCGATGCAACTGGCGGAGGATTCTTCTTCACCTCGAGCGATCACGAAGCGCTCCTCGCGCGTGGCAAGGAGGTGGTCGATTCGGCGCTTCCGGCCGGCAATTCGGTCGCGGCCGACAATCTAATTCGCCTCGCCGTCGCGCTGAAAAAGCCGGAGTATTTGCCGCTTGCCGGCAAAACGATCCTTGCCGCCGCGACCGTGATGCAAAACTCTCCCACCGCCGCGCCGCGGATGGCCACCACGATTCCCGCGATGCTTGCCGCCAAGGAGCAGCTCGAAACCCGCGGCCCGGCGGGCAAATAGACGACCCTTCATCAGATTGCGGATTGCGGATTGAACTTCTCAGTTTGCCCTTTGCAATTTGCATTCGGCCTCCTGACCCCTGACCCCTATCCTTCACCTATCGCGACCATTGATCGCGGCTTTGGCTCCTGTCCCCCGTCCCCTGCCCGCTCTTCTCCCCCTCCCCTATATTCGGAACAGGTTTCGTTACTCTCCGAATCGGTGATCGCCATGAAGGTTTAGATAGTCGGCAACGGCGGTCGCGAGCACGCGCTGGCCTGGAAAATCGCCCAAAGTTCGCGGGTGGATCGGGTGTTCGTCGCGCCGGGCAACGCCGGCACCGCGAGCGAAGCCGAGAATGTGCCGATCCAGGCCGACGATTTTCCGGGGCTCGTCAAGTTCGCCCAGCAAAACGAAATTGGCCTCACGGTCATCGGCCCCGAGGCTCCGCTGGCGGCGGGGATTGTCGATGTCTTTCAGCGCGAGAAGCTGCGGGTTTTTGGACCGTCGAAGGCGGCGGCGCAGCTCGAAGGAAGCAAGGTCTTTTGCAAGGACCTGCTGCACGCGGCTGATGTTCCGACCGCCGACTACCGCGTCTTTCGCGATGCCGAGAGCGCGAGCCGCTACATTCTCGACCGCTATCCCAGCGACGACGAATCGGTGCCGGTGGTGGTCAAGGCCGATGGGCTGGCGGCGGGCAAGGGGGTGGTGGTTTGCTCGTCGCGGCGCGATGCGCTCACGGCTATCGACCGGATCGCCCGGCAAAAGGAATTTGGCGCGGCGGGGAAGCAACTGGTGATCGAGGAGCGGCTCGATGGGCAAGAGGCGAGCGTGCTGGCGTTGACCGACGGCCGGACGATCATCACGCTGCCGCCGGCTCAGGATCATAAGCCGGCTCACGACGGCGATACCGGCCCGAACACAGGTGGGATGGGGGCGTATTGCCCCGCCCCGCTGGTCGATGACAAGATGCTGCGGTGGATCGAAGAGCACGTGCTGGTGCCGACCGTGCATGTGATGAAGCGCTCCCGCCAACCGTTCAAAGGGGTGCTCTACGCGGGGATGATGATCACGCCGCAGCAAGGGCCCAAAGTGCTGGAATACAACGTCCGCCTGGGCGATCCCGAATGCCAGCCGCTGCTGATGCGGCTGAAGTCGGACCTGGTCGATCTGCTCGAAGCGACCATCGACGGCAAGCTCGACGAGATCAAGCCGCCGGAATGGGATCCACGGCCGGCGGTCTGCGTGGTGATGGCGAGCGAGGGGTATCCCGGCGACTACGAAAAGGGGCGGCCGATTCGGGGCCTCGACGAAGCCGCCGCGTTGCCCGATGTGAAGGTTTTTCACAGCGGCACGTCGGTGGTCGATGGGCAGGTGGTCACGGCTGGCGGCCGCGTGCTGGCTGTCACGGCGCTCGGCAACACCATCGCCGCCGCCAAGCTGCAGGCTTACACCGCCGTGAAATGCATCCGCTGGCCCGGCGCCTGGTGCCGCAAAGACATTTCGGACAAGGCCATGCTGCCGCTGAAAGACACGCGGCGGAGATAGGCACGATTTACGCGGCCAATTTTCCCCGTTTCGCAGGGCTGCCAGCCAAGGTACGATAAACCCTGTACTGGAAGGCCAGCCTTCCCGTCGGCGCTGTGGTTCGTGCGAGCTTCCTAACGGGCCAAGATCGGCCCTGAAGTGCCGCAGCGGCGAGATGTGGTCGCACCACCTGAGAGCGGGTGTCAGATGGATCGCGTGGAATCGGGGCAATCGACCGGAGCGACTCCCAACAGGGGGGAAGGGAAGCAGAAGACCCTCCTCCCAGCCCTCTCCCAAAGGGAGAGGGAGTCGTCAACCAACCCAACCCCCTCAAGCGGCAATGACCACGAGCTCAAGCTCATTCAAGACGCGGTCTGCACCTTTTGCGGCTGCGTGTGCGACGATATCGATCTGACGGTCGATGGCCACCGCATCGTCGAGGCCGAGCGGGCCTGCGTGCTGGGCAAAGGCTGGTTCCTGAACCACGACATCGAAGACAAGCCGGCCTGCTTCATTCACGGCCAACCGGCAAGCGTGGCGGACGGGATCGAGAAGGCGTCGCAAATTCTGGCCAATGCCAAGTATCCGCTCGTGTATGGCCTGTCGGACACCACGACCGAGTCGCAGCGCGTCGCCGTCGGCATTGCCGATTGGATCGGCGGCAACGTCGATACCACGACCAGCGTGTGCCACGGCCCCAGCGGGATGGCGTTTCAAGGAGTGGGGGAAGTCACCGCGTCGCTCGGCGAGGTGCGCAACCGTGGCGACTTCATCATGTTCTGGGGAAGCAATCCGGCCGAAAGCCATCCGCGGCACTTCACCAAATACAGCCTGATGCCCAAGGGGATGTTCGTGCCCAATGGGCGGAAGGACCGGACGATGGTGATCGTCGATGTCCGCAAAACCAAGTCCGCCAAAGCGGCCGACATTTACATCCCCATCAAGCCCCGGGCCGATTTCGAGGGTCTGTGGACCTTGCGTGCCCTGGCTGCCGACATTGAACTCGATCCAGTGCAGGTCGAGGCCGACACGGGCGTGCCGCTGGCCACCTGGCAAAACCTGATGAACCGGATGAAGCGGGCCAAGTTCGGCGTCATCTTCTTCGGCATGGGGGTGACGATGACCCGCGGCAAGCACGCCAATAGCGAGGCGGTGCTCGCCCTGACGCGCGACATGAACAAGCACACGCGGTTCGTCTGCAAGCCGAACCGGGGGCATGGTAATGTCACCGGGGCGGACAACGTCGTCACCTGGCGGACCGGCTATCCGTTCGGCGTGAACCTGGGGCGCGGCTATCCGCGGTTCAACCCCGGCGAATACACGGCCGCCGATGTGCTGGCCCGCAAGGAAGCCGACGCCGCCCTGATCATCGCCAGCGACCCGATGGCCAACTTCAGCCAGCCCGCCCGCGAGCATCTGAAGAGCATCCCCTATATCGCCCTCGACCCCAAGGACAGCCCCACCACCAGGCACGCGGCCGTCGCCTTCACCGTCGCCACCTACGGCATCAACGTCCCCGGCACCGTCTATCGGATGGACGACGTTCCCATTCCGCTGCGCCCCGCATTTGAGTCGCCGTTTCCTAGCGATTTCACCATCTTGAGCGGCATCGAAAAGCGCGTGAAGGAATTGAAGGCGGTGGCCAACGGCCTGCCCACGCGGCGGGCCAGTTTGCGACCAAGCGGCGCGTAGCAAGGGGCTTCGTCTCGTAGGACGAAGCCCCGCTTCGTCGATTCGCCAGCCATCAGTTCACCGACTGGTGACGAGATCGTCGCTGGTGGCATACCCCTGATAGTCGCTGGCGGCCTGAAACAGCCAATCGGCACCGGCTGCCCCGTTCACACAGTCGAGAGTCGCGTCGTCGAACACGGTCGTGCCCCAGTTGAGCGCGACTCCGCCAGCGATCCCCGCTTGCAATCGACTCGCCCGCGTGGCGCGATCGGTCCCGGCGGTCCACTCGCTCAGAATCGCCAGCAGCGCCGCATCGTCGGCATCGTAGCTGGTCGTGCCGCCGATGAGCAGATCGTCCCCCGCGCCGCCATCCATCCGGTCGTAGCCCAGGCCGCCGATGAGGAGGTCGCGGCCATCGAACCCGACGAGATAGTCGTCACCCGCGCCGCCAACGAGAATATCGTCGCCAACACGCCCCTCGAGCTGATCGTTTCCCGCGCCTCCAAAGACGCGGTCGTTGCCCCCTTCCCCCCGCAGCCGATCCGTTCCGTCGCCCCCATCGAGCAAGTCGCCGGCATGGCCACCCACGAGCTGATCGTTCCCCGCTTCGCCAAACAGCCGCACGGGAATCCGCGAATCGGTGGCATACACGGTATCGTGGCCACCACCGGCGAAGACGACGACATGCCCGCCGGCAGCTAGCGTGTGCGGACCGGAGCGGACGCCGTTGAGCTGGGCAAAGGCTCGGCCGGCGGCATCGGACCAGACATAGATCATGTCGTTGGCCGCGGTCCCTTGCACCACCAAATTGCCGCCGACCAGGGCGATGGGACTCGTCGGCACGGGCGTCGGAGTTGGCGTTGGTGCGGGAGGGGTCTCGACGACATCGCGAAGGTTGATCGTCACCGTCGCCGTGGCCGAGAGCGCCGGCGAGCCGCTATCGGTCGCTTGCACGCTCAGGGCGAAGGAGGGTGTCGTTTCAAAGTCGAGCGCGGTGGAGCTAGCCACCGTGATCTGCCCCGTGGCGGCGTTGATGGCGAAGGCACCCGAACCATTGCCGCCGACGATTGCGTAGCTCAGCGTTTGTCCCGCGTCAGGATCGCTGCCGGTCGCGGTGCCGACGTGTGTGCCGGCCGGGGAGTTCTCGTCCAGGTTGAACTGGGCGGCGGCCAAGCTCGGCGCGCTGTTGGCCGGTGGCGGCGGCGCGGGAGGAGCGGGTGTCGTCGGCGGATTGGCGGCCAGGTCGGCGGCAATGACTCCTTGGGCAATCGTGCGGCCAAACAGCGCGGCCGAATCCCAGTTTTCGGCCGTGATGACCCGGCCATCGACCACCACGTCGTCGGTCGCGGTGCCGGCCGTCCCATATTGGCCGGGGCGGGTGTTGGCGGTCGCGCCGTTGGCGACCACTTGCTGATACTGCGAAAGCTGCCCGCCGGCATAGAAGACGCCGCCCACATTAACGGCCGGCGAGCCGACCCACGGCACCGACACCGTCTTGCCGGCGAGGGGGCTTTGGCCATTGACGCGGGCCCAAGCGAGCACGGTGACGCCATGGCAAATCGCGGTGACGAACTTGTCCTGCGCTGCGAAGTCGCTGATGAGGCGGTTGACGGTGGCCTTCGTGGCCGCGTCGCCGTCGTAGGCGTTGTTCTGATAGTCGCCGGTGAAGGCGTATTGATACATCGACGACCCCCAGCCGCCGACGAAGACGATGGCCGAGTAGTCGGCCGCGTTCGCCTGCGAGAGCGCGAGGTTCGGCGTCACGATGCCGCTCGTCGTCCCTTGGCCGGAGTTGGGATGCGGCGTCGATGGTGCCGTGGTCGTGGCCGCGACCCGCACGGAGATGCCGGCCGCTTCGATCGCGGCGCGGGTGTCGCCATATTCCTGGTAGTAAAAGTCGCGCTGGTCGGCGATGACCATCAGCACCGGCAGCGGAGCCAGCACTCGCCGCGATTCGAGCGACTCGACCGCGAGGTGACGGCCGCGCGGGGCTCGGCAGCGACGTCGATGTTCGTGCGATTGGCGGCCCAATAGCGAAATGAACCAATGCCCCAGCGATTTGCCCTTCATTGCCCGTTCTCCGTTCCTAGCCCTGAGAGTGATGAGTGGGCCGGGAGGAATCAGGGTCGTTACTTTCCCGGCCAGAAGAAGAATGGCGGGGCGGGGCGGAATCTTTCAGGAGGAAGCTGGATTTTTGGGGCGGGCTGGTGTTCGTCACCGCATCCGGTCCCAGTACGCCACGATCGCCTGGGCGAGCGGCCCGGCATCGGTGTCGCGGGCGGCGGTGATGATCGGGCCGTCGGTCTCGACCCGCGTTGCTTGCCAGTTGGCTCCGGAGTCGCCAAACGAGCCATCCACGAACCCGCAGCGAGCCACTCGCCGGCCATCCAGTTCGCCATGCACCGCCAGCACCCGCTGGCCGACGCAGATCGACCCGACCGGCTTGCCTTGGGTCTTGAACTCGTCGATCAAGCGGCGAGCTTGCGTGCCGGCGGCGGTGCCGGGATGATACTCGCTGGTGTCAAAGCCGGCGAAGACAATCGCTCCGTAGTCGGCGGCTTTGACTTGCGAATCGAGCAAGATGTCGGGATAGGCTTCTCCCCGTGGAGAGCTGGCGAGCAGCCCGCACATTTCGAGCGACGTGCTGGCGGTGACGACCGGCACACCCAGATTGCCGAATTCGCGCTTGGGATTCACATAGTCGGAAAAATAGAGCCCCTGCCGCGGCACCACGAGCAACACCTTGCGCCTAACGGGACTGGCCGCAACCGGGACCGGCTTGGGATTTTGGCCCCCGATCGCGGGGCGCTGGCCGCCGGCAATGGGCCGGTTTCCGCCCGAAAACAGCGACCAGGCAATCGGTGTGGCGATGGCCAGCGCGAGCACGGGAAGCGCCACGGCCAACGCCAGCCGCAGGCGCGGCGAAAGCCCTTGCCTGGACACCGTTCGGCGATTGACGCCGATCGCGGCGGAATGCACAGGGGGCGGCGCGGGCTCGTCGATCGTCGGCGGCAGCGGAGTGGCAACCGGCAGCGGAGTGGCAACCGGCAAGAGGATGTCGGCCGCCACGGGGCGTTTGCCGCTGGCCTCCCCTTTGGTGAGTGGACCAAGAGCCTTGGCCAATTCAGCGGGAGACTGAAACCGCTGGGCCGGGTCTTTGACCAGCATCCGATCGAGAATTCGCACCAACTCGGCGGGGACATCGTCGCGCTGCGCGGCGATGGGTGCCGGCAAGCGGCTGGCGTGCGAAGCGAGCTTGTCCATCACCGTGCCGCGCGGAAATGGCGGCTGCCCCGTCAGCAAAAAATAGAGCGTGCAGCCGAGCGAATAGATGTCGGCCCGGATGTCGGCGGCGCGGGGATCGGCGATCTGCTCCGGGGCGATGTAGTCGGGAGTTCCCAGGATCATCCCGGCGGTCGTGGCATTCGCCGGCGGGGCTGGCGCGTTGCCGCCGGACGAATCGCCGTCGTCGCGGGTGGCGATCCGCGCGAGGCCGCAGTCCAGAATTTTGAGCTGCCCTTTGCGCGTGACCATCAGGTTTTGCGGCTTGATGTCGCGATGGATCATCCCCCGCTCGTGAATGTGGGCAAGTCCCAGCGCGGCCTGCCGAATCAGGCTCGCCGCCTGTGCCGGTGCCAGCCGGCCGTTTTGCCCGACGAGGCGGTCGAGGCTCACCCCTTCGACGAACTCCATCACCAGAAATCGCAGCTCCCCCGCCTGATCGGCATCGTGGGCGGCGACGATATTAGGATGCGACAGCTTAGCCGCCGCCTTAAACTCGCGCTGAAAACGGTCGATCGCTTTGGGGTTGGCCAAGAGCGCGGGGGAAATCACCTTGAGCGCCACCAGCCGCTCCATCAGGCGATGCTCGGCCTTGTAAACCGCCCCCATGCCGCCGACGCCAATCAGCCCGAGCACGTGATAGCGGGGATGGTTTTGCAGCTCGACGGGAATCGCCCGCGGGTCGGCTGGAGCCGGCTTTTCGGCCGGCGTTTCAGCCGACAGGATCCCCTGCGTGGCCGACGCGCGGGCCAGCTGCAGCAGCGTATCTTCGGGCACCGCCGCCAATTGTGCGCAGCAACTATCGCAGGTCGCAATGTGCCGCTCGACCTCCTGCATCTCGGCCGCGGCAAGCCGCCCTTGGGCGAAGGCGCGCAGCTGGTCGCCGGTCGGATGGGTCTGGCTGAGAGTTGGCATGGCGGAATTCCCTGCGCGGCGGACGGAGTCTCTTAGGTAGATGGTTGCCGCGGGCCAAACCTTTCATGCCGGCCCGCCTCAGTTTACCATGCGACGAACCCGCCCCACCCAATGGAGCGGCATTGGCGGGGTGGGGCCTCGGTATCAAACGGACGCGATCTTGGTTAGAAATGGGCATGGCGCGGATTCTGGTGACGGGTGGCAGCGGCTTCGTGGGC
>JANRLS010000095.1:0-49064 GCA_033762315.1 Pirellulaceae bacterium
CCCCACCCCCGCCGGTTGCCACCCCCGGCACCTGGCCCCGCGGGACTTTGGGGCGGAGCCGTTCGGTGCGGTGGGGGGGGGGGTCGGAGCCCCGCCCCGAACGGTGGTGGCGGCGGCGGGGTCGGAGACCCGCGCCGAACAGTGTTGTGCGCGGGTCCAGTTGTGCGCGGGTCTCTGACCCCGCACAGGTTCCGACCGCAGGTCTCCGAAACTGCCGGTTGCCTCAACAGGCACCTTTCCCCGCGCGACATTTGGGAAGAGACCTTCGGTCCTGGCGGCGGCGGGGTCAGAGACCCGCGCCGAACAGTGGTCCTGATGGCGGCGGGGTCGGAGACCCGCGCCGAACAATGCCCTCGGGCGGGCGCATGGGCGGAGCGAAATACAACCGCGCGGCGCTAATTGGAAAACCATCATCGCGTTCGCGGGCTTCTCATCGCAACTCCATACCCCGCAATGCTTTGCGCGCTTATTCGCGGTGCCGTTTTCCGCCGGCTTACTATAGTTACTAGGGTTTTCGCCGCCGGCTCATAAGCCCCGCGCATTCTCTCTGCCGCAACCAAATTGCCAAAGATCGCCAAATTCTGTACAAGCCACATCGGCAACGTATTGTATTGTACACATACTGGCATCCGCAGTCAAGATGCGCGGCTCGACGAAATTATTCCCGGGCCCGAAACGAATTGCGGATTCGTGGCGTCGGGTCGGCCCAACGCTCGTAAACCGCTGCCCGACGCCCACTTAGCGCGAGGCCGAAAGCTGCCGCGTCAGGTACGAGAGAATGTCGCGCACGGAGAAGATGCCGGTGGGCTCGCCGGCATCGTTGACGATGGGGATGTGCCGATAGCCCCCCAGGTCCATGCGGTGGACGGCGAAGGCGATTTTGGCGCTAGCGGGAAGCGACTGAACATTGGTGGTCATGAATTCCGATACTGGCCGTCCCCCTAGTTCGGGTGCCCGTTCCCCCAACTTCAAGAGTACGTCGCGCTCGGTAAAGATGCCGACAAGCTTCGCCTTATCAACGACCAGCACGCACCCCACCTTATTATCGACGAGCAGGCGAATCACCTCGCGCACCGGCATGGTGGGGGAAACGACGAGCGGCGCACGCCCCTGAAAAAGCCGGACCCGGTCGGCAAGCATGGCCCGCTCGACCGGCGTGGCGGGAACCGGCAAATGCGACTCGGTCAACGGCTGGCCGCAGGCGTCGCATTCGTCGCTCCCTTGGATGACGTCGTGATCGCAATAAGGGCAAGGAATCAGCATGGGGTGTTTCCGGTTGCAAACGACTCGGTTGCCAATCAACAAATTCAGCCGCCACCGACGAGCGACACGATTTCGAGCTTATCGCCCTCGGCCAAGCGATGCTCGCCATGGCGCTGGCGGGGGACGATCGCCAGGTTGACCTCGACCGCCAGCCCGCGCGTGGGCAAGGCAAGCCGCTCGAGCAATTCGGCCACGGTGGCCTGGTCGGGCAACTCGCGGGGCTGGCCATTCACGGTGACGATCACTGGGCTACTCGCGAATTTCGAGGGTCCGTCCCTTCCCCTTATAGACCATGAACATCTGCTGGGCCTGGGTGACGCCGGCGGCAGCGACGGCCCGCGTCCAGGGGAACGAAAACGCGGCGAAGTTGCCGGTGTTTTCGTCGGCCACCCAGCAGAGCACCGTGGCGGGGCGGGTATTGCCGGCGATCTGAGCGCTGCTCCAATCGACTTGACCGGTCACGAGCAAAAAGCTGGGCTTCTTCCCTTTTTCGGGCGGCAGGGCGGCGGTGACGTTGGTCTTGAACCAGCCCCCCAAAGCACCGGTGCGGGGATTGATGGCAAACACCTGCAAGTCGCCGGTGAGATAGTCGAGCATGAACAACCCCTCGACCTCCTCGTCGATCGCTCCAGTGGCGATGGCGAACGACTCGGCCCCGTGCGTGGCCGAAGCCCGCAGCTTGACTTCGTCGAGTGCCGCGGTGGCGGCGGAAGACCGATTGCCGAAGTAAAGTCCGGCGGCCAGGGCCCCCCCGATGGCCAAACCCGCCACCAAACCCAGGCTGACGAGCAGCCCCGAACGAACCCACCGTGCGCGCCTCATGTGTCGAATCCCCGCTTCGAGAGTGAATTTGCCCGAGCGGCCGCCGCGAATGGGTCGGCCCGACCTCGCTTGCCCATGTTTATCGTATCGAACCGCCGCGCCCGGTGCAAAGTCCCCGCGGGAATTGGGGGGGCGAATCGCCGCCGGTGGCCGGTGGCTGGGTTGCGCGTAGCGAATCCCGGCGAAGGTCCCGGCCGTTCGCGACTGTAAGGCAGGGTGGGCGGTGGCCAACCACGGCCACCCGTTTTAGCCTACGGCCACCGGGCGTTACAGCTTGGACGGAATCGGATCGTCGAACTCCTCGCTCGCGAAAGAGTTCGCCGCTTCCGCCGGTGTCAGCAAAAGCAGCAGGCTGATTTCCGCGGTCGTTTCGGCGGGGAGTTTGTCGAGGATGGACCAAACTTCGTCCTCGCGGTCAACGCGGCTTTGTCGCTGAAATTCGGGGCTGATGATCCGAATTCGTATCGAAACGTCGTTTTGTCGGTAGGCTTCAATGCTCGCCGTCGGATGGGACCTCGCGTACCCCTCCAAGATCGTGGCCATTTGCCTCAGGATCGGGTCGGGCCACTTCGTTCGTAGTTTAACTGCCATTACAACCTCCCCTCAGCCCACGCGGCAATGGCGATAACGGACTCCATGAATTGATCGGCATCACGACGTTTCATCGTGCCGGAAGCGTATCGCAAGTCAGTGGACCAGGATGCAACCCGCGACAGGTGCCGCGTGATGCCGCGCGGGACAACTACGCCGAAATGTCGCCGGTATAACGCTCCCAGCCACTCGATATTGTGTGCGCGTTGCCACGGAACTCTGCCAGCAACTTCTTTCGCAGGGCAACCGAGACACTTGCCAGGACCAACGCCTTCCAAAAGCGTTCTACCGTATATCCGGCTAAATACACCGCTCCCGTGGTGCGATCCGCACCCAGCAGCAACTGCGCATCGTCGAAACGTTGCTTCGCCGCTCGATAATAAAGGCGGGCTTCGATCGGCTGGGGCAAACCCATGGTCAGCGCCCCGCTGTCTGCGCGCCACTCTTCCAAATCGGATCGACGTGCGATTCGCTGGCGGATTGGAACCAGCGGGTGAGGGTCATTTTTTGTTGGGTGTAGAACTGCACCCCCTCGACTCCTTGAATGTGCAAATCGCCGAAGAACGACTTGTTCCAGCCGGTAAAGGGGAACCAGGCCATCGGCGCGGGAACGCCGACGTTGATGCCGATCATGCCGGCATTGAACTTGCGCTTGAACTGTCGGGCAGCCCAGCCGGAGCGGGTGAAGATGCTGGCTCCGTTGCCATATTCGCAGCCGCGGCCGAAGGCGAGCGCTTCGTCGAGATCGGCGGCTCGCACCACCGAAAGAACCGGGCCAAAAATCTCCTCGCGGGCCAGGCGCATCGTCGGGGCGACCCGATCCACCACGCTCGGCCCCAGCAGAAAGCCCTCGCTCGGCAGATCGAACGCCCGGCCGTCGAGAGCGACTTCGGCCCCTTCCCCCGTGGCGATGTCGAGATACGACGAAACCCGGTCCCGATGCTCGCGCGTGATCAGCGGCCCCATATCGACCTGGCCGCCGCCGTCGGTCGGGCCGACCTTCATTTTCGAGCCCGACTGACACAGCCCGGCGACCAGGTCGTCCGCGATTTTACCCACCGGCACGGCGATGCTCCCCGCCATGCAACGCTCGCCGGCACAGCCGAAGGCCGAGGCCTGCAACGCGGCCACCGCCTGATCGAGATCGGCATCGGGCATGATTATGAGGTGGTTTTTCGCTCCGCCGGCGGCCTGAACGCGTTTGCCGTGGGCGGTGCCCGTTTGATAAATGTAGCGGGCGACGCCGGTCGAGCCGACGAACGAAATGGCCCGCACGAGCGGGTGCGTCAGCAGGGCATCGACCGCCTCTTTGCCCCCCTGCACGACATTGAATACCCCCGGCGGCAGGCCGCACTCGTGCAAAATTTCCCCAAGTTTGACCGCTGACAGCGGCACCTTCTCGGAAGGCTTCAGCACGAACGTGTTGCCGCAGGCGATGGCGACCGGAAACATCCACAGCGGCACCATCGACGGAAAATTGAATGGGGTGATCCCGACGCACACGCCGACCGGATGCCGGCTCGTCTCGCAATCGACGCTGGTCGCCAGATTTTCAAGAGCCTGCCCCATCAGTAGGCTGGGGATGCCGCAGGCGAATTCGACCATTTCGATGCCGCGTTGCATTTCGGCCCGGGCCTCGGCCGCTGTTTTGCCATGCTCGCGGGTGACGAGGGCCGCCAGTTCCTCGAACTGCGCTTGCAGCTTTTCGCGAAAGCGAAACATCACTCGCGCCCGCTCGACTGCCGGCGTCTCGCTCCAGGCCGGCAGGGCCTCCGCCGCCGCGTTCACCGCGCGATCGATCTCGGCTGCATCGCACAGCGGCACTCGCGCCAGCGGCTTGCCCGTCGAAGGGTTATAAACCTGCCCCCAGCGGCCGCTGTCCGACGATTGGGCCTTCCCGCCGATCAGCAGGGGAACTTCGGCCAGGGTCGAGTCCGGCGCGGGAACAATGGCTGTGGACATGCGTGCCGCCTGGGAAGAGAAGTGGGGACGAACCCCGGGCATTATAGCGCCCTGAAACCACCACCGGCCAGCGTTCGCCGAGTCGCGACCTTAGCGCAGCGACCAGTTCACCAGCCGGCCGGCGGCGGGATCCCACAGCTTAAGGCGCAGGCAGGCGGCGATGTCGCGCAAGGAAAGAGACGTGGTTGGTGGCGATTGCAGCTCTTGCAGCGCGGCCATCGCCTCGGGCAGACGATAGAAAGGAATTTTGGCGTTCAGGTGATGCACGTGGTGATAGCCGATGTTGCCGGTGAACCAGCGCAGGACCGGCCCCGTGCTGAGATAGCTCGATGAATGCAACGCCGAGTTCACGTAGTTCCAATTTTCCTGCGGAACCAGCCGCACGCCGGGAAAATTATGCTGCGCGAAGAACAGATACGAGCCGACCGAGCAGCCGACGGCGAGGGGCAGCACCCAGCCCAGCAGGATGCCGTCCCAATCGCGAAACACGAACCAGGCGAAGCCGAGGTGGCAGACGATCGCGAGGGCGCAGTCCCAATGGCGGCGCGGATCGGTAAAGAGCGGAATGAGACACATCTTGCACGCAAAAACGGTGAGGTATCCCAGTGCGAGCGTGAGCGGATGGCGCGAGAGGCGATAGCCGAGGCGCTGGGGAAACGAGGCGCTGGCATAGCCGGCGACGGTCATCAGCGGGAACGAGCCGATATTGGGGTTGAACTCGCGCGAGTTGTGCTGGTGGTGCAAATCGTGCGAGGATTTCCAAACACTGGCGGGAGTCAGGCAGAGCAGGCCGAAGGCTCGCATTACGATGTCGGCCAATAGCGAGCCGCGGAGGATGGTGCCGTGCTGCTGGTCGTGAAAGATGGTAAAGAGCCGAACGAGGGTTAGTCCCCCCAGAAATCCACAGGCGATGCGGACGGGCCAGGCCCAGTCGTCGTTGGCGGCCAGGGCCATCAGCGTGGCCAGCAAGCCGAGTGTGGACCACAGGCACCACCAGCTCCGCCAGCGTTGCTCGCGGGCAAACTTGCGGGAGGCCACCACCAGTTCTTTGGCGGAACGCATGCCAGGTTCTCTCTCGTCTGGGAGAGAAGAATCCGCTGCGCTGGAGCGCCTGGCCCGAATCCTTCCGTCAGAAGTTAGAAAGGGCAACATAGGGGAGAAGGGGTTAAAGCGTCAAGACGAAGCGCGACTTGCCTATCGTCGGCGGTTTTGCCTCCACGGGCCGGAGATTTTGTGAATCTCGTGCGAATCTGGCAACTTTCTGCTTGGCTGCTGCCGTGCGACGAGGTATTCTGAGGGGACGTGGTTGACCATCCGGGGCGATTTCTGCTTCGCACCTGCTGATTCAACGCCTGACAGACCCAGGTCTTTGGGTTGTCGTTCGGGCTGGCAGGGGAACCGTAAGCAGTAAGGAGCTTTTCCATGCGCCTCTCGTTCTGGCTGCGGTCTGCTTGCGCGCTCATCCTGACTTTCACGCCCGCTTGCTTGTGGGCTGCCGATTCCTCGCCGGCCACGGCGCCCCCTGCTGAAGTTGTCGAGCTCTTCGCCGGCATGAAGTCGGGCGACATCGAAGTCAAGGTAATTCCCAAGGATTCCACCGGTGGCATGATCATCGTCAAGAATAAAACCTCCAAGCCGCTGACGATTCGGCTGCCAGCGGCCTTTGCGGCGGTTCCGGTGGCGGCCCAGTTTGGGGGCGGTCTCGGCGGCGGTGGCATGGGGGGCGGCGGCATGGGAGCCGGCGGCGGCGGCGGCAATCAAGGCAGGGGGGGCGGCAGGGGAGGCGGCGGCATGGGAGGAATGGGTGGCATGGGGGGCGGCGGCGGGATGTTCAATGTCGGACCCGACAAAGTCGCCAAGGGGAAGTTCGTTGGGGTCTGCCTGGACCACGGCAAGAAAGACCCGAACCCGCGAGTTCCATATACCCTCGTCCCGATCGAGTCCTACGCCAAAGACGCCTCTATCGGTGAACTGGTCCAAATGGCCGCCAATGGCCAGATCGACCAGCATTCCGCCCAGGCAGCTGTCTGGCACTTGCAAAATGGCCTGGGGTGGCAAGAGTTGGCCGCGAAGATCGGCGCAAAGCACTTGAATGGCACGACCGAGCCGTACTTTACGAGTGCTCATTTAGAGCTGGCGCTGGCCGCGACCAAAGTGGCTCAGCAGCGCGCCAAGGACGCGGCGAAGACCGCCGCGCCGAAGGCCGCTGCGAAATCGGTCGGCGAGCAGGCCGAGCAGCAGAAATAGCAGCCGCGGCCAGTCCCATCCCCGCTGGTAGCTTTATGCCAGCGGACTGCGAATCTCGTAGCGGATTCGCCCCTTCACGCGCTGCGGAAACTCTTTCACCAGCGACGTGCGGCGATATTCGGCAATCGTCGCGTCGTGCGGCACCCACTTGCCCCCTTCGTAGATGAAGGTGTTTTGGGCGGAATCCTCCAGCACCAGAAACGGCTCGCCATAGACGGCGGGGGGGGCGACTTCGCTCCGTTCGGGCAGCCGACGTAGCGTGCGGTTGTCGGCGGGGCCGCGGGGAGGCAAACGGTTGTTCTTGGGCCGGTGGTGCTGGGCCATCAAGGCGCTCCTGGGGACATTTCGAAGGGACAGAAAACAAGGCCCCGCCGCGCGACTTGCACGGCAGGGCCGGGATTTTCGATCGGAATCCGATTTAGGGAGGTGACGACTAGTAGCGCCGTCCACCACCACCGCCGCCTCCACCGCCACCGTAGCTGCGTCCACCGCCGCCACCGCCACCGCCGCCATAGCTGCGGCCGCCGCCACCGCCACGCTCTTCGCGGGGCCGGGCTTCGTTGACCGTCAAGCAGCGGCCATCGACCTCTTTCAGGTTCAGACCCTGAATCGCGGCCTGGGCCTGGCTATTGTCCGCCATTTCGACGAACCCAAAACCCTTGCTCCGGCCGGTGTCGCGGTCTTGAACGACCGAGGCGTCCTTGACCTGGCCGAACTCCGAAAACAGCGTCTCTAAACTTTGGCTGGTGACGCTATAAGCCAAATTCCCGACATACAATCGCATTCCCACAACAAAATCCTCAGAAAACAAGCGAGCCCGTGGATACTTTCCGGGCCAAAGGAAAGGGACCAGCGTGGTGATCCGCCAAGTTGGCGCGGCGAGAAAGAGCGGCGAATCAGATCAGAAGAAAAGGCACGCTGCGCTTTGAGTCGTCAAACCGACTGAGTTAACTATACCACTTGGCCCTCCCGGCACAAGCTGAGCAGGGGACATTCCGCTCGCTCGCGGCCGGAATTCCGTTGTCAATTCCCCACGGCCGGCCTAGAATTGGATGATTGCTTGAACGCGGCGGTTGGTTCCGCCGCGCTTCGGGCCTTGAGATTGGTTGGTCGCGGATCACTCGATAACGCTCTGCCAACGGACGGCAGTCCTTTACCAAGTCATGCCGGCGTGGCCTTGCACCCAAGTGCTCGGTCTCGCCGGTTTTTTTGCGCCCCGGCAACCGCGACACGCCGGCACTGGCCTGGTGGAGAAATGATCGTGAGCTCTTCGACGCCCGAGATTGCCGCGCACAAGCCCCCCGCCTGCCCCGTTTGCGGCAAGGCCTCTTATTCGCGCGACGGAATTCATCCGCAGTGCGCCGTCCTGCGGGCCGACAAGTTCGGCAAGCGCAAGCCGGCTCCCAAGGCGGGAAAATCCGCCGGCGGGTGATGATGACTTGATCGCCGTCGGGAGTCCGTTGTTTAACCGCGAGCTGCTGGCGGCGAATCTTCTCAATGTCGCGGCGAGGCCTGCCCAAACCGGTCCCTTATCAAGATCGTGCCGACCACCAGCGCCGTCGGACCGGCAAGTAGATGGACATAAAAGGCCGCGCTGTACGCGCCCCAGAAGTATCGCTCGCGGCCGAGCAAAAAGTCTGCGTCAAAATTCGGCGGCAGATAGTCGCGATAGCCGGCCACCACGCTCAGCGTGACCTTCAGAATGAGGAGCACGGCGGCGATCTTGAGCACGGCTGGTAGCGCTGCTGGAATCAGTTTCAGCATCCTTCCATGCTACCAGTCCCACCGCCGCGCGGCATATTATAAGCGGGCAAGGCACACCAACCCTCCACCGAGGTCCCCATGTCCCGCATTGTCCGCGGCGGTTTGATCCAGGCGACACTGTGCGAACCGGCGGATTCGCCGGTGGAGAAGATCAAGCAAGCGATGATCGATAAGCACGTCGCGCTGATCGCAGAAGCTGCCGGCAAGGGGGCGCAGGTCATCTGCCTGCAAGAGCTGTTCTATGGCCCGTATTTCTGTGCCGAGCAGCAGACGAAGTGGTACAGCCTGACCGAGCGGATTCCGGACGGGCCGACGACGCAGCTGATGTGCGGCATTGCGAAGAAGCATGGCGTGGTGCTGGTCATCCCGATCTACGAGGAGGAAATCACCGGCCTCTATTACAACACGGCCGCGGTCATCGATGCCGACGGGACGTACCTGGGCAAGTTCCGCAAAATTCACATCCCGCAGGTGCTGCCGGGCTTTTGGGAGAAGTATTACTTCCGACCCGGCAACCTGGGCTATCCGGTGTTTAACACACGGTTTGCCAAGGTGGGCGTTTATATCTGTTATGACCGGCACTTTCCCGAAGGGGCCCGCTGCCTGGGCCTCGCGGGGGCGGAGATCGTGTTCAACCCCTCGGCGACGGTTGCGGGCTTATCGGAATACTTATGGAAGCTCGAACAGCCGGCCCACGCGGTGGCCAACGGCTATTTCGTCGGGGCGATCAACCGCCCGGGCTGGGAAGAGCCCTGGCGGATCGGCGAATTCTATGGCCAGAGCTATTTCTGCGATCCCCGCGGCAAGTTCCTCGCCAAAGCCCCAAGAAGCGGCGACCACATTGTTGTGGCCGACCTCGACCTGATCCGCGAAGTGCGCAACACCTGGCAATTTTATCGAGATAGGCGGCCGGAGACCTATGGAGCGATTACGGCGCAGTGAAGGCGTCAATAGTTGCCCACGAGGGCGACTAAGGTGAAAATAGGAACTTGGAGGTCCATTTCACGCACGAAGAGATTGCAGCGTCGCACGAGGAAGCCATGTTGACCGTAAAAGAGGCAGTCGCGATCGCGGCCAAGGCACTGTCGGATGCGTTTGGCGCTGAGCGTCCACGGCTGGAGGAAGTCGAGTTGACGGAAGGCGACGCCACTTGGCAAATTACGCTGAGCTTTTTGCGAGAGTTTGAGCCGGAGGAAGCGGTGACAAGCGTCTTCAGCGTGTTGGCGGACGTCAACGAGATTGCACAAGGCAAAAAGAAGCTCAAGCGAGATTACAAAGTCATTCGTGTTGATGCGGCTACCGGAAATGTAAAGTCCATTCGCATCCGCGAGTTGCAGTCTCATGCTTTCGTCACTGAATAAGCTAATCGCGCGGTATCGCGAGCGTGGTTTGCTGGTCGATACCAACCTCTTGCTACTGTTGTTGGTTGGTGCTTATGACCTGGAGTGGATTGGCCGCTTCAAACGTACCCGGACCTATACGCCCAGCGACTACACTTCCCTAAACGACTTCGCCCGCCAATTCACCCACCTGGTGGTGACGACCAACATCCTCACCGAAGCCAGCAACCTGCTTGGTGAACGTCAGCGTGGTCTGCCGCCCGAGTTCTACGCGATTTTGCCGCAATTCATTCGGCTCCTAAAGGAGCGGCAGGTGGCCAGTGCGAAAGCGGTGGAATTGCCCTGTTTTCAATGGTTGGGACTGGCTGACTCGGTCGTGGCCAGTCTCGGTCCGCGCCGGCACCTTGTCATCACGGACGACCTTGATCTCTATCGAGAGTTGCTGGAACGCAAGTTTGACGTCCTGAACTTCGCTCACTATCGGCCCGCGATACTTGGCTTGGACTGAGAGAGCGGAGAACTTGTCAGCCGTCTGGGTTATCGAGCAGTTCCTGCAGGCGCGATCCTAGTGCCGACGGGAACTTCGCCGGACAGGTCGCGTCGATCAGCCCGACCCCAATCATGTCGAGCAAATGCACCCGATCTTTGAGGCGAAACGACATGAGCTTCATTTGCACGAGCGACTTCAGGGGCGCCACGCGATAAGTTTAGAACGACGTAAACTCGGCCACGTCGGGAACCGGGGCAAGGTCTTCCTCCCGCACTTTGTCGCCGGCAAAGACGATGTGCACGGCATCGCGGGCTTTGGCGTCCGTGCCGTCGAGGAACGTGTCGATCGACTTGGCGTGGCAGTAAATGAAGCCAACCGTCGCGAGAGCCTCTTTGACCCCCTCCAAGTCGTTGCGTCGGATCGCCAGGTCCACATCGCGAGTGGAAGGCACCGCCGAATCATCTACCTGCTCGATCCAGGCACCGACGGCATTGCCGCCGATCATCGAGACATTCAAAGGCGAGGGCTATCGCGAAATGCGACTAGGCTTGAGCCCGCTCGTCGGGATCGAAGACCGCGAGTTCTGCGCGAATTGGCTGCCCGGTCGGCTGATTCGCGCGCTTCACCTCGCGGCTCTTCAATCAGCGGATCCACGGCGTGCCAGGGCACGCGGCCTACCAGCGGCGGTTCCGCGGCCGCGAAGAGAAGCTCTATTTCGCCACCCGTGGGTTCTGCGACGTGTGGCAAATGCTCGTGCTGGTGAATCCGTGCGGTTTAGTGCAGGGATTTAGCGTCCGACTCGGCTACTTTCCATTCGCCGCCGCGGGGCCGAGGCAAAAGAGGTGCTTTTCGCCCCGGATGTAGAACTGCCCCTGCGAGATGGCGGGGGAGGAGTAGCAGTATTCGCCGAGGGGATTCTCGGCGATGACCTCCAGCGTCGGCCCCGGCCGAATGACTTTCGTGATGCCGTCGTCGGCGATCAGATAGACGAGGCCGCCGGCGGTGACGAGCGACGTGCTGTAGTGGCTACCGAGCCGCTCTTGCCAATGCCGCTTGCCGGTGGCCGCGTCGAAGCAGTTGGCGGTGCCGCGGTCGTCGGGAATGATCAGAAAGCCGCCGGTGACGACGGGCGAGGGGACATAGCACTTGGCGTTAGTTTCGTGCCAGGCGACGTGGGTCTCGGTCACGTCGCCGCGGCCGTCGGGGCGAATTCCGAGCACGTGATACGTCGGAAACCCGCACGTCATGAAGAGCAGCTTGCCGTCGTACACCATGGACGCGACGAACTGTTCGGTCGGGCCTTCGATCCGCCAATGCTCGCTGCCGTCGCGCGGATCGAGACTGATGATGTGCTTGCTTCCCGAAAAGATCAGTTGCGTGCGGCCGTCGATCTCGCGAATGATCGGCGTGACATAGCTGCGAATGCCGTGCGTCCGCGGGACGTTCCAGACTTCCCGGCCGGTGGTCTTGTCGAGCGCCACGATGAACGACTTGCCGTCGTGGTCGCCGTTGACGATCACCAGATTCTCGAACAGCACGGGACTCGCGCAATAGCCATGCGCGCTGATGAATTCGCCTGGCCGGACGAGCCACTTTTGGTTTCCCGCGAAATCGTAGGCGGCGATCACCATTCGACCCGGCGTCACCGGCCGCTGGTTGCCGACATTCGGGGCGGGAATGGTGCTCCCATCGACTTCGAGAAACGAGACATAGACCAGTTGGCCGTCGGTCACGGGCGTGCTGGAGGCATGGCTATTGAGCGCGTGCTTGGTTTCGAGAGGTGCTTGGAAAACGGTCTTTTGCCACAGGATTTTGCCGTTCGCCCGGTCGAGGCAGAGCAGCACCCGCTCTTTCGGCTCGGTCAAGCAGGCAACCAGAAAGACGCGGTCTTCCCAAATGATGGGCGAAGCGTGGCCGCTGCCGGGAAGGAGGGTTTTCCAGGCGATGTTTTTTCCGGTGGTGCCGTCCCAAAGGGTAGGGATGCCCGTTTCGTGGCTGGTGCCATCGCCGCGCGGCCCGCGCCACCCCGGCCAGTTCTCGGCCCGCACACCCGCGGCGGCTAAGGCCAAGGCGAACGCGACGAACGAGGGGGTCAAACGCGGGCTGAACATGATCGGCGACTCGTGGCGGGGGGATCGAAGGCAGGCATCGCCCGGGCTGACGCACCGCGGCGGGAGCTTCAGTGGTAATCGAAAATCGGCCTGGAGTCCAGCCAATCGAGTCGGCGGTTTGGGGAACAAGGTCCACGCCACCCTGGCGCGGCGGCGGTGGCTTTGTCCGTCGATCTGGACGAATGGCACGGGCGCTTCGTGATTTGCGCCACGCGGCGAACACGCGAGCCGAACGGACTGTCAGCCAATCAAGGCGATCGACACTATGCGAGGCCACCGCCGTTGGGCTGCTGCCCGTCCGCCGCGTTCACGGCGCTGGTCACGCTCTTTGCGGAGTTTCCGCCCAGGGGAATCGTGAAGAAAAAAGTCGTGCCCAGGCTCGAACCGGGCTCGACGCCGATCCGTCCCTCGTGGGCTTCGATCAGATTGCGACAAATGGCGAGCCCCAGGCCATGCCCAGTGGCTTTGGTCGTTTGGAACGGTTGGAAAATCTTGTCGGCGATCGAAGGATCGATGCCGCAGCCGTTGTCGGAAACGCTCACGCGCGCCTCGACGCCGTCGAGCCGGCTGCGAATCGTCAGCCTGCGCTGGCCGACGGGGGTAGATTCCAGGGCATCCAGCGCATTGCGGATTAGGTTCACCATGACCTGTTGAATTTGGATGCCGTCGGCCAACACCAAAGGGAGGTCGTCGACCAATTGCGCCTCAACCATCGCGCCGGCGTGTCGCAGGTCCACCGCCAGCAGCGACAACACTTCTTGAATCAACTGGTTCACGTTGACGGACGAGCGGCGGGACCTGGGAGAAGCGACGAAAGCGCGCATCCGATGCACGATTTGTCCGGCTCGCAGCGATTGTTGACTGATGAGGTTCAGCAGTTCCCGAAACTGGGCCGCGTCAGCGACGGGGTCCAGCAGCCGCGCGGTGCTGGAATACAAATGGAGGGCGGCAAGGGGCTGATTCAACTCGTGCGATAGTCCGGCAGTCATCTCTCCCATCGTCGTCAGGCGAGCCACGTGGGCCAGTTCATCGCGCAGGAGCGCGGCCTGCTCCTCGTTGCGTTTGCGTTCGCTGATGTCTCGGTCGAACGACAGCACGAACCATTCCCCGGCCAGTCGCAGTGGAGTGCCCACCACTTCCACGGGAAAAGTCGTGCCATCTTTGCGGCGGTGGATGGTCTCGAAATGAACCGGTTTGCCTTGCTGCAGGCGCTGCAACCGGCCGGGTGCCAGACGCGCGCCTTCCGCGTCGTTCAGCTCCCAAATTCTCATCTCCTGTAGCTCGCTGAGCGAGTAGCCGTGCATTCGCATGGTCGCGGAGTTAGCGGCTCGAATCCGGCCGGTGGAATCCAGCAGAAACACGGAGTCGGGACACGATTCAAACAGCGTCCGGTAAAGGGCTTCGCTATCGCGGAGCGCTTCCTCGGCTTGCTTGCGGGGGGTGATGTCGCTGATCGAGCCGACCATGCGCACGGGTTGGCCCGCCGCGTCGCGCACCGCTTCGCCGCGGGTCAAGACCCAGCGATAGTCGCCGTCCTTGTGTCGCAACCGGATTTCAACCTCGTATCGTTCTCCCGCCTGGAAATGCCGGCGCAAGGCGGCGTCAATCTTTTCCCGGTCGGCCGGGTGAACCAGGTCTGAAAAAGTGTTGGAAGTGTTGGGGAGCTCTCCGTCACGGTAGCCGAGAATCTGGCACCAACGCGGCGAATGATACTCGTCGTTCGTCCGCAGATCCCAATCCCACACTCCATCGTTGACACCCCTTACGACCAGCGAGTAGCGCTCCTGGCTCGTCGCCAGCTCCTTTTGGGTTCGCCTCCAATCGGAGATATCGAACGCCATGGATAGCGTATGTGTTTGGCCCTCGAACTGCACGAGTTCCACCGACATCAAGAGCGTGCGGGGCGACCCTGTCTTCGTGAGAAACGTGTACTCCGCGTTGCGAATCGAGGAGTTCTGGCGCAATTGCTCGATCATCGCCTGACGATCCGCCAAATTGTGCCAGAGCTGGATCTCCAGCGTTGACCGACCGATGATGTCTTCGCGCTCAAATCCTGAAAGCCGGCAAAATGCCTCGTTGGCCTCGACAATCTTGCCATCCGGATAGGTCGCCAGGAGAATCAAAAACGGGCTGGCCTGAAACAGTTTGGAGAAACGCTCTTCGGAACGACGCAGTTCCAGCGTCGCGAGATGCCGCTCCGCCTCGTTTTGCTTCTGTTCGGTGATGTCCTTGGCGACCCCGATGTAGTGACGAACCCCCCCTTGCTGGTCGAGCACGGGAAAGCCCTGATCCCAGACCCAACGGACCTCGCCGGACGGCCGGATCACGCGGTAATGATACTCGAATGGCTGGTCGTGCGCACGGACGCGCAGGTTTTCCAGCATTCGTTGACGATCGTCGGGATGAATCGCGTCGAGAAAAGAAGCCGGGTTCGCATACAGACTGGCGCAACTGCGCCCCCAGACGCGCTCGTAAGCAGGGCTGATGTAAAGCGTTTGTTCGAGATTCGGATCGGCCATCCAAAACACGTCGTTGATCGTCGCGGCGATCTCCCGGAACCGGTGTTCGCTGGTCAAAAGCTGGTCTTCGATCCGCTTGCGTTCCGTGATGTCGCGCATGACGGCGAAATTGTATTCCCGTCCTTCGTGCCGGATGTAGTTGACGGTGACTTCGGTCTTGAGCGTGCGGCCATCCTTGGTCAGGTGGTCCGATTCAAACGTGAAGGATCCTCGCTGCCGCAACTCTTCCCAGTGAGCCGGCCAGGCTTCGGCGGGAAAATTCGGATCAATCTCGGCAACCGTCTTGCCGATGAGCTCGCTCCGGTCGTAGGCGAGCAATCGGCAAGCGGCATGGTTGACGTAAATGATCTTGCCGCTTGGCTCGATCCAGAAGAATCCATCCACCGCGCGATCCAGGCCGTATTGTGTCAGATGGAGCGACATTTCCGTTCGCTTGCGGTCGGTGATGTCCTCGACGAAGGCCAGGTGGAAATCGGGGGGTTCGCCGGGAATCCACAGCGGCACGACGGCCAGCCGCACCCAAACGACCTGCCCGTCCTTGCGGATCAGCCGCTTTTCCATTTGAAAAGTGCTGATCTCTCCGGTTCGCAACCGCTCCATGTTGTCGAGATCGGCCTGCAAATCCTCGCCGTGCGTAATGGTTTGGAAATCGAGGGCGAGCAATTCGTCGCGCGTGTAGCCCAGCATTTCGCTGTATTGCCGATTGACGCGGAGAAAGCGGCCGGTGCGGCTGTCGAGTTGGGCGATGCTGATGGCCGACTGCTCGAAGAGGGCGTCGTAGTGGCGCAAGCCGTCACGCAACCTCGCCTGACTCGGATCGCGAGCGTCATTACTGGAAACGACTCGGGAGGAGCCGTTCCCGCCAGTCGTCAACGGTCGGCCGCAAGCATGGCAGAAGCGCGCAGTGGGAAGCGTCGTGGTATCGCAATCCGGGCAATGCATGAGGCGTTGTCAATCCCAAGCAGAGCGAATGCCTCCACGGAAAGACCGAAGATATCCACCCTCAAAACTCAATCCTCGCCGATGAACGGCTTCGTTGGCAAGACGGCTGGGTGGCCCGTGATGATGCCCCGCGAATCGGCTCGCTCGGCGGCGGTTTGAGCGACCCGTCCACCGCCGCGCGCGAGCGCCTCTCGGGTGGCGATTTACCGAGCCGCCAAGTTCCCAGACAGGGTGATTTCATTGAGAAGGGAGACGATCTCGCTGGGATCGGATCCTCGTTGTATGAAGGCCGAATAACCCCCATTGAGGCACCAGCGCTGCAGCTCCTGATCGCCCGCGCAGATCATGGCCACGATGGGATTTTCAAAGCCTTTGCGGCGGAGCAGGCGGACCGCTTCGTGCCCTTCCACGATCGAGTTTTGCAAGTCCATGAGAATGGCATCGGGTGCCTCCTTCGCCCCCAAGATGGCGTCGGCAGCCGACATTGCATTGCAGTCCAGGAACAACTCCGCCCCCGCGTTCGTCAAGGTCTGCGCGAGTTTCCGTTCGCAATCGGGGGCGTCTTCGACCAACATCAGCCGCCGGCCCGCGAGCAGCCGGGCGTTCAGGCAGGAACTCGAAGAAAATGTCGCCTGCCGTTGATGGGTCACGTAAGTGATCATGGTTATTGCTGGTGGGGAAGAATCTGCGCGGTGGGGGCTTGGACCGGAGTGGAACTCGTCCTGATGCTCGACAGGTCTGGTCGGCGCGGCGCAGTACCTGGTTTTTTGAATCTCAAGTGAGGGCCCGCAATCTTGTCATGCCCGGAGGCGAGATAGATTCTCGTCAGCGCCACGACGGAGCTCACGCCAACTTTGGTGAATATTTTTGCGCGATGCTTCTCGACCGTACTTGAACTCAGGCCGAGTTTGCGAGCAATTTGTTTGGTGGGATGGTCTTGCACCAGCAGTTCAAGCACTTCACGCTCTCGTTCCGTCAATTCGCGAAGCTGACGTCGCTGCCGATCAACCGCGGTTTGCCGTTCCAAGTCGGCGGCGATTGCTTGACGCACGCTTTCGGCGAATTCCAGCGGTTCGCAGGGCTTTTCCATGACGTTAAAAGCCCCGTTTTGGAACGCTCGAATCGTGTCCGAAACCGTGGCCTGACCAGTCATGACGATCGTCGGCAAGCGGATTCCGAGCGCGAGCAGGGTCGATTGCAAATCGAGTCCCGACATTCCGGGCAGGCGCACATCGAGCACGACGCATCCGCACCGGTCAACCGGTAACGAATCGATGAACGCCTCCGCCGAAGGAAATACGACGCTCGGCCAACCCTCCAGCGCGAACATGTTTTGCAACGACTGGGCCAGATCCCCGTCATCTTCGACGACGAATATCTCGGGGCTGAGAGGAGTTGGAGTCATCGTTGGCAATCTCGATCGCGAAGCCTTAGGACTTGAACGTGGCGACTCCTGGCGTCGCACCACGGGTCGCAACCCTTGCCAGACCCCTATTTTGGTAGTGTTGGCATCCTCCTGAGTAAAGAATCGGTCACGATGACTCGGTTAGCGCTGTCGCCTTTCCGTCAAACTCCATACGCTTGGGGGTGTCGAGGTTCTTGGCGACGGGCGCTCATCACTAACATGGCCAGCTCGAGAATCGACGAAACTCCAAAAGTCTTAAGAATGTCTTTCCGTCGTCGCTCGATCGTCCGCGTGCTCAGGTTCAGCTCGAAGGAACATGATTTGATCGATTTACCCTCGATCATCCGGGTCACGATGCCACGTTCGTCCTCATCCAGACCCGCCATGATCCGGGATACGGAATCTCGCCGCACTTTTTCGGCCTGATGGGCGAGGCTCCGCGACAATCCACTTCGCACGGCGGTCAGCATGTCGTCACCGGAGAACGGCTTTTCGAGAAGGGTTAGCGCGCCGCTTTCCATCACTTGCACGGCGATTTTCACGTCCGCAACCCCAGTCACGATGATGATCGCGAGCGGGGACTCCTTGACCTTCAATTCACGCAGCAGCTCATCGCCATTCATTTCCGGCATCGCCAGATCGGCAATCACGACACCAACTCGATCGAGATCAACCCCCTTCAGAAAATTCACGGCCGAGGGAAAAGTCTCCACCGTGAACCCTGACGCCTTAAGCAAACCGGCCAAAGCGTGCCGGACAGCTTCCTCATCATCAATCACATAAACCTGGGGATGAGAAAGCATGTCAAGACTACCCGCGCTAAAGGATGGAAGGGGGGCCGACAGGCTGCGTCATGCAACAAGCAAGCAGTGGGGGAGGACAGGGAATGTGTAACTCGGAAAGGGGGACGTCATTCAAGCAGAATCGGTAGTCAACAACCGCCCCGATGAATAGATTTCCGTTGATCTGATCTCCCTGGGTGGCCGAACTTAGGCCCGCAGAAAACCTTGGCCTTCGCGGGTCGATACCACGGTACGCTTGGACGCATATCCGGCACAGTTTAGCGAAATTCGCCATTTTGACTTACGCCCTGGGATCGCAGGCTAGAAATTGTCATGCCGAGATTGCGACATCGTTTGTCGATGTTGCCGTCCCGATGAGCGATTTCTAATCCAGCAAAAGAGACCGGTGCCATGGAACTCGCCGACAAGGAACTGATTGCCGAGTTTGTGGTCGAGTCACAGGAAGGGTTGGCGAAGGTCGAAAACCAGATGCTCGCGATCGAGGCCGCGGGAGCCAACATCGACGGCGACCTGGTCAACGCGGTTTTTCGTACCATGCACTCGATCAAGGGAACCGCGGGGTTCCTGGGCCTCGCGCGGATCGGAACGCTGGCGCATGGCCTGGAGGAAGTGCTCAACAATCTGCGCAACCGCGAAGTTGTCCCCACGTCGGAACTGGTCACGTCGGTATTGCGGGCGGCCGATTTCATGAAAGGGCTGATCGACGCGGTCGAAACTTCCGGCGATGCTGACATCGAGCCCTTCGTGGCGGAGTTGCAACAATTCCGACCCGGCGCGGAAACCGCGCCATCACCGACCGCCACGATCGAGCCACCCGTCGCCGCGGCCGCAGTTCAGCTCAGCGAGGCGGTTCGCGAGTTTCTGGTGGAGTGCCGCGACAACCTCGACCAGATGGAACACGATCTCGTCGCGCTGGAAGCAGCGCCCGAGTCCGAGCCGTTGCTCCGCAATATTTTCCGCACGATTCACACGGTCAAAGGGGGGGCGGGCTTCTTGGGGCTGAGTGCCCTGGAGCGGCTGGCCCACGTCGCCGAAAACCTCCTCAGCAAGCTGCGCGATGGGCAACGTCCATTTAATCCCCCGACCGCCAGCATTCTGCTGACCACGGTGGATAAGTGCCGCGAGGGGTTAAGCCTCGTCGAGGCCCAAGGGAGCGACAATGGATTCGATCCCCAAGCCGTCGTGCAACAGCTGCTGGAGCTTGAGATTTCTGGAGCCCCGTCCCCGGCCGGCGCGGCGCCTGCAGCATCCCCGGCATCGACCGCGCCGCCGACTCCGCCCCCCGCCTCGGCCCCTGCCGTGACGGCCCCCACAGCCCCCGCCAAGGCTCCGGTCGCCGCTGCGCCAACTGCCGACTCGCCAGACAAGGGGCACTCGGCCCCGGCCGACACGACGATCCGCGTGGATGTGGCGCTGCTCGACAAGCTGATGACGCGCGTCGGCGAATTGGTGCTGGCCCGCAACCAGATTCTGCAGCACACCAGCAATCTGGAGGACTCGGCGTTCGTCAGCACCGCCCAGCGGTTGAACCTGATCACCACGGAGTTGCAGGAGAGCGTCATGAAGACGCGGATGCAACCGATCGGCAACGTGTGGGCGAAGTTCCCGCGGGTCGTCCGCGATTTGGCTTCGCAATTGGGCAAACAAGTCCGCATCGAAATGGAAGGAAAAGAGACGGAGCTTGACAAGACGATCGTCGAGGCCATTAAGGATCCGCTGACGCACCTCGTCCGCAACTCGGTCGATCACGGCATTGAGACGCCCGAGAAGCGGGTGGCCGCGGGCAAGCCGGCCGAAGGTGTCCTGTCGCTGCGAGCGTTTCACGAGGGGGGGCAGGTCAACATCGAAATTAACGACGACGGCGCGGGACTAAACATCGAACGAATTCGACGCAAGGCGGTGGAAAGGGGACTGGTGAGCGCCGATCAGGCGACCAGGATGACAGACCGCGAAGTCTCTCAGCTCATCATGCTGCCGGGCTTTTCGACGGCCGAGCAAGTAACCAGCGTCTCGGGCCGGGGAGTCGGCATGGACGTGGTAAAGACCAACATCGAGCGAATCGGTGGCATGATCGATTTGCAGAGCCGTCCCGGCAGTGGAACGACGGTCAAGATCAAGATTCCGTTGACGCTGGCGATTATTCCCGCTCTCGTCGTCACCAGTGATGGCGATCGCTATGCGATTCCTCAAGTGAGCCTGCTGGAATTGGTGCGCCTGGAGGGCGAGCAGGTCGAGCGCGGCATCGAGTATGTCCACGGCGCGCCGGTCCATCGCCTGCGGGGCAAGCTGCTGCCGCTGCTCTATCTGGCGGAGCAACTCGACCCGACGAAGAAAGCCGCATTCGGCACGGAAGCAGCCGGTTCATGCCAGGCGGACCAGGTCGTCAATATCGTGGTGTTGCGGGCCAACGATCGACAATTCGGTTTGGTCGTCGATAAGGTCAACGACACCGAGGAAATCGTGGTGAAGCCGCTGGGGCGACAACTCAAGAACCTGGGTGAGTACGCCGGCGCCACGATCATGGGGGACGGCACCGTGGCGTTGATTCTGGACGTGATGGGGCTCGCGGTCTCCTCCGGTCTGGCGGGAGAAATGCGCGATCAAACGATCGCGGGTGGCATCAATTCCGAAGTGAAGGCGAGCGATGAATCCCAATCGCTCCTGATCGTCGATCTCGGAGATGCGCGACGATTCGCCCTGCCGACTTCCATGGTCTCGCGTCTGGAAAAGGCGCAGAGCTCGGCGGTCGAGTATGCCGATGGCCGTGAAGTCATCCAATATCGCGGAGCAATTCTGCCCCTGGTCCGACTCGGACAAGTTTTCGGCGCATCCACGGACGGCGATAAACAACCCGACGAATTGCAGATCGTCGTCTATGCCGAACAGGGCCGCTCCTACGGACTGGTCGTCAACCGAATCGTCGATGTCGTCGATACCCAGCTCGGCTTCGATCCGCAAGCGCGCATGGACGACAACTTGCTCGGCACGACCGTGATTCAACAGCGCGTTACCGACGTGCTCAATCTGCGGAACCTGGCGCGGCACGCGGCTGGTGCCCGTCGCGTTTTTGCGAATTAGCGAGAATCCATGAAAACCCACACGCATCAGCTCTGTACGTTCCACGTGGACCAATTGAACCTGGGCATCAATGTGCAACAGGTGCAAGAGGTTATCCGCTACCAGAAGATGACGCGCGTGCCGCTGGCACCCGATGCCATCTCGGGGCTAATCAATCTCCGCGGCCAAATCGTGACCGCGCTCGATCTTCGTTGCCGATTGGGTCTGGCTCCCCGCGGAGAAAACGAACTGCCAATGAACGTCGTCGTACGCGACGGCGAGAACGGCGTCAGCTTGCTGGTCGATCGGATCGGCGACGTGGTGGAAGTCGATGACGAGTTGTTTGAGCCCCCTCCCGCCACGGTCCACAAGAACGTGCGGGGACTGATCCGCGGGGCCTATAAGTTGTCCGACCGATTGCTGCTGGTCTTGGATACGGCTCGCGTTCTGGATGAGTGCGACGCGCGATCCGGCACGGAGGCACGTCTGGCTAGTTGACCTTTCTGTTTCGAAACATGTTCCTCGTTGAGCACGAATCCTTTTCCCGGAGACCGATTTCATGTCCGCCTTGATCACCAAACCAAAGCGCCAAACCAGCAAGCCACGGGGCACCAAAGCGTCTGACGCCGCAAGCGCGCAGGCAATGCTGGAACTGACGCCGATCAACATCATGTATGCCGACATGGACCTCGTCATCCGGTACATGAATGCCGCGTCCATCGCGACGCTAAAATCGTTGGAGCACCTGCTGCCGGTGAAGGTGGATCAGATCGTCGGCCAGTCGATCGACATTTTCCACAAGCGCCCCGAGCATCAGCGACGGCTGCTGGGGGACACCCGCAACCTGCCGCATAAAGCGCAAATTCAACTCGCCGACCAAACGCTGGAGCTGCTTGTCAGCCCCATGTTCAACGCCCAGCAGATTCCGTCCGGATTCCTGGTGAACTGGTCGGTCGTGACGCAGCAGGTCCGCCTGGAACGGGACATCGGCGGCCAGATCGCCGCCATCAGCAGGGCGCAGGCCGTGATCGAATTCAACCTCGACGGCTCGATCATTACGGCCAACGAAAACTTCCTGAATGCGACCGGTTATCGACTGGAAGAGGTTCGCGGTCAGCACCATCGGATGTTCGTCGAAGGTGCCTATGGCAATAGCGCGGATTATCGCGATTTCTGGGCCCGGCTGAATCGCGGCGAGTTCGTCGCCGGCGAATTCTTCCGCATCGGCAAGGGTGGAAAGGAGATTTGGATTCAGGCCTCGTATAATCCGATTCTCGACAAGGACGGCAAGCCATTCAAAGTCGTCAAGTACGCCAGCGACATCACCAGCCAGGTGAAGGCCCGCGAGGAGATGAAGCGGATTCTTGACATGGTGAACGCCAGCGCCACGACCCTCGGATCGTCGGCCGAGGAACTGACCGCGGTCAGCACGCAAATGGCGTCGAACGCGGAAGAGACCGCCGCTCAGGCGAATGTCGTCTCGGCGGCCTCCGAGCAGGTCAGCAAGAATGTGCAGACGGTCGCGACGGGCGTGGAAGAGATGAACTCGGCCATCCGCGAGATCGCCAAGAACGCCAGCGAATCGGCCCGGGTGGCTGAAAAAGCCGTGGCCGATGCCCAAGGCGCCAACACGACCATCGCCAAGCTGGGCGAAAGCAGCGCGGAGATCGGCAAGGTGGTCAAGGTGATTACCTCGATCGCCGAGCAGACCAACCTGCTGGCCCTGAACGCGACGATCGAAGCGGCCCGCGCCGGCGAGGCCGGCAAGGGTTTCGCCGTGGTCGCCAACGAAGTCAAGGAGCTTGCCAAGGAAACCGCGCGAGCCACCGAGGACATCAGCCGCAAAATCGAGGCCATCCAGGCCGACACGACCGGTGCCGTGGCCTCGATCAAGCAGATCGGCCAGGTGATCGCTCAGATCAACGACATCTCCAACACGATCGCGAGCGCCGTCGAGGAACAGACCGCGACCGCCACGGAAATGAGCCGCAACGTCGCCGAAGCCGCCAAGGGGACTTCCGAGATCGCGCAGAACATCACCTCCGTCGCCCAGGCGGCACAGAACACGACCCAAGGCGCGACGAATTGCCAGCAAGCGGCTGGAGAATTGTCGCGCATGGCGACCGAATTGCAGCAGGTCGGTGCTGGCCAAACGACGCACGAAAGAAACGGCAGCCCGTCTCCGGCCACGAAGGGGCCAGCGGACTACCGCACTGGCAAGGGGGGGCGGACTCTCGCCGTTTGACCTCGATTGTCCAAGAATGGCGGTGGAGAGCTGGTCCTAGCTCCCGCCGCCGCGATGGCAGCGGACCTACCGTCCACTCCAATTGCGAAATCAGCCATGATGACCATGTCGAAGGTTGGCCCCTCCGAACCGGCCCGCCAGATTGTCGAGGAGACCACGCGCCCGCGGCGATTCCTCCTGGCGCTGCTCGGCCTGATGTTCGCTGGCATCGGAATCGTGGGAATCTTGCTTCCCGGAATTCCGACGACAGTGCCACTGCTCGTGGCGTCGTGGTTGCTGGCCAAGAGCAATCCCGCCTGGGAACGCCGGCTGCTCGGCCTGCCGCTCGTTCGCCGGTACCTGAGCGATTGGCAAGGCTCGACCCGAATGCCGCCGCGGGCCCGAATTTGGGCAACCTTGGGGATGTGGACCAGCATCGCGCTGAGCTACTTCGCGTGGAGCGATGCGGAACTCACGCCGTCGCGGCTGGGCCTGGGACTCGTTGTTTTGGGATTGGTGGGGACGGTCGCCATTTGGTCGTTTCAGAGTTCAATTTGGCAAGCGCTGACGATGCCCCGGCCGAGGTCGTCGCCAGCATGGCAAGCCAGCGCGGCTACTGGACGCGCTAGCGGGAGTTTATAGCGATGCGGGCCCTGATTGTTGACGATTCGCGACCAATCCGTCGCATCGAGTCCGAGATCCTGCATGGTCTCGGGTTCGAGACGACCGATGCCGGCCACGGTCGCGAGGCCTTGGACCGTCTGGAGGCGGGACCGCTGCCGGATGTCGTCCTGGTGGACTGGAACATGCCCCACATGAACGGCCTGGAGTTCATCAAGGCGGTGCGCAGCGAATCGCGCTATGCCGGGCTGGTCGTGCTGATGGTCACCACCGAGACCGAGCCCGAACAGATGTTGCGGGCGCTTTCCGCGGGTGCCGACGAGTATCTCATGAAGCCGTTTCAGAAAGACCAACTCGTGGACAAGCTCCGGTTGCTGGGGGTGGTGAAGTAACATGCCCAAGACGCGCGTACTCATCGTGGACGACTCGGTCGTCATCCGGCGGCTGCTTACCGACATTTTGACCCAGGATCCGGAACTGGAAGTGGCGGGGACCGCCCCCAACGGCAAAATCGCGCTCAGCAAGCTGCCGCAGCTCAATCCCGATCTGGTGACGCTCGACATCGAGATGCCGGAAATGGATGGTCTGGTGACGCTGCCGGAGCTGCGCAAGGCTTATCCCAAGCTGCCGGTCATCATGTTCAGCACGCTGACCGAGCGGGGAGCCGTCGCCACGCTCGACGCCCTGGCGCGCGGGGCGACCGATTACGTCACCAAGCCGGCCAACGTGGGGAGCGTGGCCGCCGCGATGCAAAGCGTCAAAGAGCAGCTGATTCCCAAGATCAAATCGCTGTGCCCGCCGGCGCGGGCCGCTGCTCCCCGGCCGCTGAACGTGGCGACGCGGCCAATCGTGGCTCGCCCCCCCGGTAATCGCCCGCCTCGGAGATGCGATGTCGTCGTGATTGGCTCCTCCACCGGCGGACCGATGGCACTGGCCACCGTGATCGGCCGGTTGCCGGCCGGTTTTCCCGTGCCGGTGGTCGTGGTGCAACACATGCCGCCGGTATTTACCCGGCATTTGGCGACTCGACTCAACCAGGACTCCCCCCTGGACGTGACCGAGGCAGTCGGCGGAGAAGCGCTGCGTCCCGGTCAGGTGTTGATCGCTCCCGGTGACTTCCACTTGGAGCTGGTTCGCCGCGGCACGGAGGTCGTGACGGCACTCCACCAGGGACCGCCCGAGAATTCTTGCCGCCCCGCCGTGGACGTGCTGTTCCGCTCGGCGGCCGGCGTGTTCGGCGCGGGCTGCCTGGCCGTGGTGCTGACGGGCATGGGCCAGGATGGCCTGCGCGGCGGGCAGCACTTGACCCAGGCCGGCGGCACGTTGCTCGCTCAGGACGAGGCCAGCTCGGTGGTTTGGGGCATGCCGCGGGCCGTGACCGAAGCGGGGCTGGCGTCCGCCACGCCCCCCCTTTCGGCGATGGCGGACGAACTGATCCGGCGGACCGCGCTGGGACGGAGGCTCGCCGTTTCGGCATGAACCCGCGCCATGAGCACCGCCACCCTTAGTAGCGACGCCCTGTCCTTCGTCTCGACGCTGGTGCGCGCCCGCTCGGCGATCGAGCTCGACGCCGACAAGGCGTACTTGATCGAGTCGCGGCTGGCCCCGCTCGCCAAACAGCAGGGCTATGCCTCATCCGATGAGTTTGTCCTGGGACTGAAATCCAAGCGCGAGGCGAACCTGGAGCGCCGCCTCGTCGAGGCGATGACGACCAACGAAACCAGCTTCTACCGCGACATTCATCCGTTCGAGGCGCTCCGCACCCACGTTCTGCCGGAGCTGCGTCAGCTGCGCTCCAAGCAGCGGACGCTCAACATCTGGTCGGCCGCCTGCTCCTCCGGCCAGGAGCTGTACTCCATCGCGATGCTGCTCCGCGAGCACTTTCCGGACGTGGCCGCGTGGAACCCGGGATTGCTCGGCACCGATCTGTCGGAGCACATCTTGGAACGGGCCCAGAGCGCGATTTACTCGCAGATCGAAGTCAACCGCGGCCTGCCCGCCGCGCTGCTCATCAAGTATTTCCAGCGCGAGGGGATGGTCTGGCGGCTGCGGCCGGAAGTGCGCGAGATGGCCAGGTTTCAGAAGCTCAATCTGATCGAATCCTGGCCTCCCATGCCGCCGCTGGACGTAGTGTTTCTGAGGAACGTGCTCATCTATTTCGCGCCGGAAACGAAAAAACAGATTCTGCAAAAGGTGCGCCGCGTGATGGCGCCCCACGCGGTGCTGTTCCTCGGCGCCGCCGAGACAACGCTGAACCTGGATGCTTCGTTCGAACGCGTGCAGCTCGGCAATTGCGTTTTTTATCGACTCAAATAACCCTGGATCATGCCATGCTGGCCACTTACGAAGCCGAAGTCGAACAGATCTTGCAGTCGGTTTACGCCACGATGCTGGGGGTCGATGCCGTGCGCGACGACAACGATTTCGCGCCCGACGAGGAATGCCTGATCGCCGCGATTCAGATCACCGGCGCTTGGACCGGATGCGTCACGCTGGGGCTGGCTCCCGCGACCGCTCGCGGGGCCGCCGCGGCCATGTTGCAAATTCCCGCGGCCGAAGTGACCGCGGCCGACCAGGAGGATACCGCGGCCGAACTGGTCAACATGACCGGCGGCAATCTGAAAAGCGTCTTGCCGGGGCCCTCCTCGTTGTCGCTGCCGACGGTCGTCGCGGGGCGTCATTTCGGCTTCCGCGTGCAGGGGGCGGAGCTGCTCCACGATCTCTGGTTCGACTCGTCGCTCGGCGGCACGCGCTTGCGCGTGTACGCCAGGCAGTCCTGAGCGCGCTGGGAACCCGTCGAAACCAAGCCGCGATGATGTACTTCACCTTGTTCGTGTGCATCGCCAATTTAGCCTTGGGCTTCGCGACCGCCTGGCTTTGCCGGTGGCATCATGAGTCGCTCTCGGCCGGCGACCCGAGCCATTCCGCCGCGCCCCAGCCGGGTCGCGGCCCAGCGGAAGAGCGCGCTCGCCCGGCGCTCCCCACGCCTGCGACCGCCGCGGCCCGCGCGCCGCAAGCTGCCGCCGCGCGGGAATCCCGCGAACCAGCGAAGGCCACCCAGTCCAGACCGAAGAGCTGGGCCGACTTGAAGGCCGACCTCCAAACCTTGCTCGACCGCGCGTCCTATTCCCGCTCGGCGAACGATAAACGACTGGCTTGCGAAACCGCCGGCCAGTTGCGCGAGTTCGCCGAGTCCTGGTGTGCCGCGTTGCAGCCTTGGCTGGTCGATCGCGACGCGGCGGGCGATTCGCTACCCGGCGGCGAAGTGGCTGCCACGGAAGTGGAGATGTGGGTCGCGCAGCTGGAAACCACGCTCCGCAACCTGGGCGAGATGGACCCGGCCGAGCCGACCGATGCCGTGCTCGATCGTCTCGACCGCGAGCTTGCCGCCGTGAAACGAAATTCCCCCCGCGCTTGCAAATCCGTGGCCTAGAGTTGCCGACCCGCGCAACGGCGGGCCAGTCGCTCGGGCACTCTCTTCCGTTCCTTGGCACGAATTCAAAGGTGATGACATGAGCAGGAAAGTTCTCGTCGTGGATGATTCCGGAACGATGCGCAAGATCATCATTCGGGCGCTCAACGCCGTGGGAATCTCGGACACCGTGGAGGCGGGGGACGGTGCCGAGGGGCTGGAGAAGTTCAAGCAGTCCGGCGTGAATCTGGTTTTGACGGACTGGAACATGCCCAACAAGAGCGGGGTCGAAATGGCCCGAGAGATTCGCGCGCTGGATCGCCGGGTGCCAATCTTCATGATCACCACCGAGGCCGAGAAAACCCGCGTTATCGAGGCGATTCAGGCCGGCGTCACGGATTACCTTGCCAAGCCCTTCACGGCCGAAGTGCTGCGGGAAAAACTGGACAAGTACCTGGCCACTTGATCGCGCTTCCGGCAACGGGGATCGCGTCCGAGGAACGAGCGTTATGCGAGTTGAATGGATCAATCCGTTCGTGACGGCCACTTGCGATGTCTTTCGCAAGACCCTGGCTTGCGAGTTGACGCGCTGCCCCATGACCCGGCGCGACAGCTTCTGCCCGTCTCACGAAGTCAGCGGCCTCATCGGATTGACGGGCCAGGCCCAGGGGATGGTGGTCGTCAGCCTAGGCCGACAGACCGCCATCCGCGTGGCCGAGATCATGCTCGAAACGCCGCAGGAGACGATCAACGCCGACGTGGCGGACGCGGTGGGTGAAATCGCCAACATGATCGCGGGTTCCGCCAAATCGAGGCTGGCCGAATACGAGCTGAGCGTCGGCTTGCCGACCGTCATTTGCGGCAAGAATCACGTGATCGCGTTTCCGTCGAAATCGACCCCCGTGCTGATCCCCTTTGAAAGCAACATCGGGCCGTTTTGCCTGGAAGTCAGCCTGGTCGAGCAAGCGGCAGGGAACCCGCGCTGCTGACCCGCGGGCATCGTCCGTCCGCTGGTGGGGCGAGTCGGGTCGAGGCAAATTAGGTTGGGTTGGCGGTCAAGGCAAGAGTTTCTTGGCCTGCCAGGGAATAATTCCGCCGGCGCGCATCTTGACAGCAGGCGCCGATATATGTACAATTTACCATACCTTTGATATGGCTTGTATAGACACCAGCGATCTTTGGCAATTCGATTGCGACGGGCGGATTTTCGGCACGCGTGGAGCGCTTAGGAGCCGGAGGGGGAAAGCCTAGTAACTATAGTAAGCCGGCGGAAAAACAGCCCGGCGCATTAGCGCGCAAAGCGTTGTCAGGAATGGACTTGCGTTTATAAGCACGCGAATGCGAAGTCGGTTCGTCAATTAGGGGGGCGGGGCCATCGGGCCGAGCATCCGGTCGCGACCACGCGCGGTTCTCAATCCTTGGACCGCGACTCGGGTTGCCTTAGCGATTCCTTGAGGGCGATGAAATCCGAGAGCAGGAAAATGACGGTGACGAAGGCGAGCAGGATTTCGGTGAGCGTCACCAGCTTGGCGGGAATGGTCTGCGGGGTGATGTCGCCGTAGCCGAAGAAGGTGAAGTTGAGGACGCTGAAATAGAAGCACTCGAAGAGCAGCTCCCCTTCGGACAGGGTCGGCGCGATGGCCCCCAGGCTTTCGGTTTTGATTTTTTCGAGGCAATGGTAGTCGAGGGCGAACGAGGTGATGATCTGCGACATGTTGATGAGCATGAGCAGCATGAAGTGGTGATACGACAGGTTGTAGCGCGTCGCCTGCCACAGTTCTTGCAGGTTCTCGCTGGCGAAGAAGGCGGTCTTCGCCCACGCGCCTGCGACGACCAGCGCCGCCAGCCAGTTCGCCTCGACCCGGCCGCTGCCGATGACCGCGAGCAGCACGCCCCAAATGGCAAAGAGAGCGGCGAACTCGAATAGATTGCGCGTGAAGCGCACCATCCCCGGCGGCTTATCGGTCGGATCAGGGTCTTTGCGCCGGCGGGTCACGGGTGGTCTTTACTGGAGTTCAATCGGAAACATGGGGCGGCGGCGGCGATAGGTCATCGTTTCGAAGCGATGGCTGTGCAGGGCCGGAGCATCGACCAGGTGGATGGAGCCGGCGATCTTCTCGAACCCACTGCGAAAATGAGCCGCGCTTTTGACGCAGATGTACTTCAGCGCGGCGCAGTCAATGCCCAGCGAGCGGGCGAAAGCCGGATCGAGGGGCTGCTCGCGCTTGGAAACGACGACAATGGAAACGCCCCCGGCGCGGAGCCAGGCGCTCGGGCCCAGGTTGCCCGTCAGGCCGGCATACATGGGGCCCTCGTACTGAAAGCTGCCATCCGAGAGGCGGACGACTTCGACTTCCAGCTCCACCGGCGCGCCTTGCGACGGATGCGACTTGCCTCCCAGCGCGAGGCGCAAATTGGCTCCTTGGCCGGCACGGTGGGCGGCGGCGACGGCTTCGAGATCGACGAGGTAGAGCAGGAGCGCGCTTTCCAGTTGGCGCTCGACGAAAAATCGCAGCACGGCGGTCGCATCGCCCGGCGCGCCGCCGCCGGTGTTGTCGTTGTAGTCGCCGAGCAGAATCGGAAACTGGCCTGCCGCTTCGCCGGCCGCCAGACCTTCGTCGATGGTGAGGGGCGGATGATGCCAACGCGAGCGGTTTTCCCAAATCCAACCGGCCAGCTCGTCGGCTGTTCGCTGGGCGAGCCCCTGGTCGCCGTCGGCCACCACGAACACGCTCGCCCCCAGCTGCGGCACATCGGCCCACGGAAAGCCGGTGGCGACGCTGGCCGAGAGAATCCCGGGCCGGCGCTCGGCTTCATGCAGGCGGGCCAGCACCTCGTTCATCGGTGGATGCGCGGTCACTTGCCGCTGGGAGCTCCAGAACATGGGGATTTGCGAAAGCGCGGTGACTGGGCGAATCTCACCCCGAATCACGCGGGCGATCAGCCGGCCCGCTTCGCGGCCGCGCTCGGCCATATCGACGTGCGGATAGGTGTCGTAGCCGATGCTGGCGTTCGCCAGCCGCATTCGCTCAGGCGTGTGATTGCCGTGCAGATCGTAGGTGACGATGAGAGGCCTGTCGGGCCCGATGGCGGCTCGCACGGCGGCCACCATGTCGCCGTCGCCATCCTCGATTCCTTCAATGACCATCGCCCCGTGCAGATCGAGCAGCACCCCATCGAGCCGAGCCTCGGCATCGGCGGCCTGCAAGCGGCTCAGGTACTCCTGCTTGAGCGATTCGTAGTCGGCTCGCCGAATGATGCCGCTGGGGTAGGCAAAGCCCCACAAGAGCGGCACGGCGGTGAAGCCTTCGGCAGCGGCCGCGTCAAAAAAGCCACCGATGCACATGTTCGCGCCGCGAAACCGCTCGGCGACCCCGGTGCCGCGAAACAGGCCGAAGCCTTGCTCGAAATCGGCCACCGTGGTGGGCAAGGGGAGGAACGTGCTGGTTTCGTGCAGCACGCCGCCGACAGCCACGCGCATCGCTTTTTCTCCGGATCAGGGTTTGCCGAACCTACCCGGTTTCGCCTTCGTCGTCAAATCGGCCCAGCGTTTAGAATCGGTTGTCAATTTGGAGCCGTGCCATGTCCGCAATACCGCTAGTAACGCATCGCGACACGCAGCCGATCGAGACGTTTGCCTGGGGGCAATTGCAGTGGCTGTGCAGCGACCGGCTTTCGCCCGGCGCGCTGCAAACCTTTGGCATCAGCACGATTTTGCCCGGCCAGCGCAATCCGCTGCACTATCACCCCAATTGCGAGTAGTTGCTGTATTTGCTGGCCGGGCAAGGTCTGCACAGCCTCGACGGCGAATGGGTGGAGCTGCGCCCGGGCTCGCTGATTCGCATTCCCGCCGGCGTGAAGCACAACCTGGTCAACACGGGCGTTACGACCCTCGAATGCTTGATCGCCTTTTCGTCCGGCGTGCGGGAGACGGTATTTTTTGAGTGAAAAGTGAGGGGAATTTGAATGGCAATTCACCACGCACCTCCACTACCGCGAAGTCAGCAAATTCGCAGCGGTCGGCAGGTGTCTTCGTAGCTGGCTTCCAGATCGAGCGAGATGGCGAAGTCTTCCGTCAGCCAAAGAGGGAGCGTGGGCAATGGCTCGCCGACGATGAGCGGATACGCCCACGACTCGAACCGGGGCCGCGAGCCAACCTTGCGGCCGCGGCAAGTCGCGGCATAGGTCGCGGGTGGGGGAGAGCCCAGCTTGGGATCGGCGACGCCAATCAGATCTAGCAAATCGGCATACAGGTTGAAATGCCGAGTCGTCACCAGATCGACAATGGAAACGCAGACATTCTGCTCCAGCAGCGCCGCGCACTTGGTGACAAACTCGCGGCGGCTCTGCGGCCGGTCCTTATTCCCGGGGCTGACCAGCTCCACGGCGGCGACCAAAACTCGCCCGCGACTCTGGTCATACACGAGTACTTCGTAGGCGTACTGCTCGGTTGGGTCAGCATCCACCGCGATTGTCGGTTCCGGCGGCGACCAGACCGCGGTCGCCAGACCGCCGCTATTGCCCATGTTTTGATCTGCGTTTGGCCGAGGGTCGTCGGATTCGTAAGCATTTACAAGGGGATCGAATTTGATTCCCCAATAGACTCGTGGTTCGGCCGAAAATTGCTCTGGAAGCTGGGAGAGCGCGCGCAGAACAATCGTCGCCGGCCAACCCGCGTGAAAACCCTCCCACGACGCTCGCCGGGAAACCGGTGGTCGGAAGTGGTCGCGCAAGGGCATGGGTCACCTCAATTGGCATCATTGTCGAGCCGCGAGCCGCCAAGAAACGACCCTGCCCGCGCTGGGTCGTCGCGGGCAGGGCGAAAATCGAACGGTAACAAATCAACCGCTAGTCGAGAAAGCCGACCAACTCCTGGCTGCGGCTGGGCTGCTGCAGCTTGCGGACGGCTTTGGCCTCGATCTGGCGGATGCGCTCGCGGGTGACCTTGAAGATGTGGCCGACTTCTTCCAGCGTGTAGCTGTAGCCGTCTCCCAGGCCGTAGCGGAGCTTGATGATCTCGCGCTCGCGGTAGCTCAGCGTCTTCAGCACTTTGTTGATCCGGTTGCGGAGCATCTCTTGCCCCGCGCCGGTGGCCGGGCTTTCAGCCGTGCCATCGGGCAAAAGATCGCCAAAGTGGCTGTCTTCGCTGTTGCCGACGGGCCGGTCGAGGCTGATCGGATAGCGGCTCATGGCGAGCACGCGGCGGGCTTCGTCCACCGTGGTGCGGGCCTTGCGGGCGGTTTCCTCGAGCGTCGGTTCCCGGCCCAGCTCTTGGAGCAATTGCCGCGAGACATTTCGCACGCGGCTCATGGTTTCGACCATGTGGACCGGGATGCGGATCGTCCGGCTTTGGTCGGCGACCGCGCGGGTGATCGCCTGGCGAATCCACCAGGTGGCGTAGGTGCAAAACTTGAAACCGCGGCGATACTCGAACTTGTCCACGGCCCGCATCAGGCCGGCGTTGCCTTCCTGAATGAGATCGAGGAACGACAGGCCGCGGTTGCGATACTTCTTGGCGATCGACACGACGAGCCGCAGGTTCCCCTCGGACAATTCACGCTTGGCCTGCTGATATTCGGTATAGACCTGCTTCAGCAGCATCACGCGGTTTTTCAGGCTCTGGGGGGTCTCTTGCGTGGCGACCAGGATCGCGCGGTATTCGCTGAGCCACGGCTTGCGCTCGGCAGCCGAGCCCTTCTCGGATTTGTGCGCGGCGATCTTGGCGCGCAGCTCATCGAGCCGGCGGTCGAAATCCTCCAGCGTGCGAATCATCTGCTCGATGCGCTGCGTGCGCAGGCCGAGCTCTTCGACGAGGCGAACGCTGCTGCGACGGCGACGGCTGAGGCGCGTCCAGGCGGCTTTGCGCTTGGCCTTGGGCTGGCTTTTGCTCAGGGCGGTGAGATAGTCCTTGCGGTTGCGCTTGAGGAGAATTTCGAGCGTCCGCAGGTTGTGCGGCAAGCGGCCGAGGATTTGGTCCTTTTCGAGATGGTCAGTTACCGAGACTTGCACGGTGCGGTCGAAGGGCAGCTCCCCCTCATGAACGCGCTTGAGCACCTTGTAGGCCGCTTGAATGACATAGTCGCATTCCAGCAGCTTGGTGCGAAAGCGGCGGCGCGTGAGCTCGATTTTCTTGGCGAGGTAAATCTCTTGGGCCCGCGTGAGCAGGGGGATTTCGCCCATCTGCGTCAAATACATGCGGACCGGGTCGTCCGACCACGATTCGCCGTCGTCGGCCAAACTGAGCAGCTCTTCTTCATCGATCTTCACGACCGCATCGGCATCGGCCGCGGAATCGACGACTTCGAGATCGGGATCGACCTCGGCCAGCTCGATCTCGGCAACGGCTTGGGCCGCAAAGCCCTCGTCGTCTTCCGGCGCGCGGACGGCTTCGTCGTCGAATTCTTCCAGGATTTCGTACAAGGGGAGGGCTCCTAATCCAGGTCTGGCAAGGCGGGGCTAACGGGGATATGGCACAACATGGCGGGAGGGTACATCTTAATCACACGCAATCTTCGCCGCTCCAGCGAACCAATTTTAACACCACTTCTGACGCAGGCGTCGCTGACCGCTTACTTGGTAAGAAATTACGACTACGGAATCGGCGCGGCCCGGTGGCCAACCAATCCGAGCCATTTCTTTTTACCCAGGGCATACAATTTCCGCGCGGCCCACGCCCAACCGGCGAGGTGGATCGCCAGCGGCACGCGAGCAACGGAGAACGAGAGCGTCAGTGCGGCGAGATTGGATCAGGCAATCCAATGCCTGAGCGTGAATGATGCTACCAACCAATTTGCCTCTGACTGTTCGCATCATCCGCCGACAAGCCCCAGCGACGCACCACGAAGGTTTGTTGGGGGGAGGGTTACGTCGCAGCTTGGTAACGGCTACGCCAATTCTAACTAGGTGAAGGTGCCGGTCCAGCCTTCGGATCGAAAAAAAGTTGGCCGGCGAGTGATAGCACTCGCGCCGCTTGTTGCCCGGCAAATCGACCGGTAGCATGGGCCAGTCGCCGTTGAACCTCGATGTTGCCGCCACGGTTGCCACACTCACCACGGACCGCGCTCCCTCACTGGGGCGAAATGCCATGCCAAACCTGGACTTCAAGGGGAAAGTAGCCGTCGTTACCGGGGCGAGCCTGGGGATAGGGCGGGCGACCGCCATCGCGCTCGGCCGGGCGGGGGCCAATGTGATCGTCAACTACCGATCAAGTCCGGAAAAGGCTCAGGAAGTGGTTGCGGAGATTGAGGCGGCCGGAGCGCAAGCCCTTGCTGTGCAAGCAGATGTGGCTGATCAGGGAGCGGTCGAAAAGCTGATTGCGACCGGCGTCGAGCGGTTCGGGCGGGTCGATATCGCGGTCAGCAACGCGGCCTACAGCGACCGCGAAGTGTTCTATAAGGCCGATATGGCGGGTTTCCGCCGCACCGTCGATGTGACAATGTGGGGGGCTTTCTACCTGATGCGGGCCGCCGCCCAGCAGATGATCGAGCAGGGGGATGGCGGGGCAATTGTCCTCGTCAGCTCGCCCCATGCCTTTATTCCCGCCCCAAGGGCGATGGCCTACAACATGTCGAAGGCCGCCCTCGAACATGCCGCCCGCACGGCGGCCATCGAGGTGGCCGAATTTCGGATTCGGATCAACATCGTCCAGCCCGGCTGGACCGACACGCCGGGGGAACTCAAGTTCGCCAGCCGCGAGACGCTCGACTCCGCGGGGGCGAAAATTCCCCTGGGTCGTCTCGGCACTCCCGAAGAAATGGCCGCAGGAATCCTGTTTTTGTGCGATCCGAAACACACCTACATGACCGGCGCAGCCCTGCTCATTGACGGCGGCATCAGCCTCCCCTGGTGGGCGAATCGCGGATCGGCAGCGCCGGGGTAACGGGGATTTCAGATTGGGAGGAGAGGTCTGCGGTCCAAAGTCCTAAAGTCGAGATTGCAAACTGCAAATTGATGAACTGTCTCCTGTCTCCTGGCTCCTGAACCCTCGCCTCTCTCCCTCCGTACTCACCGGCATGTCCCAGCAATACCTGCTTCCTTGCTCTTGCGGGCAAAAGGTCCGCGTCGAAACTGCCCAGGCGGGGGGCCGGGCGCTATGCGCGTGTGGGCAAATGGTGCCAGTGCCGACGCTGCGGGGCCTCAAGCAGCTGGAACTCGCGCCCGATCAGGTGGCCGAGACCAAATCGGGCTGGTCGGCCACGCACGGGGCGGTTTTCTCGACTGGGATGACAGCCTCGCTCATCGCGGCAGTCGTGTTCGCCGTCATCTTGGTGCAATACCTGCGCGTCGCGGAGTTCACGACCGATCAATCGACCCGGATCAATGCCTTGGAAGCCCACCAGATCGACCATCTCTCGCCTGCCGACACCGTGCAGGTGTTTCGCGATTGGCAAGACGAAGGGCTGGGGGTGCCGCATACCCCCGGCTGGATCGAGGCTCGGCAGGTGGCCGACACGCTCAAGCTGCAAATGGCGATTGCCGGCGGCGTAGCCGCGATCGGGGTCTTGGTCGCGGTTGGGGCGGCTTTGGTCCGACCAGCGGCTGGTAAACCAATCGCGTAACGGACTGACGGTTCCTCGATCATGAAAACCGCCATCGCCATCGCCGCTCATCCGGACGACATCGAATTCCTGATGTCGGGCACGCTGATGCTCCTTCGCAAGGCGGGCTACGAGATTCACTACTGGAACCTGGCCAACGGCTGCTGCGGGTCGAGCAAGTACGACGCGGCGACCATTGCCCGCATCCGCCGCGAAGAGGCGCTGGCGGCGGCGAGCGCGATCGGGGCAGTGTTTCACGAAAGCATCGTGAACGATCTGGAAGTCTTCTACGACAAACCGACCTTGGCCCGCGTCGCCTCGGTGCTGCGCGAGGTCGCGCCGGAAATCGTCCTCACGCACTCGCCGGTCGATTACATGGAGGACCACACCAACACCTGCCGCCTCGCCGTCACCGCCGCCTTCGCCCGCGGGATGCCGAACTTTCCCACGCATCCGCCGCGGCCGATCGCGCCGGGAAATGTCACCCTGTATCACGCCCAGCCCTATTCGCACCGCGATCCGCTCGGCCGGCTCGTCGAACCGGAGCTCGTCGTCGATACGACCGACCTCGTCGATCTCAAGCAGAAAATGCTCTCCCGGCATGCCACGCAAAAGCAGTGGCTCGACGAAAGCCAAGGGCTCGATTCGTATCTCGAAACGCTCGCCAACCTCGATGCCGAGGTCGGCCGGATGTCGGGCATCTTCAAGTATGCCGAGGGATGGCGGCGGCATCTGCACCTCGGTTTTTGCGGCCCGCAAGACGACCCACTCCGCAAGGCGTTGCACGAGCGTGTGCTGGTGGCGGCGCGGTTTACCAGCGGCTGAGCTGGCAGGTTCTCGGCCTTATCAGGCTGGTTGGATTACCAACCGGGCCGGCATGGATTAGACTGCTCTATCCAACCACCCAGCCCTCCCGCCTTGCCGGAGTTTTCCCTGATGAGCGACTTCACGAAGTTCCTGCTGGTCATCGCCTCGATCGCCACCACCGCTTTGTGTTGGGGGGTTTATGGCCCGGTGCTGCACTGGGGACAAGCCGGCATGGGAAGCGGTCGCCTGCGGCCCTATATGGGAGTGGGAATCGCCTATTTCATCATCGCGGTGGTGGTCCCCGTTTTGTTGATCTATGTCTTGCGGCAAGAGACGGATGACAAATACCAATGGACCGCGACCGGCACTTTTTGGAGCCTGGCCGGCGGCGCGGCGGGGGCGATTGGGGCCTTGGGCATCATCATGGCCTTCAACTTTGGGGGCACGCCGGCGTTCGTCATGCCGCTGGTGTTTGGCTGTGCTCCGATCGTGAATACGGCCTTCACGATGTACTTCACCGGTTCCTGGCGCAACATGGGGGATCTGCGGGGCGGGCTCTATTTCGCCGGCCTGATTCTCGTCGGCGTTGGCGCGGTGATGGTGCTGTCGTTCGCCCCGAAGCCGAGCAAGCCCGCCGGTGGCAGCCATAGTGCCAAGCCCGCCCCGGCCGCCAAGGACGTGGCCAAGAAGGCGTAAAGCCCCGCGATACGCGAACTGCTGCCTATAATCGCCGTATGACCAACTGGCGATTGATTCTGGCGAGCCTCCGTTTTCACTGGCGGATGCACGGCGCGGTCGCGCTCGGCGTCGCCGCGGCGACTGCCGTTCTCACCGGCGCGCTCTTCGTTGGCGATTCGGTGCGCGGCACCTTGCGGGGCCTGGTTCTCGACCGGCTCGGCAAGATCGACGAGCTGTTGATCGTCGATCGCTTCTTTCGGGCCGAGCTCGCCGCGGAACTCGCCGCCGACCCGAAATTTCCTCGGGAGTATGCCGCCGCGATTCCGGCGATTCTCATTCCGAGCGCCGCCATCGAGCGCCCCGCCGATGATGGGCGGCGGCGGGCCGGCGGCGTTTCGATCATCGCCGCAGCGGACGACTTCTGGCGACAAGGGGACGCGAAGTTCGAGCCTCCTTCGCCCCCTGGCGCGGGGCAGATCGTGCTCAATGTTCCCTTGGCGGAGGAACTCGGGGCCAAAATCGGCGACCCGATCACCCTGCATCTGGGCAAGCTCGCGCAGCTTCCCGCCGATAGCCCCCTTGGCCGAAAAGACGATCTGGTGGCCAGTGTCGCGGAACTGAAAGTGAGCGCGATCATTCCCGCGGCCAGCCTCGGTCGCTTCAGCTTGCTACCCACGCAGACCACGCCCCGCAACGCTTTCGTCTCGCTGGCCACGCTACAAGAAGGGCTCGATCAGCCCGGCCGGGCCAACGCGATCTTCGTTGCCGGCCGACAGGCGTTTCCGCCGCCGTCCGAATCCGCGAGCCGCGAGCTGGCCGCCGCTTTGCGCCCCCAACTGGCCGACGAGGGACTGACGCTCAAGCAAGTGCGCCAGATATTCGGCACCGGAAGCGAAGCCCAGCCGGTGTTCGATTATTGGAGCCTCACTAGCGAGCGGATGCTGCTGGATGAAACGGTGGAGCGCGAGGCTCTGGCCGCCTTCGCCGAATTCCGCCCGCAGCCGGTGCTGACGTATCTGGCCAACCTGATCGAGAAGGTTTCCGCGGCTGGCGACCAGGAAAGCCAAGCAAAACGGAAGGGGATTCCCTATTCCACGATTGCCGCCCTCGATCCGGCACCGGCGTTTCCGCTGCTGGATTCCACCGGCCAGCCGCTGCCCAAGCTGGGGGACGACGAGATCGCCCTCGCTTCGTGGGCGGCCGACGATCAACAGGCGAAAATCGGCGACCGGATTCGCGTCACCTATTTCGAACCAGAGACCATTCATGGGGACGAAGTCGAGCGGACGGTTGAGTTTCGCGTCGCGGCCATCATTCCACTGACCGAACCCGATATGCCGTTTTCGCGCCGCAAAGGGGCCGAATACACCTCGCACCGGCCGACGACCGCGAACGATCCCGACCTGACGCCGGAAGTGAAGGGAATCACCGATCAGGCAACCATCGCTGATTGGGATGCTCCGTTTCCCTTCGATCACTCGCTGCTCCGAGGGCAGGACGACCGCTATTGGGACAATCATCGCACCACCCCCAAGGCGTATGTCTCGCTCGCCGCCGGCCGCCGGCTGTGGGGGAGTCGCTTCGGCCGGACGACCTCGATTCGCATCCCGGCAGCCGCCGGTTCGGCTGCCGCTCTGGAAGAAAAACTGCTTGCCCAGCTGAAGACCGACGACGAGCCGCTGGGACTGGAGTTTCGCCCCCTCAAGCGGCAAGGGCTGCAAGCGGCGGCGGGAACGACGCCGTTCGACGTGCTATTTCTCTCGCTCAGCATGTTCATCATCGCGGCCGCCTTGATGCTGGTGTGGCTGCTCTTTCGCCTCGGAATTGAGCAGCGGGCGAGCGAGATCGGCGCGCTCGTGGCACTCGGCTGGACGCGCCGCCGCACGAGCCTGGCCCTGCTCGCCGAAGGAAGCCTCGTGGCGATGTTCGGGGCTGCGTTTGGCGCGTTTGCCGGCATTGCCTATGCCTGGCTGATGATCGTGGGCCTGCGCACCTGGTGGTCGGGGGCGATCGCCGCGCCGACCTTGGTGCCGCATCCGACGCTGCAGAGCTTTCTCGTGGGCTGGGGGGCGGGAATCGGCGTGGCGGCGGTGACGATCTGGTTCAGCCTCCGGGGATTGCTCAAGCTGCCTCCCCGACGATTGATGGCGGGTGCCACCGCGCCGGCCGCGGATTGGTCGCGCGCCGCCGGCCAGCCGGCGATCGGCACCGCGCGGAAGGTCATTTACGCCACCTTGTTTGTCTTGGCTCTGGGCCTCGCCTTTCTGGCTTCGCTCCTCGGCGGCGAAGCGCAGGCGGGGGCCTTTTTGGGAGCGGGAGCGCTAACGCTCGTGTTCTTGGTGCTGGCCATCGGCGATTGGCTGCAGCTGGCCGGCAGGCGAGCGAGCGGCACTTTTACCCGCGCTCCCTTGCCGACGCTCGCGACTCGCGGCGCGGCCCGCAATCCGGGACGGAGCGTGACCACTATCGCCCTCATGGCTTCGGCGGCGTTTTTGATCGTCGCGGTCAGCTCGTTTCGGCTTCGTCCCTCGGCGGAAGGGATCGGCGGCTTCAACCTGCTGGCCGAAAGCGCGGGACCGGTGATCGACGATCTCGCTTCCCCTGCCGTGCGCAAGGAGATGTTCGCCGCCAAAGCGGCCGAACTGGCGGAAACGACGATCCTGCCGCTTCGCCTGCGGTCGGGAGACGACGCGAGTTGCCGCAACCTGTATCAGCCAAGCCAGCCCCGAATCATGGGAATCACGCCGGCTCTCGTGCGCCATTTTGACGACCCCGCGGCAACCCACTTTCGTTTCGCAGCGAGCGCCGCCAAGACCACCGCCGAGCGGGCGAATCCCTGGCAGCTTTTGGCCATCGGCACTGCTCCCAACGAGCCGGTGCCGGTAGTCATCGACAAAAATACGGCGATGTATAGCCTGCGACTGTATCGCGGGGTCGGGGAGGAATTCACCGTCACTTACGACGACGCGCCGCCAATTCGCTTTCGCGTGGCGGGGCTGCTCGAAAATAGCGTGCTGCAGGGGAGCCTGCTCGTGAGCGAGGTAAACTTCACGCGGCTCTTTCCGCGCGTCAGCGGTTATCGGTTTTTCCTGATCGAAACTCCCCCCGCCACGGCCAGCCAGATCGCCACGCTGCTGGAAGATCGCCTGGGGGACGAAGGCTTCGATACGACCGATGCCCACCAGCGCCTGTCCGAGCTATTGGCGGTGCAAAATACTTACATCAGCACGTTTCAGGCGCTTGGCGCGCTGGGCCTGGTGCTCGGCACGCTGGGCCTGGCCGCGGTGCAACTGCGGAATGTCTTTGAGCGGCGCAAGGAACTGGCGTTGCTGCGCGCGACTGGCTTTCGAGGTCAGCGGCTGGGGATGATGGTGCTGCTGGAGAATCTATTGCTCTTGCTGGCGGGGCTGCTGTCGGGCGCGCTGGCGGCGCTCGTCACGGTGCTGCCGCACATGTTTTTCGGCGGGGCGCGGGTGCCGCTGGGAGAGCTATCGCTGACGCTTCTGGCGGTGGTGGCGATTGGCCTGGTCACGGGCCTGTTGGCGGTGCGGGCCACCTTGCGAGCGCCGCTGGTCGCGGCCCTGCGTGGCGAATGACAATTGGCGAGACTCACGGAGCAAGTCATGTCGAAAAAGAAGCCAGCCGCGAAGAAGTCCGCGGTCAAACGTCCGCCCGCGAAACCGAAGCAAGCCGCCAAAAAGCCCCCCGCGGCCACGCTCGGCCGTCCCCTCTGCACGCAAGACGAAAAGCTCTATCTGCTGTTCCACGAAGATTTCCATGCCCGCCAGATTTTCGAGTTTCTGCGGGCCGAAACGGTCGCCGATCTGGAGCGGTTTACGCCGGACGAAATCGTCCGCCGCCTCAGTCAGCCGATCGCCGACACCGTCGAGCGGATCCGGAACCGGCTCGCCGAAAAGAATCGGCATTTGGCGGGAGACTTGAAGTTCGCCCTCAAGCGGCAGCGCGCCGCCGAAGGCAAGTAGCCGGCTATTTCGGCTCGACCTCTTGCAGCCGAAACTCGCCGTTGTGCCCCTTGAGCGAGCGGAATTGGCCGTAGAGCAACTTGCCCCGGACGAAACCGGACCATTCATAGCGGTCGCCGTCGAGCGTCGCGGTGCCGGTGAGGGTCATTTGGCTCCGCTCTTGCTTCGTGCTGACGGTGACGTCGTATTGGAACGGGTCGCGCATGAACGTGCCGCTGAAGGTCGCCTCGGCGGTGCCATCGTCCTTGGCTTTTGCCTCGCAGCGGAGCGGGCCGGACGAGTTGTACTTGCGGTTCATCCAGGTTCCCTCCCACACCTTAGCCGCCGGCTCGGTCTCGTCGGCCGGCAGCCGTGGCGAAGCGACAACCAGCACGAGCGTCAGGGCCAGCAGTTGGCGAAACATGGGAAATCCTTGGGAAATGACCGGGAGATAAAGGGAAATGGCCCCCCTGCCACCGACCTTTCATCCATTCTTACCAGATTTTCTGCCATGAACATCCGAATCCTTACCTGCCGACTGCTCATTTCGCATAGTAAATGCCGCGCCAGCTGCCGATTTTGCCTCCCGCACCTGTTCCTCCTTGAGAGCATCCATGTCCCGACCGTGTCTGGCCCTGCTTTTGGCCATCGTCTGGTCGATCGTCAGCCCCCCCACGCAAGCCCAAGAGCTCCCGGCAGCCGACAAGGTGAAAACGGTCGAGCTATTTCGCGTTCCCAACTATTGCGAAGGGGTCTGCTTCGATCATGCCGCGCGGGGCTACATCTCGTGGGGCAAAACGATCACCCGCTTTTCGCTCGACGCCAAGCATGAGAAGTGGGTCGAGACCGGCGCGCCAAACGGCCACAAAATCCTGGCCGATGGCACGCATCTCGTCTGCGACGCCAGCCAGCACGCCGTGCTCCGCCTCTCGCCCGAAGGGAAGCTGCTCGAGCCCGCCTCCAAGGAATGCGACGGCAAGCCGCTGCGCGGACCCAACGACCTGACGCTCGACACCCCACACGGCGGCTTTTACTTCAGCGATCCCGGCGGCAGCTCGATCGACAACCTCATTGGCACCATCCACTATGTCGATGCGGCGGGCAAAACGACCCGTCTCGACGACGGCCTCGCCTTTCCCAACGGCATCGTGTTGCGCCCCGACGGCAAGAGCCTGCTCCTTGCCGAAAGCCAGAAAAACCGCATCCTCGTCTATATGGTGACCGCTCCCGGCAAGCTCGGCGAACGGAAGGTCTTTGCCGAGCTCCCCGCCAAGGACATGGCCGCCGGCCAGATCGACAATCAGCCCGATGGCATGTGCCTCGATGCCGCCGGCAATCTCTATGTCGCCCACTATGGCATGAAGCAGGTGCAGGTGCTCGACCCCGCCGGCAAGCTGATTCGTCGCTACGACGGCGGAAACGTCACCACCAGCAACGTCGCCTTCGGCGGCCCCAACCACGATCAGCTCTTCATCACCGGCGGCATCGGCAAGGAAGCGGGCGAAGGGGGACTTTTTCGAATCGATCTCGGCGTCAAAGGGCTTGTCATCCTGCCGCCGAAGAAGTAGCGCCGCGCTTGGCGAAGCGGCGCGCTACCGCCGCGTGACGCGCCAGAATGCATAGCGCAAGGCGCGCATTCCTCGCGGTTGCCGGTTCGCCGCCTGTTCGGCGCGGAAATAGGTTCGCCAGGGACCATGCCCCGCGAGCAGCGATCGTCGCGGCGCGGCCAGCTGGTCGATTTTCCTTAGCCAATCGGCGGGTATCGGCGCGGAGAAGTTTCGCGCGAAGTAGTGCAGTGATTCACGGACTGACTGCAGGCTGCCGTGTTCGCGGGCTTGCTCCAGCAGGCGATCCCAATCGATGCCGTTGGGTGTCCGACTCAAGACGCGCCAGGCATCGACCAGCTGCACCAGCCTGTAACCGGCCGCCGGCCGTCGCTGAGAAGCCAGCACGCAGCATTGCTCCATCAGGTCGGTTGCCGAGGGGACGAGCACCGCGCGGCCGCTCAGTTCGCCGGTTGTCCCGCCGGCGGCCACTTCCGCATGGCCGACGAAGGGGAACTTCCGAGGGAGCCAGTCGTATCGCACCAGCACGCTTCCGCCGTCCGAGCCGCGCCAAAATTCGTTCCGCCACCCCGCCACGGGGGCCAGCCGTGCCGCGTGCCAGCCAAGTGCGTCGAAGACGCGCCGCGCGACGCCGGCTTCGGCGGGCGGAATCAGCAGCTGCGGATCGAGCCGCGGCCGGTCTTGCAGGTCGTCGAGCCAGGCCCCCGCCAGCAGCGCGGCCCCACCCACCAGCAGCGGCCGGCAACCGGCTTGTTGCAGCTTGTCGAGCAGCGGCACGAAATGCCGCAAGGTTTCGGTATTGTGCAGCCAGTGATAGCGGGTCAGCTTGGCGAGTTGCGGGCTCCACGGATCGGCGAGCTTCGCACGGAGCAAATGGGCATGAATCCGCGGCAGCAGCAACGTCGCGGGGAAGTCGATTTCGTCGTAATAGCGAAATCCCCGCGCGCGTTTCCAATCGGCCAGGGCCGCCTGACTGGCGATTCCCCTCGCCAGCGCCCCCCGCAGCAACAGCTCATCGGCAGCCGACAGGCCGAGCGGTTGAGGCGAAGGAGTCGGAGCCGTTGACATTCTGGAGGGTGCCTCGCGGTTAGGTGGCGAACTGTAAGCAGCCTGCTGGATTTCTCCTAGTCGAACAATTCGGATTGGCGCGACGCGAATTTGGCACGCGCCTTGCACCTCCAATGGTGGACTGGGCAGCCGGAACTGTTCAGTCGAGGTTCCGCAGGCACGTTTGTGGGGCTGGAACAGAGAAGCGGCAACGGCAAGCACGGGGCCGGCCAACAGAGAGGCATCCAGCGCAAGTGTCCGCGATTTTTGGAACGAGAGGCAGGTAGTTACGAGAGAGGCAGGCACGGTTTGAGGCACTGGACCCGCGAAAGTGGGTTCCAGCAAGCAAGGCGAGCCGAGGGAGCCGCAAGGAATCCTCGACTCGCCTGCTGCTTTCTTGGTGCCCAATTTTGCAACATGTGTTGCAAAATTGATCTACTGATTTCGCTCGCCAACAATTAGCAGCACCACTCCTGTGGGTGGATTGCCGTGTGGTCAAGTTGATTTTGCTCCGGAGAGCTTTGACAAGCCAAATCGGCGAAAAATGGCTGGTAATGCGCCCGCTTTTTCCTTGCGGACGTTCTGGGGTCGGCTAGAATAACGACCAGATTTTGCGGAAATTCCGCGCACCGGAGAGTACATCCGGGGGCCTACTGCGTTTCTAGGTTTGGAACAGAGCCTTTGGCATCAGCGAGGAGTGATCTATCCATGGCAACCGTGTTCGGAAGCAAATCGCGGGCAATGGCGTGTGGCCTGTTGTTGCTTTCAGGCGTGGCCGTCGGGCAGCTTTTTGGTCAAACCGCACCTGCGGGAGTGAAGAAGGAAGGGACGGCCGTTCCTACTTACGGGCTGCCGCAAGTGGAGCGGGTCAATCAAGAGATTCGCCAGGTTTGGGTTGACAACCAAATGACTCCCTCGCCCGTCGCCACCGATGGCGAGTGGTGCCGGCGGGTCTATTTGGACATTCTCGGTCGCGTCCCCTCGGTGCAAGAGCTGCGCGAGTTTTTGGGGAGCAAAGAAAGCGATAAGAAGGCCAAGCTTGTTGTCAAGCTCCTCTATGACGACACCTACACCGAAGAATACGCCCGCAACTGGACGAACATTTGGACGAACATTCTCATCGGCCGCAGCGGTGGAACCGAACGCAACTCGCTGACTAGTCGCGAGGGGATGCAAAAGTATCTCCGCGATTCGTTCGCCCGCAACAAGCCCTACGACAAGATGGTGTACGAGCTTGTCACCGCTACTGGCACCACCGCCCCTGGCACCGAGCGGTTCAACGGCGCGGCCAACTTTTTGGTGATGAAGGTCAACGAGGAAAATGCCGCCCAGGCGACGGCGATGACCGCCAAGATTTTCCTCGGCCTGCAGGTGCAATGCACCCAGTGTCACAACCACCCGTTCAACGAGTGGAAGCAGCAAAAGTTCTGGGAATTCAACGCCTTCTTCCGCCAAACCCGGGCCCTGCGCGAGTTTGCGCCCGGCACGCGGGATGTTACCGGCGGCGAACTGGTGAGCCAGGATTTCGCCGGCGAAGGGCAAGGGAACGCCTCGGAAGCGATTCTCTACTACGAACTCCGCAACGGCTATTTGCAGTCGGCCTTTCCGGTGTTTGTCGATGGAACCGAAATCAGCAAGAGCGGTTATCTCAGCGATTGTGACCGCCGCGTCGAGCTGGGCAAGCTGATCGTCAAGTCGCAGTTCATGGACAAGACCATCGCCAACCGGATGTGGCAACACTTCCTCGGTTATGGCTTCACCAAACCGATCGACGACCTGGGCCCGCACAACAACCCGTCGCACCCGGCCCTGCTCGATTATCTGGGCCAGGAACTGCGGAGCAACAGCTTCAATCTGAAAGAGCTGATCCGCTGGATTACGCTCAGCGAGCCCTATTCGCTGTCGAGCAAAGTCACCAAGCAAAACGAGAAGGATGACCCGCTGTTGGGCGAATCGCCGAAGTTCACGCATTTCTACCTGCGTCACATGCGGGCCGAAGAGCTGTATGAATCGCTGCTCGTCGCCACGCAGGCTCATAAAACCCGGGGCAGCTACGAAGAAGAAGAGAAGCTCAAGGCGCAGTGGCTCGGACAGTTCACCATCGCCTTCGGCACCGACGAGGGGGACGAAGCGACCACCTTCAATGGCACGATCCCGCAAGCCTTGATGATGTTCAATGGCGATCTCATCAAGAAGGCGACCTCGACCGGCCAGGGGAGCTTTTTGGGAACCATCGCCGGCAGCAACCTCAAGCCGGCCGACAAAATCGGCTACCTCTTTGAGGCTGCCGTGGCCCGCAATCCGTCGCAGAAAGAGATTGGCATCGCCAACCAGTTGCTGGCGGCTCGCGGCGGCGATGCGGCTCTGGCCTTGCAAGATATGTTCTGGGCTGTGCTCAATAGTAACGAGTTCATCCTCCAGCACTAAGTTTTTCGCCAACCGTTTTTGTGAAGCGATTTTTCCTTCGCTCCACTTCACCAAACCACCTCACTACCTTTTCGGAGAATCCTGCCCATGTTCCAAGTTCCCGCCGGCATGTCTCGCCGCCATTTCATGGCTCACATGGCCGGTTCCGGCGCTGCTGCCGCGACCGCCCTTTCGTTCGGCCACAGCCTGCGGACTCACGCCGCCGAGCTGAAAAAGAATCATAAATCCGCCATCATGCTTTGGATGAGCGGCGGCCCCAGCACGATGGACATCTGGGATCTCAAGCCCGGCGCGGCCACCGGCGGTCCCTTCCGCCCGATCAGCACCGCCGGCGACGTGCAAATTTGCGAACACATGCCCCTCACCGCCAAGGTGATGGACAAGCTTTCGATCATCCGCTCGATGAGCACTCGCGAAGCCGACCACATGCGCGGCCGCTACTACATGCACACCGGCTATGTGCCGAACCCGAATATCGAGCACCCCAGCTACGGAGCGGTCCTCTCGCACGAGCTGATCGATCAACGCCCCGATCTCGCCATTCCGCCGTTCGTCGCGGTTGGTGGCGGCAGCGTCGGCCCGGGCGTCCTCGGCATGTCGTGGGCCCCGTTCGTCGTCAATAGCAACGGCCAGGTTCGTAACCTCGACATGGGCCTTGACGACAAGCGATTGGTCCAGCGGATGGCCGCTCTCGACCTGATCGAAAAGGGCTTCATCGATCAGAACCGCGGTTCGGCTGCCGATGACCACATGAAGATCCTGAAGAAGACCTATGACCTCATGACCAGCTCGCAAATGGAGGCCTTCAAGGTCACCAGCGAGCCGAAGGAAGTGCAAGACCGCTATGGTACCGATGGCTTCGGCCGTGGCTGCCTCATGGCTCGCCGCTTGGTCGAAGCGGGCGTGCCGTTCGTCGAAGTCGATCTTGGCGGTTGGGACAACCACGCCAATATCCACAACATCTTCTCGCAGGGTCCGCAAGCCAAGCTGCCGGTGCTCGACCGCGCGATGAGCGCCCTGGTCGAAGACCTCGATCAGCGCGGCCTGCTGCAAGACACCGCCATCATTTGGATGGGCGAATTCAGCCGCACCCCGCGGATCAACGGCAACGCCGGCCGCGATCACTGGGCTCGAAGCTGGAGCGTGGTCGTTGGCGGCGCCGGCATGAAGGGGGGCATCGCGGTGGGTGCGACCAATGCCGACGGCACCTCGGTCGAAACCGAGCCCTACACCTCGCAAGACGTGATGGCCTCGGTATGCAAGGCTCTGGGCATCTCGCTCGAAACTACCTTCACCAGCAAGAGCGGCCGCCCGATGAAGATCGCCAACGGCGGCAAGGTCATCAAGGAACTGTTCGCCTAACAACAATTACGGCGATTAGCCGGGACCAAACCTGATCCCGGTTGTCCGCATCGTCAAAAAACCAAAGCCGGCAGGGAAGCATTCCTTCCCGGCCGGTGGTTTTTCTTGTTGGCCGGTCCCCTACTCCGGCCCGATATAGAGCACGTCGTCCCCGCCGCGCGGCCGGGGAATGGGCTGGCGCGTGGGAATCGGCGGCGTCGGGGTGGATTCGTCGATGAACAGCACCTCGCTGGCGGCCGTCGCTCCGACGAGCTCGATGCTCCCCGCGCCGCGCCGCTCGTAGCGAATCACATTCGAGGCCGTTTGTGCCGAGCGATCCCGCAGCGGCCGGCTATCGACGGGGAGCGGCTGCTCCCGATTCTTCTCGAACCAGTTCTTGGCGGAATAGTTCGCCGCTTTGCCCAGGTTCACGAACTCGCCGCGGGCCACGTCCCACAGCCGCTCGCAAACGAGGTCGAGCGGCAACTCGCGCGACCAGGCCAGGCCAATGTCGGCCAGGTTCACGAACCCGCTAAACGACACATTCGGATGCAAGATCGGCGTCATCCAGCGAATATCCGGCGGACTGGCCGGATAAGCATACGGCAGCCGCAAGTCGATCTGATGCAACTCCAAGATCGTCACTTCCGACTGGCTCGCAGGGTCGCGCCCCAGCCCCTTGCCGCGGAATGTCAGCGTATAGCGATCGGGCGGATCGCCCGTCCCCTCGAGCGCCAGGATCGTGCTCGCCTCGTCCAGTGCCTGCAAAAGCAGGTGGTCGGCCCTCAGGCGGTCGTCGCGGTGGGTGGACATGGGGAATTCGGGAGGGCGAGGCTCCCGCCGAGCCGGGGGTGGTGGAGGGTATCGGATTCGGGAAATGGACTCAGCGACTTCGAGGGTGTATTCGCCGACGGCCGGCAAATCTTGGACCATCCGCAGCATAACTTGGGGCGAACCATCCATCCTCCAACAACGCCAAGAAATATCCCAGGCCGCGGAGGGGGCGACTCCGCGGCCTGGAAATCGGATCGCGCCGTGGGGCTAGAGGGCGCAAACCCGGAAGTTGTTATAGACGCCGCCGCGATTGACGACGCGGATCGTGAAGTGGCCGGTCCAGTACGGCCGAA
>JANRLS010000096.1:0-11204 GCA_033762315.1 Pirellulaceae bacterium
TTTGGCGGAAGTGGAACGTGAATACCAAAGCGGACTGGCGAAACCGCTATGAGACATTTCGCCTTGCCGCGATTTTGGCAGCTGTATCGAAAGTTGCCGGAGAACATTCGGGCACTCGCCGACAAAACCTACGAACTACTCCAGGGCAATCCAGCGCATCCTTCGCTGCACTTCAAAAAAGTGGGCCAGGGCAAGCAGCTGTGGTCCGTGCGGATTGGAGATCATTACCGGGCGTTAGGACTCGACAAGCCGGAAGGCGTGGTCTGGTTCTGGATTGGTACGCACGCGGAATATGACGTGTTGCTCAAGTGATTGGTCGCAACTTTTTCATCATGCTCACTCCCTGGCGATTCAAGCTGCGCGAGGCCCAGGTCGCCCTGGAACAAGGGCGGCTCGAGGAAGCCGCGCAAATCGTCGGCGAGGCCGACCTGCGGCAGTATCTCCCTGTGCGGCAACTTTTGGGGCAAATCGCCCTAAAAACGGCCGAGCGCGGCCTGGCCCGCGCGAAAGCGGGAGACCTCGCGGCAGGTTGGCGCGATCTGGATGCGGCCCGCGCACTGGCCGGCGAATCGACCGACTGGAGCCGCTTTCGTCAGGCTTTGGCCGAGTTGGCGATCAGCGACATCGTGCATCATCTGCAAGCGGGCGATTATGCCGGCGCGACCAGCCGCATTGAGTCGCTCGACAAGCGGAACATTCCCGGCACTGCGCTCGGATCGCTACTGGAGATTACGCGCCGGCTGGATTCCGCGCGCAAATTGGGGCATCGAGGGAAGTATCCCGAAGCGGTCGAGCAGTTGGCCGCCGCCGAGACGCTGCGCCCCGATTTGCCCCTGATCGCCGAGCAAAAACAGCTCTACCAGCAGCGGGCCGAGCGGTCGCGCACGCTGATGGAGCAATTGCATGCCGCCATCGCCGCCAGCGAGTGGACGAAGGTCGTCGCTATCGCCAGCGAATTGATCGAGCTTTCGCCCGACAATCGTGTGGCCCGCGATGCCCGCAAGCGAGCCTGGGCCGAAGTCGGCGAACGAATTGGCGATTCCCGTCGCCTCGGAGACACGCATCACTGGGCCGGCGGATCGAGCGACGAGCGCGCCCCCCCCAAAACGGCCGACGCGGCCGCAGCGCCGAAGGCACCGCGATTCATGCTCTGGATCGACGCGGTCGGGGGTTTTCTCGTTTGCCTCGGCGATGAAATCGTCGTCGGCCAATCGGGCCCCAGCGCGACCGCCGATGTGCCGATCCAGGCCGATATCTCGCGGCAGCACATCAAGATTCGCCGCGAAGGGGAGGGCTATGTCCTCGAACCGCTCGCGCCAAAGGTGCGGCTCGAAGGTAAAACCATCGCCAGCCTGGCACTCCTTTCCGATGGCGACGAAATCACGCTCGGCGACGCCGTTCGCCTGCGCTTTCGCAAACCTCACGTGCTCAGCGCCTCGGCCCGGCTGGAACTGTTGACGCCGCACCGCACGCAGCCCTTCGCCGACGCCGTATTGCTGATGGCGGAGTCGTGCGTGCTCGGCCCGAAGTGGCAAAATCATGTCGTCTGTCGCGACTGGGGGGGCGATGTCGTCCTCTACCGGCAGGATGACAAGGTCTTTTGCCGGGCGATGGAGTCCATCGAGATCGACGGCGAGCTGTGCGACGGCCGGGGCGCGGTAAAGCCCGGCTCGCACGTGCTGGGAACCGATTTTTCGCTCAGTTTGGAGGGAGTGTGAGCGGTCTTCTGGCCCCCAAAACCTTGAACAGCCGGGACCAAACCTGGTCCCGGTCCTAAGATTCGCACGAACGTTGAATTGAAACCGGGCGTCGTTCAGTCTAGTACTAATGGAGGGTCGGACCGACTGAAACTCCGGGACCAAGCTTAGCCCCGGCTGCATTGATAGAACGTTAAGTCATTGTGCAGCAACCACTTACAACAATCCGCTCGTTCCGTCCAAGAAACCTCGTGCCACGGCGAACACCAACCAGACCGGGCCAGTGCCCGAGTCTGGGGGTACACTTAAGCACATGAAATCTCGAGCCGCTTTGTTAGAGTCCGGCGGCCCCATGGCAGGCGATGCCGCTAGTCCCGCCCCGCGTGGCGGGATCAAATTCCAGTACGCCAGCGGTTCCAAGCCGCTGGAGGGGTACACGATCAAGCGTGGCATTGGCCGCGGTGGGTTTGGCGAGGTCTATTTCGCCACCAGCGACGCCGGCAAAGAGGTCGCGCTCAAGCATGTCGAGCGGAATCTGGAGGTCGAGCTCCGCGGCGTCAGCCAGTGTCTCAACCTCAAGCACGCCAATCTGATCGACCTGTACGACGTGCGCTACGACGAACAAGGCGACGCCTGGATCGTCATGGAGTTCGTCGGCGGGCCCAGCCTCAAGGATGTCATCGACCGGAACCCGAATGGCCTTCCCATCGATCAGGTGCTGGCCTGGTTCCGCGGCATCGCGGCGGGAGCGGCGTATCTGCACGATCACGGCATCGTCCATCGCGACCTGAAGCCCGGCAACATTTTCGACGATGCCGGCACGGTCAATATCGGCGACTACGGCCTCTCGAAATTCATCTCCACCAGCCGCCGAAGCGGGCAGACCGAATCGGTCGGCACCTTCCACTACATGGCCCCGGAAATCGGCAAGGGAGTGTATGGCAAGGAGATCGACATCTACGCGCTGGGGATCATCCTCTACGAAATGCTGACCGGCCGGGTGCCGTTCGAGGGAGAGAGCAGTCAGGAAATCATGATGAAGCACCTGACGGCCGATCCCGACCTGTCAAACATCGCGCAGCCTTATCGGGCGGTGATTCAGCGGGCCATGCAAAAAGACCCCGATAAGCGCTTCGCGACCGTCGGCGAAATGCTGGTCGCCGTCGAAGCTGGCCCCCCAGCGACCAAGCCGCCCGCCGCCACTCCGTCGCAGCCCGCGCACGGCACGCTCCTGCCGCCGGTCGGAATTCCCATCGCCCCGCCGGTTTATATCGGCGTCGAAGATGCCGCCGCCGAGGGTATTTCGTTTGGCCCGGTGCAGCAGCATGTTCCGCAAAAGGTTCCCGCGCCGGCGCAGCCCGCGCCGCGGCGCAAATTCGCCCCGCCGCTACACGCGCCGCGCGAGCCGATCGCCGCCGCCGTCGCCCAGGGCTGGACGCAATTTGCCGATTGGTGGAACCACGGCCCGATCAATACTCCGCTGAAAATCGTCATTTTGCTCTCGGCGCTCGTCCTGGCTATTTTCTACGGCGGCTGGCTCTTGCCGGCGGCCGCGGCGCTGGGAGCGGTGTACCTCTTGTACCTGGGAATTCGCCTGGCGACTCAAGCACTCAACGCCCCGCCCATTCCGGCACGCGATGATCCAGCCCCTGGTTCGCCGCTGCCGCAATATCGCTCGGCTGGCTGGACCTCTCTCTCGTGGGAGCAGCAAGGGCGCGAGCTGTTGCGAATGAAAACCCCCGCCGACCGAATCGGCGAACTGACCGGCTCGATGCTCGGCTCGGCCCTGATTGCCGCCGTGCTGACGGTGGTGATGACCACGCTCGGCGGCCAGACGCTGCAAAGCTCGGCCAACCCCTATGCCGGCCCGGCCTGGCTCTGGCTGGCGACAACGCTCGGCAGCTGGCTGCTTCTGGGGGCCGGCAAATTCTTGGAAACCGGCGGCGGCGAGATGGTGAGGCGCCGCTTTCTAATGCTGGTCCTTGGGCTGGTGTTCGGAGCGGTCGCCTTTGCCCTCGGCGAATTCCTGATGGTCCGCATGTACGACGGCCCGGTCCCCGGCTCGTCGCTGCGCGGCATCGGCAATTCCCCCTGGGTGCAAACCATGTTTGATTCGGTCGGCCAGCCCAAGCTGCTCGGCTTCGTGGGCTATTTCGGGGCGATCTTCCTGACCATCGGCTGGTGGAAGCAAACCGACCCGCTCCGCCCGTCGCGGATGCGAATCGGCCCGATTCTGCTGGTGGTGCTGGCCGCGTGGGTTTGGGAGTGCCTCATTCCCTTCCCGCAGCCCTGGGGATTCATGACGGTTACCGCGATTGCCATCGCCACGCAGCTTTCCGCGCCCTGGCTCAGCCCCGCCGAACGAACCGCCGCCGCGCGCAACCGGCGAAACATGGTCTGATGGAGATACGAGACATGAAACGAGTTCAGGCGATCATCGCGACCGTTAGCCTCGCCCTGCTCACCCATCTGTGCCTTGCCGGCGAGGACAAATCTCCGCCGTCCTCTGCTCCCGGCAGCGGGTCCACTTTGCCGGCGGAAAGGCTTCCGGCGGATGATTCACCCGCCTCGCCCAGCGACCCGGTGATCGAAACACCCGCCGAACTGGTAATTCCCGCCGGCCGGCCGGAATGGGTCGCGGCAGCTCCCAAGCTGGACGGCGATGTGCAGCAGTTCTCCGTTTCCTCCGAACCTTGGCACAGCAAGCCAGAGGCTCGCCGCAAACTGGATGAGGCCCTGGTTGCGCAGACGAGCGAGTTCATCGTCGATACGCTCGGCAGCCAATTGGCGACCAGCTTTCCCGCGCTCCATTACGACGCCAAAACGATCCGCGCCCGTCTGGTAACGGCCAACTACGACGAAACGATCGTTAGCCCGTCCGTCGGCCCGATGCACGTGCTTCATGCCCGCCTCGAATTCGGCCCGGATTTTCGCGCCGAAATCGAGCGCAAGTGGTCTGAAATCCGCGCCACCAGCCGACTGGTGCAAACGGGCCTGTTCGCCGGGGCGGGGCTCCTCATCCTCGGCGCGGTCTTTGGCTTCTTCCGGTTCGACACGGCGACTCGCGGCTATTACACCGGGCGCTTGCAGCTACTCACGTCGGCGGCGATACTGGCCGTGATGGGAGCCGGCGCGGTGCTGGCCCGCTATGTCCATTGGCTATGACCCCGCTGCCATGTCGGATGCCGACAGTCTGCTCGTCGCTCGCATCCGCGGCGGCGAAGACGACGCCTGGGACGACCTGATCGCCCGCTACGAAGGGCGGCTGCTGGCTTTCGTCGAAAGCCGCCTCGGCCGCCGCGGCCCCAGCGAAGACATCGTTCAAGAATCGTTCCTCGGTTTCCTGAATAGCCTGCCCAACTACGACGGCAAGCGCCCGCTCGAAAGCTACTTGTTCTCGATCTGTGCCTACAAGCTAACCGACCACCTACGGCGCGAAGGGAGGCGGCCCGCCGTGCCCCTGTCCGTTGCCAGCGACACCAGCGGCGAATGGCCCGTGGCCGATAGCGCCCGCGGCGCAAGTTCCATCGCTCGCAGTGGCGAGCGCAAGTCCCTGGAAGAGAAGGCAATCCACGAGGCCCTGGCCGAGCAAATCGACCGCTGGCGCGAGAAGGGAGACTGGACCAAGCTCATGTGTGCCGAGCTGCTGTTCGTTCGCGGCTGGGCGAATAAAGACGTGGCCGAGGAACTTTCGATCTCCGAGCAGCAAGTCGCCAACTACAAATTCGACTTCATCGCCCGCCTCCGCACCCTCGTCACCCGGCAAGAGCTGCCGGAAGCGGTGTTTCCCGAGCTTTACTCCGAGTCTGATTTCTAATTCCCGACTCCCGACCCCTGGTTCCTCCCCATGTCTCGTTATTCCCTCAACGATTTCATCGCCGCCACCGCCCAGCAAGACCGCGGCCAGGGGCTCTTCGAACTGGAGAGCCCCCGCATGCTGGAGGTGAATTTGAATGGCATGATCTGGACCAAAACGGGCGCCATGAAAGCCTATGTCGGCCAGATCAAATTCGAGCGCGAAGGAATTTTGGAGCATGGCATCGGCAAGTTCTTCAAAAAGGCCCTCACCGGCGAGGGAACGCGGCTCACCAAGGCCACCGGCCAGGGGACGATGTACCTCGGCGACGAAGGGAAGAGCGTGCAGATTTTGCAGCTCAATGGAGAGGCGATCCACGTCAACGGCAACGATTTGTTGGCCTTCGAGCCGTCGCTGACTTGGGACATCAAAATGATGCGCAAGCTCTCGGCAATGCTCGCCGGCGGGCTGTTCAATGTCCGCCTGGAAGGGCGTGGAATGCTGGCGATTACCACGCACCACGAACCGCTGACCTTGCTCGTCGAGCCCGGCCGACCGGTGCGCACCGATCCCAACGCCACCGTCGCCTGGTCTGGCAACTTGCAGCCGGAGTTTCGCACCGATATCTCGCTAAAAACCTTCTTCGGCCGCGGCAGTGGCGAGTCGATCCAGATGGAATTTAGCGGCCAAGGCTTCGTTGTCATTCAGCCCTTCGAAGAACGCTTCCTCCAAGCCGCCGCGGCGGGGGGCTAGATACCAAGTTCAAAGTTCCAGGTTCAAGGTTCCAAGTTTCCGGCCTTGAATTTAACTTTGAACCTTGAACTTTGAACCCTGAACCCCTATGCCCCGCATCACCCAATCCGACCTGCAAGCCTATCTCGACGAGGCCCTCTCTCCCACTGAGATGGCCACCGTCGAGGCGGAGCTGCGCGCTCGGCCCGAGCTATTGCAGCAGTTGGCCGCGATCAATAGCCGCCGCGACGCGGGGGTGCATAGCGTTGGCGAAATCTGGCGCCGGCATCGGCTGAGTTGCCCGCCGCGCGAGCAGCTCGGCAGCTACCTGCTCGGCGCGCTCAGCGAAGAGCACGCCACTTACCTCGAATTCCATCTCCAAACCATCGGCTGCCGGCTGTGCCAGGCAAATCTCGAAGATCTCCGCCGCCAGCAGCAAGAAAGCTCCGAGGCGGTCCAAACCCGCCGCACCAAGTATTTTCAATCCACCGCCGGCCATTTGCGAAAAAAACGGTAGCTCCACAAGCCCGCAGCGCCAGCCAAATATTCCCATACAAGCCCGCAGCGCCAGCAAGGGAAGTCCCACACCAACCCGACTCGCCAGCGAGGGCCTTTCCTCACGAACCCGCAGCGCCAGTTTGGGATTTCTCTCGGCTGTCGAAACTCCAAACTCACCTGTCGATCCGCTCAACACCTGGCCCGCCAAACTCGCTCCAAACCCCTCGGCACGACAAATGCTTACCTAGGACCACTCGCACCGCCCCCTTTTCCGGAGTCTTCCGTGAGCCAACTTTCCTCCTCACGCCGCGAATTCCTCGCCGCGTCCGCCGCGCTAGTCGCCCTCGGCATCGCTCGCACTGGCCAAGCCGCCGATGAAACCGGCCCCGACCCCAAGCAATACGAAACGGTCGTGACCAAAGGAATTGACTTCCTCCGCACCAAGGGTCAGGCCGACGACGGCACGTTCACTAAGCAAATCGGCATCGGCATCACCTCGCTGGCGGCCACGGCCATGCTCCGACACGGCCGCTCAGTCGATGATCCAACGGTCGCCAAGGCGCTAAAGGCCCTGGAAGCCAGCGTGCAGCCCACCGGCGGCATCCATGCCCCGAACGGCCGGCTGAAGACCTATGAAACGTGCGTTTGCACCCTCGCCCTCAAGGAAGCCAACAAGGACGGCCGCTACGACAAAATCCTGGCGAATGCCGACAAATTCCTGAAGGAGATTCCATTCGACGCCGCCGAGGGGCACGGGCAAGACAGCTTCTACTTCGGCGGGGCGGGCTACGGAGGCCAAGGGCGGCCCGACCTCTCCAACACCGCCTTCATGATCGAGGCTCTCCGCGGCACCGGCGCGGGAGCCGACGACCAGGCGATCCAAAACGCCTTGATCTTCGTCTCCCGCTGCCAAAACCTCGAATCGCCGCACAACACCACGCCGTTCGCCGCCAAGATCAACGACGGCGGCTTCTACTACACCCCCATTCCGGGCAAAGAAGATGAAGAAGCCGGCGGCGGCCTGCGCAGCTATGGCGCGATGAGCTATGCCGGGCTCAAGAGCCTGGTGTTTGCCGGCGTGAAGGCCGACGACCCGCGGGTCAAGGCGGTCGTCAAATGGATCGGCAAGAATTACGACGTCACCAGCCACCCAGGCCAGGGGCAGGCGGGCTATTTCTACTACTGCAACACGTTTGCCAAGGCGCTCGCAGCCCTGGGGCAGGACACGATTACCGACGACAAGGGGACCGCGCACCCCTGGCGGAAGGACTTGCTCGAGGAGCTTGCCAAGCGCCAGCGAGACGATGGCTCGTGGGTCAATCCGACGCAGCAGTTCTTTGAGGGGGATGCCAACCTCTGCACCAGCTTCGCCCTGATTTCGCTCAGCTACGCCGGTCCAAAATCGCCGTAAGCCTATGCCGCATTGGAGCTTACGCCTTCAGCCAGCTTTCTCTGCCGCCCGTTTGGCAAACCTTGCCGGTTTTTCCGTCCCTGCCGTCCGCGCGGGTTGGCCGCAAACTTCTTGACGCCCCCGCCCGATGGAAGGAATGACAGGCGGGTACGGATACTCGCAATTGGAGAATCTGATACAACGAGGCGGAAAATGAAAACGGAGTTTCTACGCGCGGCGCTCTGCGCTGTCGCGGCCCTGGTGGCGGTTTGCGTGAGCGGGGGGGCCCAGGCTCAGGATATTCAGCTGGCCAGCACGGCCGAAATGCACAACGTCTATGCCCGGCTCGCCGAGCTGGAATCGCGGCTGGCCGCCAGCAACGGCGGTGTGGGCTGCACCGACGGCGTGAAGGGGTGCGGCGATAGCTGCTGCGACAACGACTGCTGCCGGTCAGGATGGATCGCCGGCGGCGAAGTCCTCTTTCTGAAGCCGTTCGGTGGCGATGATGACTGGGTCAACTTCGATACTTTCGAGGATGGCTTCCGCTTCTGGATTGGTTATCAGCGTGACGACGGCTTGGGCATCCGCGCCCGCCTCTTTGATTTCGAGCAAACTGCCGGTGATGACTATATCGATATCACGACGTTCGATCTCGAAATCTACGATTCTTTTCAGCTCAGTTGCAACTGGGATCTGGTCCTGGGCGGGGGTATTCGCTATCTCGATTATCATGATGACGAAGACGACGGCGATAACGACGCCATCACGGGGGTCGGCCCCGTGGTCACGGCCGAGTTGTATCGGCATGTGAACGACCGCCTGGCCCTCTACGCCATTGGCCGCCAGTCGATCGTTGTCGGCAATGGCGTGGCTGAAGGCAACGACACGGAAGATATGGCGACCAGCATCACCGAGCTGCAGCTCGGCGCTCAAGTGCATCGCGAATGGAACGGTGCGTACCTCTTTGGCCGCGCTGGCTGGGAAGCGCAAACGTTCAACGACGTGCATGATGATGCTGAAGAGAGCACCACGCTGATGGGGGCTGTCTTCTCGGCTGGCATCCTCCGCTAGTTGTCGCGCAGTCCTGAATCAAACCCTTCCGGGCCGGAGCGAGGACCACTCGCTCCGGCCTGTTTCTTGCGCGAGCGCCTCATGGAATCCGCAGTGGCCAAATTTGAAACTGCCCGCTTACTGGCGCAACGCCTGGAAGAATCGGACTACGCCGACTACCAGCGCCTGGGGCAAGAGCCGCGCGTTCGCGCCTGGCTCGGCGGCAAGCTACTGACGGACGGCGAAGTGCGCCAGACGCTGGCCGACTCCGAAAACCACTGGCAAACGCATGGCTTCGGCATCTGGACCCTCCGCGAACTGGCCAGTGGAGCCTTTGTCGGCCGCGTCGGCCTGCGGCACTGCCGGGTCGAGGGTACGCCCGAAGTCGAATTGCTCTATACCCTGCTCCCCGAATTCTGGAACCGCGGATTCGCCACCGAGGTCAGCCGCGAGGTGCTGCGCATCGGCCTGTTGGTGCTGCAGCTCCCGACCATCGTTGCCTATACCCAGCCGCACAATCTCGCCTCGCGGCGTGTCATGGAAAAGTGCGGCCTCGTTTATGAGCGCCCCTTCACCCACGCCAACTTGCCGCATGTGCTGTACCGAACGCCGTGATGGTCCCCGTCCCGTCCGTTGCCGTTCAGCCTTTTCGCAATCGATCCGCCCAGAGCAGGCCGACGATCGTTTTCGCGTCCTTGATCTGGCCGCTGAAGATCATGCTCAAGGCCTCGGACCACGGCACGAGCAGGTTCTCGATTTCCTCCCCTTCTTCGCGAGCCGTTTCGCCGGCGGTCAGCCCGGTGGCGAGATACAGATGCATTTTTTCGTTGAGAATGCCCGGCGACAGAAAAAAGGCGTGCAGGAACTCGATTTTGGCCGCCCGGTAGCCCGTCTCCTCGATCAGCTCGCGCTCGGCGGTAATGTGCGGCGGCTCGCCAGGCTCCAGCGTGCCGGCGGGGAGCTCGATCAGCGTTTCGCCCGCCGCGATTCGATAATTGCGAATCAGGCAGACGTGGTCGTCGCCGACGAGCGGCACGACGACGCAAGCCCCCGGATGATCGACGATTTCGCGGGTTTTCGGATTGCCGCGATCCGTGGTGACGGTATGCCGCACGATCCGAAACTTCTTGCCGCTGAAGACGACGGCGGGAGATTCGCTCATGGATGGATTTCCGGTTGAGGGGGATGAACAAATCAGCAACAGAGCGCCGCGGGCGGAACGCCTGTCCCACGAAAGTCAGGCGGGCGATTCCCTGGCTTCGCAGGCGCGAGCCGCTTCGAGCACGTGTGCGACCACTGTTTGCATCTGTTCGGGGGTCGTGAACGGGGAAAGCACATACGACTTGAGGGCCGTAATCGGCTCGCCACAATCGGCAAGGCGGTAGTTGTCGGTGTAGCCAATCGCCACCCCCCGACCGGCAAAGGCCTCGGCGGCGACTCGTTCATAGATGCAGCGATTGAACTGATTGTGCCGCAACAACTGCTCTCGATACGTGGAATCGTGCAGCTCGCGATGCAGGGCGGTGAAGGTATCGGTGCCGGCGGGATAGGCTCGAAAGAGCGTGACCGGGCCGACATTGTGGTCGTTGACCACCGACAGTTCCGGCCGGGCCGCGACCAACTCGCGCAAGAGTTCTGCCATTTCGACGGCGTGCCCGATCAGCGTCCGCAGCCCTTCTTTGCCCAACAGCAGCAGGTTCGCCAGCGCCGCCATCACCCCCGTCGCCGAGCGCGAGGTTTCCAGCGTGAACATGCCGGGGTGATATTCCCCCGTGTGATAGAGATAGGGCATCGTTTCGCGCTGCCGCACCAGGGCCGCGAACTGCGCGCGATCGCGCAGCAGGAACAGCGACGAAATGTAGGGGGCGAAGCCCGTTTTGTGAAAATCGATGCCGATCGAATCGGCAAGATCGAGGTGGCCGATCCGGTTGGCCGCGGCCGCGAGCGCCCGCACCGTGCGCCCCCGAAAGCCGAGCGGATTCTTCGCGAAGTCGTAGTCGCGAAACACGGCCCAGGCCCAGCCGATCACTGCGTCGGCATG
>JANRLS010000097.1:0-2828 GCA_033762315.1 Pirellulaceae bacterium
CCACGCCCCACACCGAACTGGCCAAGAGTCCCCAAGCCGGCATGCGCAAGAGCGCCTTCACCTCCACCGCTGACAGCGGCGCAAGCCCATCGTCGGCCGGCAGCGGCGGAGCGGCATACGGATTCGAGGGATCGGGCGACATCCGCTGGCGCTCGCAACGGGGCTAGAGATACACCCGTCGATTATAGACGTACCACTCGAAGATCAGCACGCCAATCGCCGCCAGCAGCAGCCATTTCCATAGTTCTTTGCGGGCCACCTGCTTCGATTGCTTCGCGGCAATTTCCTCATGGCCAATTTCGATCGCGTCGCGCGGCGTAAGGTCGCTTTCGCGGGTATCGAACAGGTTGACCGCGAATTGCTGGTTGGCGGTTTGGGCCGAGCCTTCGCGGACGTTGTAAACCCCCAGCTCGTCAGTTCGGCCGAAGACATACGTCCCTTGCACTTCGCGAGGAATCTCGAAAAGGTCGCCCCGCGGCGACTGCACCCGCACCGTGGGAACGGGCGTCGCCGTTCGCAAAATCACCGGCTGGCCGGGCTTACTGCTCGGGGCGGCCAGGCTGCTGCGGACTCCGCCGAGGTACTTCACGGCGTTCATCACAAACACCGGAAAGCTGCGGCGAATCGGCCAGTCGGTGTTTACCTCGCGGTTGCCGTCGGCGGTGATCGTGATGATCGGAAAGCCCAGTACGGCGTCTTCGTACCCTCCGCGCGGGCCGACGGCATAGATTGGGCCGATGTCGCTATCGACCAGCGTGATCGTTCCTGGCGGGCCGGCCAGCGGCGTCGCCTCGACGATCTTCACATTATCCATCCGCACCAGCTGCGTCAGCGGATGCACCCGGTCGGTATCGATCACCAGCGGCGGCCCTTGTTTTGGCGCTTTTTCCTTCCACCCCTCCGGCGGCAAGCGGCCGATAAAGAGCGTGTTGCAAGCGGGCATTGCCTTGGGGGCGCACTGATCGTAGATAATCAGGTCATAAGCCCCTTCGGCCGCCTGGTCGGCATAGGCCTTGGTTTCGAGCAACTTAGGCTCGGCAATCGAAACATCGGCTACTTTTTGGGCCTCATCGGTTTTCAGGGCCAATTCCAACGCATCGTTGCCGGGCGAAACAACCAGCACCTTCGCAGGCCGAGGCAAATTGACCACCGCATACGCGGTATTGTCGGTCAGCAAGTTGTCTTTCGAGTCGATCACCAGCTTCAAGATGCCGGTTTCTATCTCCTGCAACTCAAACTTGGTTCCCGCCGCGCCGGGGAGCCCCTTGTCGCCGCGAGGACCAATCGTCACCTGTTGCGCGTCGAGCAGGGTGTCGTTCAAAAACAGCGAAGCCTCGACCGTCGCCTCGGCGGTCGAATGGTTCTCCAGCCGGGCAAAGGCCTCGATCTTGCCGGGCTTTTCGGGGTTCACATCGGTGCTGAAATTGGCAATGGCGAGATTCGCGTGCTCGTCCCCTGCGACCTTGACGTAGGTCGGCGTCAGGTTGCCGAGCTTGAACGAAGGAACCGTCGCAAAGCCGCCGTCGGAATAGATGAATAGCTCGGCAGGCATCGCCTCGGCCACGGGGGCATCCCCCTCGTCGGGATTTCCCGTTTGCCCCGGATTCGCCAGCCCCGACGCCGCGCGCAGGGCTTCGCTCAGGTCGCTGGTCCGGTTGGTCTGCTCGATCAGCTCGACCTTCGTCCGCAGCAGTCGGCGATTGTCGGTGAAAGGCTGCTCGACCTTGGCCACGTTCGAGAAGCTGATAATCATCGCCGCCTGGCCGGGCTTGAGCTGCTCGATCAGGCCGATGACCTCCTGTTTGGCCTGGTCGAGGCGCGTCGGCTGGGCGTCGGTAGCCCCCATGCTGGCCGAAGTATCGATCAGGAAGACGTACCGCTTTTCCTCCAGCTTCGTCCCCTGCCAACCCGGCCGCAGCAGCGTGAAAATCAAGAGCGCGATCAAGAGCAATTGCAAAAACAGCAGCAAGCTTTGCCGCAGCCGTTGCCAGAGCGAATTGACGTGCAAATCCTCAATCGCCTTGCTCCACAAATAGGTGCTGGGAACCTCCAGCGGCTGGCGGCGGAGCTTGAGGAAGTAGAGCGCGATGATCGCCGGCGGGACGAGCGCAAGCAGACCCCATTGCCAGAGCGAGAGCGTGTTGAGGAAATACTGGGAAAAAAACGACATAGTGCGCTACGCTTCGAGAGGCTCCCGGGCCCGGTCGGGGATTTCCGCCACGGCCGCCAGATAGGACTCCTCCAGCGGTACATTCACATAGTGCGTGGGGCTGAGGAACAAGGGCATCGGCGGCAGTATGTCGCCCACGGCAATCGGCTCGACATACGCTGCGAATTCCGGCTCACCGACATACGAGGCGAGCGTCAGGGGCTTGCCGGGGGGAGCGAGATAGGGCTCGCCCCCCAACTCGCCCCAGATTGCCCCGTGAATGCCCTGCGGATCGCGACTGGTCGGTGGATAAAGATCGATGATGAGCAGGTTGATTCCTTGGTGATAGGCATCGGCCGCCTTATCGACAAAGGCCTTGAAGTCGCGCTGGCTCCCCTTGTTGCCCGCCGAGACGATCTCGACCAGGGCCACCACCCGGTCGCTCGACCCGCGGCGAATTGCCAGCCGATTCGATTTGACTGCATACAACGCTTGCTCCATCCGAACCGAAATGCTCACCCGTGGTGGCTCGGTGGCGACGGCGGTGCCGCCGCTTGGCTCGTCGTCAATTTGCCGGTCATTGTCGATTTCCTGCAGCGTCAACACATCGGGAATTCGTCCGCCGGCAACTTGCTCCGCCAAGGCATAGTAACCCCGCGGCAGCACACCCTTGTTGAGG
>JANRLS010000098.1:0-25502 GCA_033762315.1 Pirellulaceae bacterium
GGTGCGGGTGCATGAAATCACCGCCGGCCTGGCCGACATGCTCGACATGCTCAGCATGTGTCTGTCGGGGGGGATGTCGATTTCGTCCAGCCTCGATCACGTCGCGAAGAATCTGGCCAGCTATCCGGCCCTTTCACAAGAATTGCAAATCATGCGGCGACAGTCGGATGTCGGCAGCCTGCGCGGAGCGCTCGCCGATTGGGCCAACCGAATTGATACCCCCGAAGTGCGGCAAGTCGCCACGCTCCTCGCTCGCGGCGACACGCTTGGCACTTCGATGACCGGCACGCTGCAAACCCAGGCCGACCATTTCCGCACCGCCCGCAAGCAGCTGGCCACGCTGCAATCAAACCGCATGCCAGTTTGGCTTACCTTTCCGCTGCTGTTTTGCTTTGCCCCGGCGGTGCTGATCATTCTGATGTCGCCGTCGTTCATGCAGCTCAGCGAATTCCTCGCGCCGCAAGGGGATAGCAGCAATCCGCTGGCCAACAACGAAATCATCGAAACCGGCCGGATCATCGAGCGGATTCAGAGCCTCGACCAAGACCCCTCCTCGCTCCAAGGAGCGCCCGCCGTTCCAGGGCAGGCTCGGCCGTCGCTTCAGCGCCCCGCCGCATCGCCGGCGTCGCTCCAGCGGGCACCGCGGCAGCTTCCCAATTTCGACCGAGAACGGCGGGTGATCAATTCGCAAAACGGGCGAGGCAGATACTCCGACGAGTAGGCAAGCCGCTCGCGTCCCATCGCGACCAGCCAGAGTCTCGGCCATTCCGCGAGACTGACCTTGCCCCGGACTACCGGCTCTGGTCACTTGGCTCCCATGACTGCCCCGAGCCCAGCCGATTTGGACCACCAGGTCCGCCACGGAACTCGCACCGTCCTGGCGGCGCAAATCGCCGCGCAGATCGTGTCGCTGGTAGTGCTGGCGATCATGATGAGATTGGTCGCGCCGGCCGAGTATGGGCTACTAGGCATGGTCCTGCCGGTGGTCATGCTCCCGCGGATGGCGACGACCTTGGGCCTTTCGACCGCCGTCTTGCAGCGCAAACTATCGGCCGAGCAACTGACGAGTCTCTTCTGGCTGAATGTCACGGGGGGCCTCGTGGCTGCCGCGCTGACGGCACTCGGTGGAGTCTGGCTCGCCCAAGTTTACTCGCAGCCGATCTTGGGTCCCGTTGGCCTCGCGCTGGCTGGCGCCACGATCATCGCCGCCCTCGGCAATCAACATCAGGCGCTTCTGGAGCGGCGGCTAAAGTTTGCTCCGCTCGCGGCGGTGAGGCTCTTGTCGCTCGTTGCCGGAGGAATCGCCGGCATCCAGACGGCTCGCCGCGGCGGTGGCATTTGGGCGCTTGTCGCCCAGCAATATGGCGAGCTCGCGGTGCTCACCCTCTGGGTCTGGCTGATCGAACCGTGGCGGCCGGGCTGGCCGAGACGTAGCGCATCAGTCGCTGGCCTAATCCGCTTCAGCGGGTTCTATTCGGTCAGCCAACTGGTCTATTTCGTCGCTCAAAACCTCGACAAAGTGCTGCTTCCAGCGCTGGTCGGACCGGCAGCCGACCGCTGGGTCGGGCTCTATTCGCAGGCGTTCAACTTTTTCATGAAGCCCGTGTATCTGCTCACGGCGCCGCTGACCGGGGTGATGGTCGCCGGCTTGTCGCAAGCCGTATCGCGCGAGGAGCGGACCGCGCTGGCGTCCCGGTTCTTTCGGCTGGTGGCGATGGGCCTCTTTCCGTGCGCGGCGGGGCTCTTGGTGACCGCCAGCGATGTCATGCTGGTTCTGGGAGGGCCAGCCTGGCGAGCGAGCGGCTGGGTGCTCGCCGCCCTCGCGCCGGCACTGCTGACGCAAGGGCTCGTCAATGCGGGTGGGCATGTGCTCGCCTCGGCGGGAAAATCGGGCCGGCTGCTTTTCGCGATGCTCGTGCTGACGCTCCTACTCACGCAGGCTTCGCTCGTCGGCTTTTTCCTGGGACGCGAGCATCTGACTGGCGAAGTCGGAAGTCCGGCGAGCGGTGGAATGCTCGGTATCGCCCTGGGCTATACGGCAGTGCTGCTTGTTGTTTGGGGACCGGCCTACTTGTGGTTTTGTCTGCGAAGTGCCGATCTCCCGCCGCGACCGGTGCTATTGCCGCTCTGGCGGCCGCTGCTCGCGGCGCTCGCCATGGGACTGGCGGTGTTTGCCCTGCGCCAGTTGCCCGTGCTTGCCGCCTGGACCCCCGCTGCCCGGCTGAGCGCGCTCGTCATTGCTGGCATGCTCGTCTATGCCTTCTTCGCCCGCGGCGAATTGCGCTGGTTGGCGGGCGAACTGGTGTCGCCGCGTCTCGCGAAATCGCCTCAACGGGTGGACGGCAGCAGCTCCCCCCCGACATAGACCTGCCGCACGTTCAATCCCGAATCGAGCACCAGCAAGTCGGCCAGTTTGCCGGTCGCGATGCTTCCTAAATCCTGGTCACGTCGAGCGATGCGCGCGGGAGTCAGGCTCGCCATGCGGATTACTTCCGCCAGCGGCGCGCCGGTCAATTCGCGATACGTCCGCACGCAGTGGTCCATGCCGACTACGCTGCTGGCTAGGGCTTTGCCGTCCCCCATGATGCCGACGCCATCGCGCTTGAACACCGGCTCGCCCCCATCGAGCGGGCCCATCATGTAGGGACCATCCGGCATGTCGAGGGCCCGGTTGCAATCGGTCACCAGGGCGAGCCGATCAGGCCCTTTCAGCTTGTGGGCGAGCAGCAAAAGCTCCCGCGTCAGGTGCTTGCTGTCGGCAATGACCTCGGTCGTCAGTTCATCGAAGTAGAGCGTCGCCTCCAGGACGCCGCCGCGCATCGGATAAGTCTGCGTCTGCCGCAAGCGAGCCCGGTCTGACATCGCACAGTACAGATGATCGACATGGCTCGCCCCCCAGGCAATCGCCTGCTCCATCTGCTCGAACGTAGCGTGCGAATGGCCGACGTTGCCAACGATTCCCTTGGCCCGGCAGGCACGCAGGAAGCTCTCCGCACCGGGCAATTCAGGAGCGACGGTGGCGGTGACGATCGCGTCGGCATAGGCGAGGTATTGCTCGTACTCGTCGGCCACCGGATCGCGCAAGTGCGCTCCGGGATGGGCACCCTTCGCCTCTTTGCCGAAGTAAGGGCCGTAGAAATGCGCTCCTAGCACCCGCGCTCCGCCGGTTCCGGATTGCTTGAAATGCCTACAAAGCCGCAGCACCGCGAGCAGTTGATCGTGCCGGCCGACGGTCGTAGTCGGCAAGAGGCTCGTGGTGCCGTGGCGGGCGTGGGCGCGGCAAATGGACCGAAAGGCCGCTTCGGTGCCGTCCATGAAGTCGGCCCCGTCGCCACCGTGGATATGCAGATCAACAAAGCCGGGGGCCAAATAAGCCCCTGCGAGGTCCACTACATTCGCTCCCGCGACAGGCGAACCCGACCCTGGCCCGACGGCCACGATACGATCACCCGCAATGGCGACATGTCCATCCGATAGCAAGCGGTCGGCCAAAACGATTGTTCCGCCGCGGAAATAAAGTGTTTTCATGCTGAGCAGCATAGAAACGACCCCGCGCCCGTGACTATCCCCCACCGGTTGCTAGCAGTGATGGCGCGGCCCATAACGCGGCGAATGCACGAGCAACCAGCATGACGCGGGAAAGTGGTCTAGGGCATTTGGCGAAACTTCGCGACAATTCCGGCTCGACACTCAACTGGTTCCGGCACCCCGGCCAAGGACGGCCCATGTACAAACTGCTGCTGGCGTGGCGATACCTGCGGACCCGGTACATCGCCCTGGCCTCGATCATTAGTGTGACGCTTGGCGTGGGAACGCTCATCGTCGTCAATAGCGTCATGGCGGGGTTCGCCCGCGAAATGCATGTCCGCCTGCATGGCATCCTGGCCGACATCGTGCTCGAAGGGCACGGCATGGACGGCTTCGCCAATCCCGCCTGGCACATTGCCGAGATTCGCAAAGTGGTGGGGGACGATCTGCAGGGAGTCACCGCGGCCGTCCATGTGCCGGCGATGATCAATATGAATGTCCGCGGCCAGTGGCTAACGCGGCAGGTCAATCTGATCGGCGTGGACGAAGCGACCTATGCCGAAGTGAGCGATTTTCGACAATACCTGCTCCATCCGGAGAACCAAAAGAAGCTGAGCTTTTCGCTTCGTGAAGGAGGCTATGGGACCAAGGACCATGCCCTTCCGCCGAGCGGCTGGCAATATCGCCGGCTGCGGGTGAGCTACGAACGGGATTACGACCAACAGCAGCGGCTAATGGCGGCGGCCATGAACCCCGGCGGAACGGCGGACAAGGGGCAGGAGCCCGGAGTTGGGAGTCAACAATCAGGGGCGCTTTCGGCCCCCGCGGCCTCGGAAACGCCTCTCGCGACCGGACCTTCCGCCATCCCGCAAGATCCCTTCGCGGCCCAAAATCCGACCGAAGTGTTCGATCCCGCGAAAGAGCAATTCACGGGGATCATCCTGGGAATCGCCATCGGCAGCGTGCGGCAGCGCGACGGCGAGGGGAAGGTGCAAGACTTTTTCCTCACCCGCCCGGGCGACGACGTGCGGGTGACATTCCCTTCGGCCGGCACGCCCCCGAAGGCGATCAGCGACCTCTTCACGGTGGTCGATTTCTACGAAAGCAAGATGAGCGAGTACGACAGCGGCTTCGCCTTCGTTCCGCTCCGCAAGCTGCAAGAGATGCGCGGCATGATCGACCCCCAAACCGGCATCGACGCGGTGACGACGATTCAACTGCGACTGAAGCCGGGTGCCGACCTGAATGCCGTCAAGGCGAAGTTGCAGGCCCGTTTTCCGGCCGAGGAATTTCCGTATCGCATCCAAACCTGGCGCGACATGCAAGGCCCGCTGCTCGCCGCCGTGCAAATGGAAACGACGCTGCTCAACATTCTGCTGTTCCTCATCATCGCGGTCGCCGGCTTCGGCATTTTGGCCACCTTCTTCATGATCGTGGTGGAAAAGACCAAGGACATTGGCGTACTCAAGGCGCTGGGCGCTCCCAGTGCCGACGTGATGAGCATCTTTCTCAGCTATGGATTCTCGCTAGGTCTGGTGGGTAGCGGCGTGGGACTGGTCGGCGGGTTGCTATTCGTCGCCTACATCAACCAGATCGCGCAGCTGATTGAGTTCATTACCGGGCACGAAGTTTTCGACCCGACCGTGTATTACTTCCAGCAAATTCCGACGATCGTCGAGCCGCAAACCGTGATTGGCGTGGCGATTGGAGCCACCTTGATCGCCGTGCTGGCCAGCGTGCTCCCCGCGCTGCGTGCCGCTCGTTTGCATCCCGTGGAGGCCCTGCGCTATGAGTAAACTTGCCGCGCTGGTGGATGAACCAAGAGTCCAGAGTTCAAAGTTCAAGGTTCAAAGTTCCTCGGCAACTTTGAACTTGGAACCTCGAACCTTGAACTTACCCTCCGCCCCAGTCCTTTCGGCGACCGACCTGGAAAAGTCGTATCGCAAAGGGAAGAACATCGTTCCGGTCCTGCGCGGAGTCGATTTCGCCGTCCAGCCGGGGGAGTTCGTCGCCATCGTCGGCCAAAGCGGAAGCGGCAAGAGTACCCTGCTGCATCTGCTCGGCACTTTGGACGCCCCCGATGCGGGGGAAGTCCATTTCTGCGATCAGCGGATCGACAATCTCCCAGCCCGCCAGCGCGACGTGCTGCGGAATCAAAAGTTCGGCATGATTTTTCAGTTCTATCACCTCTTGCCCGAGCTTTCGACGCTCGAAAATGTCCTCATTCCCGCCATGATACGGCTGGGGGTCTTCAGTTATTGGCGGCAAAAGCGCGAACAAGCCGCCAGGGCCAAAGAACTGCTCGAAATGGTCGGGCTGGGGCACCGCCTGACGCACCAGCCGCGGGAGCTTTCTGGCGGTGAAATGCAGCGGGCCGCCATCGCTCGGGCGTTGATCGCCCAGCCTCAATTGCTGCTGGCCGATGAACCGACGGGCAATCTCGACCAAAAAACGGGGCAAGAAATTCTGACGATTCTGCGGAGCCTCAACCGCGACCAAGGATTGACCATCGTCATGGTGACGCACGACCTGTCGATTGCCCGCCAGGCCGACCGAATCGTGAAGCTGGTCGAAGGGGTCGTGGAACGGGGATAGTGGCGGGGGCGGCATCCGCCCCTTGCAAACTTGCCGGGGCAAACCGATGCTGGTGGCTCATTTACGTCACCTCCGCCCCTTGAGCCCCTCTCCATGGCCGACCAACCCCGCGTCATCCTTTCCGCCTTCGGCGACGAAGCCGCCAATCAGAAGACCGCCGAGCAACAATTCGCGGCTTTGGCGGCCATCGGCCTCCAGTATTACTCGCTCCGGTTCATCGACGCTGGCCAGGGCATCAAGAACGTGATGCAACTGAGCAAGGCCGAGATCACCAAGATTCGCCACCTGGAAGACGAATATGGTCTGAATGTCGCCACGCTCGGCTCGCCGCTGGGCAAGGTCAAGCTGCTCGATCAGGAAGACGGCACCAAGAATCGCTTTGTGCCGTTCAAAAAGTATCTGGCCGACGAGGTGAAGAAGGCCTGCGAACTGGCCCACGCTTTTGAAACCAAGCTCATCCGTGGCTTTTCGTTTTACCACCCCAAGGGAACCGATCCTTGGCCGCACGTGCCGCAAGCAGTCGATCAGCTCGGCAAGATCGCCGAGATGTGCCACCGGAGCGATTTGACCTTTGGTCTCGAAGTCGAAGCGAACCTGATCGGACAGAATGGCGAGCTGCTCGCTGAAATTCATCGCCAGGTCGATCATCCCGCGCTAGTTACGATCTTCGACGCGGCGAATATCAGCACGCAAGGCTACGCGCCGGCCGAAGTCTTCGCCGAATACGAGAAGATGAAGCCCGGCCTCGGCTGGATGCATATCAAGGACTATCGCCATCCGCAGCGCGCCAAGCGGACCACGCACGTCGATGAAGAGGCCCTGAAGAATTTCGTCCCCGCCGATATCGGCGATAGCGGCCACGACATGGTGCTCCGCGATTTCCGCGACTTCATCCCCACGATTGAAAAGAAGCTGAAAAAACGGGGAGTCCCCGGCGTGTTCGTCGATCTGGAACCGCACGTCAAGGGTGGCGGCCAATTCGGCGGCTTCAGCGGGCCGGATGGGTTGGGTGTGGCGTTGCGTGGCTTGCTGCGGGTACTCGACTATGTCGGCATCGGCTATCATCTGCGCGACTTCGACGACGTGCGGAGCGCGCGGGGATTTTAGAACCGTGCTGGATTTCGGCTCGCCAATGCACACCTATGCCAGGCAACACTCAACCCGCCGGCGTGTGTCCCAAGTGCGGGGGAAGCGCCGTCGCGTGCCGGTATAACTTTTTTGACCGCGGCGACCTCGCGGTTCACTCCTGGGAGCATCGCTGCGGCGACTGCGGCTGGCGGGAGACGAAGGCGTTTCGCTCGGACGATCCTGCTCCGGCGGCAGGCGTTGACCCGGCGCGGTGCCCGTTTTGCCAGCGCGGCGGGAGTTAGTTCTGCTCGTCGGCAGGCTCGGCTGCGGATTGTGTCTTCGCGCTTTCGGACGGCCGCCCCAAACGAAGCGAATCGAAGGCGCTGCGGAGGCCATTCATGCCGCAATAAGCAGCGGCGACGAGCGCCAGCGCCGAGCAGCCCCCAAGCAGCCAGGATCCCTGGAGGATAGCAAAAATCCCTGCGAACGCACCGACGACCAGGCTGGCCCCCGAGCCGAGCAAGCGGCCCCGAGCGGTCTTCCCGCCGCGCCGGCTGGCGTGGGATTGGATCGCCGACCGGGCGGCGGAATTCGCCAGCTCACGCATCGCGGCGAGATTGACCCCCTGCTCGGGAGCCTGACAACGGGGAATGTACTCTTCGGCCTTCACCGGCTCGACGGGAGTGACCGGTTTGGTTTGGGGCAGCGGAGCCGGAGCCGGAACGGCGGGGACATAGCGGCTGGCGGGTTTCTCGGCCGCGCCGCCTGCCCCGTGCGCGTCGCCCCGCACTCGCTTGAGCAGTCGATCCATATAGGACTCGATCGATTCATCGTCTCCCCCGGCATTTGCCACGGGGCGGTCGGTCCAGACTGGCTTTTCGAAAGGTGGCGGCGGCGCTACCGGCGAGTCGTCGGCCAGCGGTTCGGGGGCCGCGGGAATTTCGGCCACGCCATCCTGCGAATCGGCAGGTACCGGGTCCAAGTCGTCCGATCCTCGGGCGACCGGATCCTCGGGCGACGGTTGGATCGGTTCCGCGCTCGGAGCAACAGCCGCTGGCTCGGCGGCAGCAGTCGATTCATCGTCCCCACGCCAGAGGCCCGCCTTGACGAGGCGGTCGAGCACCGATTCGACATTGCCGCTTTCGCGAACAGGTTCGGCGGCGGGGCCGCTTACGACCAATGTTTTTTCGGCCGCGGGCTCAACTACTTCGGCCTGCTCGCGACGCGTTTCGCCGGCCACGCCGCGAGTAGCCGCCTCGTCGAGCTGCAGCTGACGCTGCTCAAGTTGCGCTTGCCGCTCGTCAAGCTGTCCGCCAAGAGCCTCCAATTCCGCCTGTTGTTCTTGCAGTTGGGCGTGCCGGGCACGGAGGCGAGTCTCGACTTCGTCGAACTCGGTCTGCCGGGCGGCTAGTTCAGCCTCCCGCGCGTCCAGTTGGCACTGCCGCTCGTCTAGCTGGCGAGCCTTCTCGCTCGACTGCTCCAGGCGGTCGCTTAGTTCCGACGCCTGTCGATTGAGCACCTGCTCCTTGGAAGCAGCCAGTTCCGAGGCCTGGCTCCGTTCCATGGCGAAGGTCGCCTGAGCGGCAGCCAGAGCCTCACGCTCGGCGGCGAGTTTCCGCTGAGCAGTCGCCAGGGCTTCGCGCTCGGCGGCGAGTTGGACAAGCTGTTCAGTGGCCTGCACCGATTGGTCCGCGGCAGTCCTGGCCAGTTGCTGTTCTAGCTGTTCGATTCGCGCGAGCCGCTCATGAGCCAGTGCTTGCAATTCGGCTTGTGCGGTGCTGGTACGGTCGAGCTCTTGCTGGGCCACTTGCGCTTCGCGCAGTTGCCGGGTCAGGTCGGCGAACGACGTGCGTAAAGTCTGGTGTTCGACCGCCAGATCATCGCGTTCTCGCCGCAGCTCGGCTTGCTCCTCGTCGGCTTCGCGACGAATCTGCTCCATGCTGATCGTCATCTGGGCCGCGACCGGCGGCGCTTCGACCGGCGGTGCTAGGTTCCGCTGCGACTGTTCGGCACGGAGCGTTTCGAGCTCGGTGCGTTGACACTCCAATTGCCGAGACAAATCGCCGCAGCGAGCTTCGAGCCGGTCCCGTTCTTCGAGCCAGGCCAGTTGACGAGCGGTCTCAACATTGGCTGCGACTTGCGCGGCGGCGGCTCGTTCAGCGGCAGCCTGCGCGGCGGCGGCTTGCGCGACATCCCGTTCGGTTCCTAGGCGCTGGACCTGGTCGGTTAGTTCCAGCAGTTGCCGTGAGCTGCTCTGTTCGATGCTGGTCAATTCGGCCTGCAACCGGCTGGCGGTCGCGGCGGAGGTGCGGGCCGTTTGTTCTAATTCAGCGCGCTGCTCGTCGAGAAGCGGCTCTTCCCGCGAGGGTTCCGACGCGACTGCTGGTGCCACGGAGCAACTCAGCACTTCGAGCTTCACCGAGCCGATCCGCAGGCAATCTCCCGGAGCGAGCGGAGCATCGCGGAATGCGCCGCCATTTAGCTGAGTATCGCTGGCCCGGCGGCGAACCACCGTTCCCCCCGGTCCGCGCAAGATCCAGCAAGCCAGCGGACTGACGCCCGGCGACCGCAGGCGAAGCGTGCAGCCCGGCGCGGAACCTATCGTGCATTTGGCGGCCCGCAGGCGAATCTCGCAGCCGTCGTGCTCCCCCCCGCGAACGACCAAAGCCAGCGGCTCGACAGGTGCGGGAAGCAGCCTGTTCGAGCGAACCTTTCGCAGCGGAACGGTGACGGACATGGGCGAACCTATCGCGGCAAGGGGTGGGCCACTCGGCGCGATCCGCGCGCAAGGGTCTGGGGGGATTTAGCTTGCGGCGAGGGGATCGTCAAAGGTTGGCCACCTGCCGTCGGCCGCGGAACCGGCCAAGTCGGCAGATTCTGCCGAACCGGACCTGGTTTCCCTCCACCCGGCTGCCGATTTTGCCGATTATCGGAAAGCGTCAAACAATGACGAATGCTCCGGCCGTGCGGCAAGCCGCAGGCTGGACTGGTCGAAAAGTGTCCGTGGAACAAATCCGACCCCTCCCCACGAATGCCAAGGCTGCTTGTCGGCCCGCTCGATCGTGGTTGGAACCTGCTGCGAGCATTGGCTTTAGGTGGGTTTGTGAGCGAATTCACAAGGATTTTCCGCCGCGACTCTTTCGATCCAGAACTGGCCGGGCTGCGTACTATATTTCGGGTGTTCGTGGCGACCGAACGCGTATTCGCGCCGGGCAACCGCGAAGCCCCAGGACCGGCAACCGAGAGCATTCAGCAGGACTACTGACGCGGCACTTCCAGACAACTGGCGGCTGACTCATTCGAGAGGTGGAACAACATGGCACGCAAAGACGCAATGATGAACCTCCGGCAAATTCTGGTTCGCCGCCGGGATGCCCTGCGCCAGGCTTTGGCCGGCGATCTGAGCATGCTCAAGGAGCTGCGGCAGCAAAACTCGGGGGACGTGATCGACGCCGCGCTCGATGCCGCTCAGGACGAAATCAGTTCGCAACTGGCCGAGGTCGAAAGCCGCGAACTGACGAACATCGAAGTCGCCCTCGAAAAAATGCGGCACGGCGATTATGGCGTGTGCGAAGGGTGCGGCGAGGGGATTCCCCTGGCCCGCCTCCAAGCGCTCCCTTACGCGACGACCTGCATTCAGTGCCAGCGTGAAGCCGAAAAGAGCGGCGATTCCCCCGGCGGCAACAACTGGGGCCGCATCCTCGATGTCGGTGTCGCCGATAGCGAAGTCTCTGCCAGCGACATGGAAATGGACATCTCCTAGGCCGCGCCGCCACTTGCTACTTCGCATTTCGCCGGCTGGAAGGAGCCAACCGCCATGCTATCGCGCAACTTGCGGTCAGCCGCACTTCTGGCCACTCTTCTTGCGGGGTTCGCTACCCATTCGGCTCTTGCCGACGAATTCGAGCCCCCGGAGCCCGGGACCACCCGTGACCAGCTTTACGACCAGCTCGCCCAGGATGTCGCCCAGCTCGAACAGCAGGGGAGCATCCTCAAGCGGGTCGTCAAGCTCGTCAAACCGAACGTCGTTCACATCGAAGCGGCCCGAGACACCGAAGACCTTCGCTCCCCGCGCTCCAAGCCGCTCGACGAAGCCGGCAGCGGCGTCATCATCGAACGCCGCGGCAAGTTCTACGTCATCACCAACCGGCATGTCATCCGCTATTCGACACTCGCCGGCATCACGATCAAACTAGCCGATGGGCGGCTCGTCCATCCGACGCAAGTCTGGTCCGATCGCGCCACCGACATCGCCATTCTGGCGATTGCCGCCGAGCGACTGGTGCCAGCCCGCCTGGGGGATTCCGCGCGGCTCGAAATCGGCGATTTCGTGCTCGCCGTCGGCAGTCCCTTCGGCCTCTCGCACTCGGTCACTTACGGCATCATCAGCGCCAAGGGCCGCCGCGACCTGCAACTGGCGGACGACGGCGTGCAATATCAAGACTTCTTGCAAACCGATGCCGCCATCAACCCCGGCAACAGCGGCGGGCCGCTGCTCAATTTGCGGGGCGAGGTGATCGGCATCAACACCGCCATCGCCAGCTCCAGCGGCGGGAATGAAGGAATCGGCTTCACGATTCCGATCAACATGGTCATGCTGATCGCCGACCAGCTGATCGACCGAGGGAGCGTTGTCCGGGCCTATTTGGGTGTGCGGCTCGATGCCTCGTTCGGCCCCGAAGCGGCCGCCAAAATGGGGCTGCCGCGGCCCGAGGGGGCCCGCGTCACCGGCGTCACCAAGGCCTCCCCCGCCGAATCGGCCCAGCTGCGCATCGGCGACATCATCCTCACCTTCGACGGCACGCGAATCGAGGACGACAACCACCTCATCAATCTCGTCAGCCTGACCCCCGTGGACAAAGAGGTCGAAGTCCACATTCTCCGCGCCGGCAAGGCGCAGGCCGTCAAGGTTCGCGTCGGCAACCGCACCGAATCCCCGCTGGAATAGGCCGGGGGGCGGCGGCGCGACGATCCACTGGCTAAGCTCGCGGCACGCGCGACCGGCCGCGGGCTGCTTCGTTTCTTGCCAGCACACCGGCTGCTGGTTTGCTGGCATGGTCGAGCCGCACTTTCTGCCGACCAGGCGCGGCAAAATTTGCCGGTTAGGCCGATTTTCTCGATTGTGCCAAGTTTTCTGGCCGATAACGAATGCGAACGCCACTATCTCGTTCGTCCACACCCCCTTGGGACTCTCGTCATGTTGGCCCGCTTGCTTGTCGCCTGGATCGGGGCTGGTTCGCTGTTCGCCACTGGTTGTTGCTGCTGGAACGGCCCTTGCGGAGCCGGTAGCGGCTGCGGATTGGGAGTGCCCACTCCCGTCACCTGGCATAGCGGCTACGGCGGCGGACCAGCGGCCGGCCATGGCGGCTGCGCGGGATGTGGCAGCGGATCGTGTGGCGGCGCTTGCCGCGGGCCGGCCTGCGGCCCCCCCTGCGCCACCTGCTGCTTTAGCATCCCCAAGCCGATTGTCTGGTGCGGCGAAAACAACGACTGTGGCCCCGGCGGCTGCGATTCGTGTGCCTGCCCCGGCGATTGTGGCATCCTCCCGGCCTTGCGGCGGGGCATGTCGTGCGGTCGCGGCTGCGGCGAAACCTACTGGGGCGAATGGTTCAGCGATCCGCCGGACTGCTGCGATCCGTGCGACAAATGCCACGGCGAATGGACCGGCCCGCATGGCTTTTGCAACCTCGGCCCCGCCCAGCGCTTGCTCGCCGCCGTGCATGGCTTCACCTATTGCCCCTCTCCCTGCGGTCCCTGCTGTGGAATCTGCCACAAGCCCGATTGCGGCGGCTGCGGAACCTGCGGCAGCGGCGGCTGTGCCACTTGCGGCCACGGCGGGGGCTATGCCGGCGGCCACGGCGCCGTGATGGAAGGTCCGCACAGCGTCCTCGAAGAGAACTGGGACCACGCCCCCGGACCGAAGCCCGTTCCTGGCAAGCCGATTCATAAGGCCCAGCAGCCGAAGCCGCAATACACGCGACAGGCCGCTCCCCGCACCGCGCCCTCGCCCACGATGCCGGCAGCCAACAACCGGATGGTCCGCACCGCCGGCTATCAGCGGCGGTAAGCGGCCTCGCCCATCGTCCGAGTCCGCGTCAATCGAGAACCAAAGAAGAAAACCGGTTGCATCGGCCCGCGTTTCCGGCTTATTCTCAAGTCTTCTTGCCAGGAGCCTGCCGTGAATCTGACCGTGACGCGCCAGAAGGACTACTTCCTCGCCCAGACCGAAGGGCCGATCGACGACACCTCGCGCGATCCAATTCGCGAGCACCTGCATCCGCTGGTGGCCGAACCGGGGACCAAAGTCATCGTCGATCTTTCCCGCTCGCCGCGGATCAACTCCATCGGCGTCGGCAATTTGGTGACGCTGGTCGCCCACGCCAACACCAACGGCAGCCGGGTGGTGTTTTGCGCGATTCCGTCGTTCGTGGCGGTGGTCCTGTCGGTCACCAAGCTCGACAAGTTTTTCGAGGTCGCGCCGACTGTCGCCGACGCGGCCGCCAAGCTCGGCATAAACGCATCGGCCTAAGCCCGGCACATTCGCCGCGGCGTCCGCTACAATCGCGAAATGGACGCGGCGACGGAAATTCCCGATCTTGACCAGCACCTCTCCCGCTTCGGGCTGGCCAGCTTTCGCCCCGGCCAGCGCGACGTCATCGCCGCCGTGCTGGCTCGGCAAGATTGCCTCTGCATCATGCCGACGGGGGGCGGCAAAAGCCTTTGCTACCAGCTGCCGTCGGTGGCGCGCGAAGGGGTGACGCTCGTCGTTTCGCCGCTGATTGCCTTGATGAAAGACCAGGTTGATGCCCTGGCCGCGCGGGGAATCGCGGCCACCTGCATCAATAGCACCCTTTCGCCCAGCGAGCAGTTCGAGCGGATGGACGGCATGGCCGCCGGTCAGTTCGACCTCGTCTATATTGCCCCCGAACGACTCCGTAGCTCGGCCTTTCTCGAAAAGCTGCGGGCGACAAACCTGCAACTGCTGGCCGTGGACGAAGCCCACTGCATCAGCGAGTGGGGGCACGATTTCCGCCCCGACTATGCCCGCCTCGGTCTGCTGCGGCAACGGCTCGGCTTTCCGCCGACGATCGCCCTCACCGCCACCGCCACGCCCGAAGTCCGGGCCGATGTCGCCAAGCAATTGCAGCTCCGCGATCCGCGCGTCTTCATCACCGGCTTCGCCCGGCCGAATCTGCACTTCGGCGTCCGCGAGGCTTATAGCGAAGTCGATAAAGACCAGTCGCTGCTCGACTTTCTCAATGCCACCCCCGGCGCGGGAATCGTCTATGCCGCCACGCGGAAGAAGTGCGAAGAGCTGGCCGAGTTGCTGCGCCTGAGCCTGCCGAATCGGCGGGCGGGGCTCTATCACGCCGGCCTCGAAGCGGAGGAGCGGCATCGCGTGCAAGAGGCGTTCATGGAAGGTCGCTCGCCGCTGATCGTCGCCACCAACGCCTTCGGCATGGGGATCGACAAGGCGGACTTGCGGTTTGTCGTCCACTACAACCTGCCGGGAACGCTGGAGGCGTACTACCAGGAAGCGGGGCGTGCCGGGCGCGATGGCCTCCATTCGCAGTGCCTGCTGCTCTATTCCTCGCGCGACCGGCGGATTCAAGAGTTCTTCATCGACAGCAAATATCCTGCGCCGGAAACCGTCGAACAGGTATACGACTACTTGCGCAAGATCGACCAAGACCCGATCGAGCTCACCCTGGAGGAAATCCGCGAGCGGCTGGGACTCAACATTCGTAGCGATGGGGTGGCGGCTTGCGAGAAGCTGCTCGAAGGGTGCGGCGCGTTGGAGCGGCTCGACTCGCGGCAGAACATGGCGGGGGTGAAGATCGACAGCGACCTGCCGACGCTGGTCGATCTGCTGCCGCGCGAGGCGAAGGTGCAGTGGCGCGTGCTGCGGGCCATCGAAGCCGAGATCGGCGAGCTGCGCGGCGAGCGGGTGTTCGTGAATCCCCGCAAGCTGGCCGCCGCGGCCGAAGTCGATTCCGCGGCCCTGACCCGCGCCTTGCGCGAGCTGGCCAAGCTGCAGGCGTTCGACTATGTCCCGCCGTTTCGCGGCCGGGCGGTCCACATGCTGGAGCGCCACAAACCCTTTCATCAATTGGGCATCGACTTCGCCGAACAGCAACGCCGCCGCGACGCCGAGTACAAGAAGCTCGACCGGATGGTTGCCTATGCCACCGCCCGCCGCTGCCGGCAGGTGGAGATTCTCGACTATTTCGGCGATCCCTCGCGGGCGAAGTGCGGCCTGTGCGACAACTGCGGCGGCTCGGCGGCCGGCGCGGCCAGCGCCGATCAGGCGGCGGCGGAGCAATCTCCCGAGCTGGTCGAGGCGGTGCGGATCGTCCTCAGCGGCGTCGCCCGCACCCAAGGCCGCTTCGGCAAGCGCCTCGTCGCGGGGATGCTCATCGGCTCCGAATCGGCCAAGGTGACGAAGGTCGGAATGCAACGACATAGTACCTACGGCCTCCTCAAGCATCTTTCCGAGGACGAAACGCTGGAACTGATCGACGCCCTCTTGCGGCTGCGACTTCTGCAACAGGTCGAGTTGCAACCCCACCGGCCACTCTTGCAGCTCACGCCGCGCGGCCAGTCCGTGATGAAGGGGGACGAAACGCTGACCGAGACCCTCGTCCTCGGCAGCTCCCTCGCCAGCAAGCTGCACGCGGGCCGGCCGGGGCGCAAGCCCGCGGCCAAAGCGCCAGCGAAGCCCGTGGAAAAGACCGCCGAAAAGCCCTCCGTGAAAACTCCCCCGTCTCAGCCCACAAAGACGCCCACAAAGACGCCAACAGCGACGCCAACGCCCACAAAACTATCTCCCATGTCCCCCGCGCCCACGGAGCGCGAGGCCGACTTCGATCCGTTCGCCGAGGTGAATGCCGAGTTCGACGCGCCCGACGAATTCGTTGTCCCGCGCGCCGCGCCCCAGCCGGCGGACGCCTCTCATCCGCCGCACTATTGGACTTGGCGCGTGCTGCAAAGCGGTCTGTCAGCGATCGAATGCCAGCACGCGCGCGGCCTCGATGCCGAAACGATTTTCGACCATGTGCTCCGCGCGGCCCGCGATGGGCACCCGGTGTGCGAGGCGTGGCTCCTCTCGCCGCGGCAAATCACCCTGCTGGAACAGCTGATCGGCAACCAGCCGCCGCAAAAGGTGCGGTCGCTGCTCGCCAATCTGCCCGCCGAGCTCAAGTTTCGGGACGTGCAGCTTTACCTGCACGCCCGCGGCCTGAGCGGGTAGCGTCGGTGCCACATCACGACTGCCCCGCGACACTCCTACTGGGCGCGCACATCATACGCGGTCAGCGATTGCTGGTCGCGGATGAAAAAGCGACCGCCAATCACGATCGGGTGCGCCCAACTGGGGCGGCCGTGCCCCTGGGTTTTGAAGCGGCCATGTTCCACGTACTTCTCCGGCGAGATTTCGACCAGCGCCGCCTCTTGATTCTCGCTGAGCACGTAGAGCATTCCATCGGCGGCGACGAGCGAGCCTTTGCCGGGGCCGCGGGCCTGCCAGGCGATTTTGCCGGTGGCGAACTCCATGCAAATCAGCGAGCCTCCCCCGCACGAATACATGTAGTCGCCAATCTTGACGATGCCCCCGTGGTGGCAGGCCATCTTCTTCTCGAAATAGACTTCCTCGGCTTGCTGCGTGGTACCGGCGGGGATGATCTTGGCGAGACCGCCGCCGGTGCCATAGGCGCTGCTGGCGAAGACGTGGTTGTCCTCGATGATCGGCGAGCAGCAGTTGGCGGTGCCGTTGGCGGGGGCGGTGTAGCGCCACAGCGGCTTGCCGTCGGCCAGCGAAACGCCGAAGACGCTCTGATTGGCGAACTGCACGATCTGCCGGATGCCATGAATTTCAGCGACGACCGGCGAGCTGTAGTGCGCCCCTTCCTTTACCTCTTGGCTTTGCCACACCGGTTCGCCGGTCAGCTTGTTGAGGGCCAGCAGCGTTCCTCCCTTGCCGCCAGGCGTGACGATCACGAGGCTATCGACGACGAGCGGCGATTCGGAATAGCCCCAGCCCGGCGTATTGCCGCCGAACTGGCTCCGCAGGTTAACGTGCCAAATGGTCTTGCCCGTGGCCGCTTCGAGGCACGAGACGTCGCCGTTGCCCCCCTCGACATAGACGCGATCGCCGTCGATGGTGGGCGTGCCGCGAGGTCCGTCTCCCATGCCGTTGCGGTAGCCACCGACCGCGCCGCGGAGTTCGTCGCCGGTCAGGATGCCATCGCCGCGAGCCTTGGTTTCGACGTAGTAAGCGGCTAGTTCCACGAGCGATAGGGTTCCATCGCGGCCCGCTTCGTATTTTTTCAGGGCGGCTTCCAGTTCGTCGGCCGTAAGCAGATCATCCCCTTTGTTCGTGGCCGGATCGCGAGCATCGGTCCGGCCGAAATTGCGGTCGAGTGCCGTGTTCTTGGCCTCTTGCTTGGAAACGCGGCCATCGCCGTCGAGATCGAGCTTGAGGTAGGCGGCGGCGCGCTCTTTGGCCAGAACGGCGGCATCGGCAGCGGGATCGGTTTTATCGGCCCGCTCGAAAGCCTCCCGCAGCAGGCTTCCCGCTTCGGCAAAGGTGAGCCGGCCGTCGCCATCGCCATCCAACCTGGCAAACAGCGCGGCCGCCCTCCTTTCAGCCAGGGCCTTCGCATCTCCGTCCGCCGCGTGGTCGTGCTTGTTCCAATCCCAGCCAAAGCGGGCCAGGGCCTCTTGCTCATCGACCATGCCATCGGCGTTTTTGTCGAGCTGCTTGAGGTCGGCGGCAATGCGGGCCGCAAGCAATTCAGCCAGTGGGCCCGGCTGCACGGACCAGAGCGTGCGACCGTCGCGAACATCGAGGGCGATCACATGCTCGACGCCGCCGACATCTCCCTGCGTGATGAGCCGGCCATCCTTCACCGCCAGCGACGAATAGCCCGCACCGACCGTATCGACCTGCCACAGCACCGGCGGCCCCTCGGCCGGCCACTCCTTCAGCAAGTTCTTGTCGGTGCTGATGCCATCGCGATTCGGGCCGCGCCACTGCGGCCAATCGCCCGGCTTGGCGGGCAGCGCCTGGGCGAGGGCCAGCGAGGGAAACAGCAACAGACCGAGCGCGACAAGCAGGCGGCAATTCATGGGCGGGAGTTCCTGGCGGGGTGCGAAGGTGGGAGTGCGATCATTGTGCAAAGCCACTTCGGCCAAGGGAAGAGCAATCGGCAGAATCCGTCCCTACGGCAACGGCTGGGTGCTGCGGAGATAGGCAAACAGATCGCGAATCTGCTGGTCGGTTAGCGGCTTGAGCTGACCTTCGGGCATCACGGATTGCTGCGTGGCCCGCATCTCTTCGATCTCGTCACGGGGGATGGTCAGGTTCTGGCCGTCGGCTCCGCGGAGGACGACGACGTTCGCGTCCTGGTCGGCGATGAAGCCACTGAGGGTGCGGCCATCGACGGTGCGTACGACGTAGTTCACGAACCCCTCGCGAATCTCGGCCGAGGGATTGACCACGTTCAGCAGCATGCCGCGGAGGTCGTCGCGCTTATAGCTGGTCAGGTCGGGGCCGATCTGCCCCCCCTGGGCAAATAGCACGTGGCACTTGCCGCAACTGGCGGCATAAAGCTGCTTCCCCTGATATGGATTGCCGGTGGTGCTGGTGATCACTCCGATCAGCTTCTCGATTTCGGCCCGCATTGCTTCGGGGGACGGGCCGGAAAGCTCGCCCCAATGCTTTTGGCAAAGCTGGGCAATGCGGGGCGAATCGTGCAGCAAGAGCTTGCGGACCGTCGGCTCGGAGACGGTGAGCTTGTCGATCTTGCCGGCGTCGATGGCGGCCAGGAACTCCTCGGCCCACGCCTTGCGGCTGGCGACGAGCGACTGGGCCGTCTCGCGGACTTGCTCGGGCAGGCCCGCGTAGAGGCCGACCACCGTGCTGCCGATTTCGGGCTGGCCATACGATTGCAGCGTAGCCAGGGCGGCGCTGCGGAGGCCGTCGTTGCGCGAAGCTTTCAGCACTTCCAGCAGCACCGGCACACACGTCGGTTGGTTGATCGTGCCAAAAATGGCGATCAGGGCCTGGCGCTTCGTGGCGTCGGCCTTTTCGTCGCCGATGGTTTTGAGCGCCTCGGCGACAGCATCCTTATCTCCTTGCCGCAGGCGGAGCGTGGGGGAAGTGGCCCCGGCTTTGGACATGGCGGTGGCCAGTTCGTCCGGCAGGTTGGTCAGCTCGCGCCCCTCATAAGCCGCTTCCAGGCCCGCCATCAGCCGGGCGGCATGTTCCTTGTTCGGGGCCAGTTCCAGCAATTTGGCGCAGGTCAGCAGGTCTTTCCGCTGGCCCGTCGCCGCATACCGCCGCATGAGCCGCTCGGCAATTGTCTGTTTTACAAGTGGCTGGTCCCAGAACGCTTTGTCGGCAAACAGGGCCAGCACCGCGTCGCGATCCTTATCGGCCTTGGCTTCAATGGCCCACCAAAGTAGTAGTGGGATATGGATATCCCCCGCGTCTTCACTCCGCTGGGCCAGATTCTTGACAATCGGCAGCGACTGCGCCGCCGGCAACCGGCGAGCGGAAGCGGCGAGTTGACTGCGGACTTCGACGTTGGATTCGCGATAGGCAAGGTCGGCAAGCTTTTTGGCAGTCTCGTCCTCAAGTTCGCCGTCGTCACAAGCGAGACGAACCGTCCAAGTACGGACGAATGGATTTTCATTGCGGAGCGCCGCAAGAATCTCATCCGCGCTTAGGTGACTGTTTTGTCCAATTCCAAACCACAGTATCTCGAGGGCATCCTGTCCACGCCCCTTAGACAGATCCATCAGCGCCCTACCTGCAACTTCTTCGAAGATGTTTAGACCTCTGTTGATCAACAACTCTCGCTGTGTCGCTTGGCGAATCCATTTGTTCCTATCTCCCAGCCGAAGGATCAGTTCGGCTGGGCTCTCTTTCCCCAAATCAAACTTCCCCATCACCGACTTATCCCCCTTGGTCCGCAGCCGATAAATCCGCCCGCTCTCTTTTTGCACCCGCCCCTGATAGTGACTGGCGTGGTCGATCCGCTGCTCGTAAAAGTCGGCGATATAAACGGCTCCGTCCGGCCCGGCTTGGATATCGACGGGGCGGAACCAGGTGTCGGTGCTTTGCAGGGCGTAGCCGAGGTCGGCCGTTTTGAACGACGAACGGTCGGGCAGCACGTCGCTCAGCACCACATGGCTCCCCAGCGGATGCACGCCAAATAGCTTGCCGTTGTACTTCTCCGGCAGCGCGCCCCCTTCGTAAATGACGAAGCAGTGCGTGAACCGCGGGGTGTTGCCGTGGGCCATCGCCTCGAAATAGCCGAAGGTGTAGGGGTTGCTGAGGTCGCCATGTTTGCCGAACCCCTTTTGCAGGTAGCCTCCCTGCACATAGTGAAAGCCGCGGGTGTTGCCGCCGTTGTGGCCGCTGAAGATGCGCCCTTTGCTGTCGATCTCGACGCCGAACGCGTTGCCGCCTCCTTCGGCAAAGACCTCGTACTTCTTCAGTTCCGGGTGATAGCGCCAGATGAGTTGCCCCAGCGAGTGGACCGCCGTTTTGTCGCCGGGCCGCTTCACGTTGCCGGTGACGGTACTTCCCTGCGCTCCATACAGCCAGCCATCGGGCCCCCAGCGTAGGTTGTTGGCCACGCTGTGCGAGTCTTCGATTCCGAACCCTTCGAGATGCACCACCGGGTCGCCGTCCGGCACGTCGTCGCCGTTGGCGTCGGGATAAAAGAGCAAGTACGGCGGCTGTAGCACCCAGACTCCGCCCCGGCCGAACTCGAACGAACTGGCGAGGCTCAGCCCATCGAGAAACGTCTTGTGTTTGTCCAGCTTCCCGTCGCCGTCCGTATCCTCGTGGATCGTGATCTTGTCCGCTCCGCGAAAATGGTTCGGCGGCGGGGGCGGCACCTGGTCATAAACGCTCCGCAGGAACTTGTCGCGGCTGATCATCGTCAAGCCGGCGGGATTGGGATACTGCAGGTAATTCGCCACCCACAGCCGACCCCGCGAATCCCACTTGATCGACAACGGCTGGCCGATGTGCGGCTCGGCCAGAACCAGCTCGACCTGCAAATCGTCGGGCGTCGTCATTCGGGCCAGCGATTCGGCCGGCGACAGCGGGCCATCGTCTCCCGTCGCCAGTTTCTTCAGCTCCTTCTCGACCACCGCCGCGCTGTCCACCTTCGCAAACGGCGCGACGCTCACCTGGCCAACACCATCGGCACCGGCCCAAGACAGATCGTCCCCCGGCGCGATCTCCCATTGGCCCGTCAGGCGGATCGCCTGCTCCCCGCCAAACAGCACCGGCGCGGCGACATTGAAGCCCGTCCGCGGCTCGATGCTGCAAACCCGAATCGCCACCACAGCCGGTTTGCCCGCTTGCCAGCAGCCTGCCGGAATGTCGAATCGCTTCGTTTCGCCCAGCCCGCTGCGATAGTCCGGCGGAAAGCTGCCGAGCGTACCGACGCGCTGGCCGCCAACATAGACCTCGCGGGCATCATCGACCGCCTCGACCACCAGCTGCAGTTGCCGCCCGCTCCAGTCGGCGGGAATCGCCACCTGGCACCGATACCAATAGCGCTCCGTCCCTTTCGGCGGGGCCTTCTTCCAGTCGTCGGGAATGCTGGCTTCCTTCCAGGCTGGCTCGGCCGCCAGCAGCGGCAGCGCGATCAACACTAGCAGCGCGGCAAGCGACGTTCGCATCGGATCCCTCGTTCGGGCTGGTGGGAAAGCTCTCGTAGCGGCCTCTCGATGATACCGCGAGCCTGGGCGGGATGCGACGCTTGGGCCGCGTCCCCTGGCCAGCGGGCAACGTTCTGATACAACCGACCTCGTATCCTCCGCCCGGAACCCTCGCCATGCCCGAAGTCTGGCTCCGCACCAACCGCCGCGCGCTCGCCTTGGGCCTCGTCGTGCCGGCGGTGCTCTGCGCATTGGGCCTCGCCGCGGCCGCCTATGGCATCGCCCGCGAGCAAAGCGCGTGGGCGATTGGCTTCTATGGAATCCTCGGCGCGGGAAGCGGGTTTCTCGTCGCCATGTTCATCTATTGGATGCGGCTGCCGCGGCTGGCGTATGCCCGCGGGGAGCTGCTCGTGTATCTCGATTCGGCCCAGCCGGTGCGCGTGCCGATCGACGTGGTCGAGTGCTTCTTTCTCGGCCAGGGAGATAGCAATCTACCGAAGCTGGCTGGCCGCGAACCCGAAACGCAAAACGTCATCGTCCGCCTCGCCGAAGCGGCGACCGAGTGGAAGCATCGCGACGTGAAGCCCGCCTTCGGCCACTGGTGCGAGGGATACATCACAATTCGCGGTGCCTGGTGCGAGCCGATCACCCCCGACCTGATGCGCCACCTGAACGCTCGGCTGGGGGCGATCCTGCGCGAACGGAAAGCAGCCCGGCAGGAGGCCGCTTCGTGACGGGCCTGCTCATCAGCGTGCGGACGGCGGCCGAAGCGGAAATCGCCCTGGCCGGCGGTGCCACTCTGATCGACGTGAAGGAACCCGCGCGCGGCGCTTTGGGCGCGGCCGATTCGCAAATCTGGCGCGAAGTCCTCGCGGCGGTCGGCGGCCGTGTTCCCGCCAGCATCGCCGCCGGAGAACTGCTCGACGCGAACCTGCTCGATCGCCTGCCACACTGCGGCGGCATGACGTATGCCAAGTTCGGCCTCGCCGGCTGCGGCCAACTGGCCGACTGGCAAACTCGCTGGCTCGATGCGGCGGCTTGCTTGCCCGCCGGCGTGCTCCCCGTCGCCGTCATCTATGCCGATCACGAGCGGGCAAATTCCCCCGCGCCACGGGCAATTCTCAAGTTTGCTCAAGCCGCCGGCTGCCGGGCGATTCTGGTTGATACGCATGGCAAGTCGGCAGGCAACCTGCTCCAAGTGTTGTCGTGGGACGACATCGCTGCAATCGCGGCCTTTGCCGGCGATCTGAATGCGCCGCTCGTCCTGGCCGGTTCGCTCGACGAGGCGAGCATTCGCCGGCTGTTGCCGCTGTCGCCCGACTATGTCGGCGTCCGCGGCGCGGCTTGCGTTGGCGGCCGAACTGGACCGCTCGACCTCGCGCGTGTCAAGTCCCTGGCGAGCCTCGTCCGCGGCGAGCGCGAATTCGCACCGCCGCGGCGCTTGACTGGCGGCGCGAGTGCTCCATACTAAATCCCCAGCGCCGGCCACGCGGCGACCTTTCGTCACGGCGGCCGGTGCCACTCGTCTCGTGCGTTTCGCGATTTCTCTTCGTCCGTTTACTTCGACAGGAGAACTGCCGTGTCGCGCTCGCTGCTGGAAGCCATGAAAGTGGGAGAATGGGATTTCGAACCCCGGTCGGAAGCGAGCAAGGACGCCCCCGGTACCACCGCCATGCCGGGTACTTCGGAAAAACTGGACGTGCTGGCCGAGCGGCTGCGGCTGGGCTTGCCGCTGTGGCATCCGCGCGACCGAGTCACCTATGACGATAACGAGAAGGGATAGCGTGGCATGGCCGAAATTCGCCTGGCCGTCGAGCACGATCTCGGTCGCGAGCAAGCCCGCCTGCGCGTCGAACGCTTCATCGACGAGGTCCGCCGCGAATACGGTGACCGGATCAGCGATGTTCGCGGCCAGTGGTCGGCCGACCTGCTCGAATTCAGCTTCATCGCCTCCGGCCTCACGATTCGCGGCGCGCTCACCGTCGAAGAGCAGCATGTCCGGATCATCGGCCCGCTCCCGCTGGCGGCTTCGTTTTTTCGGGGAATGATCGAGCAAACCATGCGGCAAGAGCTGGAAAAGCTGCTCCGCTAAACTCGTCGTGCCACGCTTCGCGAATCGATCTATAATGCCAGGATGCGACGCGCGACCCTCGGCATCCTGGCTCTGTTTCTGCTCGTGCTGGGCTTTGTGATCGCCCTGCGCGGTCCGGCCGACGGCAGCGCCGCGGGCCTGGCTGGCGGCTGCGTGCGCGTCGGTCTCGTTTTGGGGGCGATGTGGCTCGCCTGGCCGCAAATCCTCACGCTCGTCACCAGCGCTCCGCGGTGGCTCATGGGATGGTTCATCAAGTCCAAAAAACCGACCGGGCAACCTGGCGAAGCGGCCGAGCCGGCCAAAGTGCGCCGGCCGCGACGGCGGAGCAACACTTAATGGTTCAATAGCCGGGACCAAACCTGGTCCCGGAATGCAGGGTCAACCGCCAGTCACCGCAACCCGCTTTGCTGCCGGCTAAATTCGAGTCAACCCAGCACCTTCTTCCGCAGTTCCGTCAGCAGCCGAATCGCGTGGCCAATTTCCGCCTTCTGCCGGGCCGGCTCTTGCGGAATCTCACGCTCGATCGTCAGCGGCCCGTCGTAGCCAATTTCCTTGAGCGTCCGCAGGTAGTTTTCCATCCCCACGTCCCCTTCCCCCAGCGGCACTTCCTGCCCCCATTCCTGCCCCGGGTTTTTGGCCCATTTGCCGTCCTTGCAGTGGATGCTGCGTACAAATTTGCCCACCTTCTTTAGCGCGGCGATTGGCTCGCCGGTGCCGTAGAGGATCATGTTGGCCGGGTCGAAGTTGATGAACAGATTCGGCCGCCGAACGTCGCCGATGAATCGCAACAGGTCGTCGGCCGTTTCCTGGCCGGTCTCCAGATTCAGCGATTGGCCGTTCTTCGCGCAGTGGTCGCACACCTCGCGGGCCACGTCGATCGTCTCCTGGTAGAGCGGATTCGCCGTGTCGTGCGGCACGAACCCAATGTGCAGGGCCACCACCCGGCAGCCGAGCAGCTTCGCGAAATCGGCGATCTCCTTCATCTCTTGCGTACGGGCCCCCCGCGTTTCCGGCGGCACTAGGCCCACCGTCCGCGCGACCGTCGGAATATCGGCATAGCTTTCCCCCTCGAAACCGCCGAACACCGCCGTCAGTTGGATGCCATATCCGGCCAGCCGTTTGAGGAACGCATCGGCATTCGCCTGCGTGCGGCTCCCCTGGTGCGGCGCATGAAGCTGAATCGTCGGCACCCCCAAATCGTGCGCCACCTCCAGCTTCACCCCCAGCCCCGCATCGACGCTCGCGAACACACCAATCGGCCACTTATCCATGATTTGAATTCCAGAGAGGGAAAGACTTGCTGGCTATTTCGTACCGGTTGCCGGGCCATTTCGCAAGTGTTGGCAAGCGGAGACTCTACCCCGCCCGCAATTTGCACTTCGCACTTCGCTCTTCGCATTCTGACATCCGCCATCCTCAATCCTGCCCCGCCCAATACTTCGCGAATGCGGCGGGGGTGCATTCGACATGCGCGGGGGGAACGGGGGGCATGCCGCCGTGGAGAATGGTTTTGGGTCGCTGCGATTTGGGCAGGATC
>JANRLS010000099.1:0-7628 GCA_033762315.1 Pirellulaceae bacterium
CCAGGCCGTAGTCGATCGCCATCGAAATCGCGATCATCGCCCCAACGAACAGCCACACGCTTTCCAGTCTTGGCGCGAGCAGATATAGACCGCTGACAAGAATCCCCGCACACAGCCCCGGCAATCGGCGGCCCCACGCGCGGCCATAGCGGGCCACGAAGCGGTCGGTCGAAACGCCCCCCGAGATGCTGCCGAGCATGCCGGCCAGTCCGGTGGCCGCGGTCAACAGTCCGGCGATAATTCGCCGCTGCGTGCTCGGGTCGGCCGAGGGGGGCGGAATCCAGCTTTCCAGCCAGAGCAATCGCAATGTTGCCGCCACCGCTTCGCCAATGTCCGCGCCGCGGGTTTCAATCAGGTACACCGGTAGCCAGGTGACGAGGAAAATCCAGCCGGTATTCACCGCGAAATTGATCGCGCACATCAGCCAGACTTCCTTGCTGCGCGCCATGGCCGCGAGGGGTAGAGCATAGCGCTGTGCCGCGACGGGGCTGGCGGCGCGCATCACTACATTGGTGAGCGCACCACCCGCCAGCGTCCCGATGAGGCCGACGAGCATTGCCAGCGCCTCCAGCAGACCCTTGGCGACGCTCTCGTTGCCTACAAGGGCAGTTAGCCGCGCGCCCTGCCAGGCCATGATCGACTGCGGCAGCCACCACACGAGGACGATCCAGCCGATGTTCACGAGCGAATAGACCAGGCAAATGGGCCATAGCGCGGCCGTGCTGATCGCCGCTTCCGTCGGTTGACCGCCGGAAATCAGGTTCCGCTCGGCAGAGTTGCACCAGGCGTGGTCGTCCGGCCGGTCGCGATAGAACCACATGAAGAGCGCTGCCCAAACCAGACCCAGCGATCCAAACAGCACGAAAACCAACTGCCAGCGGCCCGTTTCCCAACCAGCAAGCCGGCCCAATAGGAGCATCAAGGGTTCGGTGGCGGCAAACGCGAACAGCCCGCCGAGGCGGCCCCCCATCGCGACACTGCTGTTGGCGCCGCCGCGTCCACCTAGGGGAATCCAAAGTTTCAACAGGCCCGCCGCGGCCGGATAGGCCCCGGCTTGCAGAATCCCCATCAGCATGCGGGCGAGCGAAATGTCGGCCAAGCCACGGACGAAACCCAGGCCGATTGTCGCCAGCGACCAACCAATGACGTAGATCGTGAGTGTCCGCCGCGCGCCGAGAGTATCGGTCAGCCAGCCAGCGGGAATTTGCATCAGGGCATAGGCCAGGAAAAATGCCTTGAGCGCCTCGCCGAACTCGGTTTTGCTGAGCTTCAGTTCTTTGAGGATGGTATCGGTGGCGGGCGTCAGAGCGAACCGATCCAGGTAAAGAAGCACCGCCATGGCGACGCAGATCGCCACGACGAAATACCGCACGCGGGTAGGGGGCGCTGCTGCCGCGGAAGGCGCAGACGAGGCGTTGTGCAGAGACATGCGGACCGATGGCAAACGGCTGCAAACAAAAGCGATGTGGTAGTGTCCGGGATGGGCCGGCTCGTCGCAAGCTAATTCCAAGAATTTCGCCGACGACCCAATCGCAACTTACCTACTAAAGATGGCCGAAATCGGCCGCAGCGCTTGCTGCCAAGAGGCGGGTACAACGGGCGCGGGGGTTGGTGCGGCGGAGGCCGATGGGGACGGGCTTGCTGCGCACTTGTCGCAGCAATACTCGACGACCCACCTATAGACCTTCTCTTCCTTCTCGGTGATGGTCTTTACCAACTTCGTGCGGGTATGCAAGCCGCCCGACTGAGGAACATAGTGCGGCTTGCATTGCGGGCAACCTTCGCAACCGGGCTCGCAAATCGTGCCGCAATGCTTGCTCTTTCCGGGCAGGCAAAAATCTTCGCACTGGCAGGAATAGGTCGTTTTGGGAACCTTCTTCGTCTCACAGACGAGCCGGCAAACCTTGCGACAAGCGCACTGGCAACCGCACCCCGCACAGCAATCGGGGCCGTTGGCGGCAACCGACGAGGCCAGCAATCCGATCAACATTAGGGGGATTGGCAAAGCGCGCATATCTCAATCCTCGTTGCGGCGAAACTAAAAATCGACCTGCGCCCGGGCAACGAACAGCTCGGCGGTACTGAAGCCCCGCGCCGTGTTGTCGAGCATGCAGTGAATCCAGTTGAACTGCAGCTTGGTGTGCTGGTTCAAGAACCAGGTGACGCCGAGCGTGGTGTCGTTCAGAACGCCGTTGCCCGCCTTGCTGGTACCGGTGAAGGTGTTGGTGGCGGGAACATAGTAGTGCCCGTCGAGATCGTCGGGATTGCGAATATCGACGAACGACCAACGAAACGCGACTTCCCAAGCTCCCCAGCCGCAAATGCCATCGCGTTTGAGGGGGATGAAATCGGTGAACGGAATCGGGTTCTTGAGCGCGCCGAGCTTCTTGTCATAGGCGCGATGCTCGCCGGTCAGGCGATACAACACCTCGGCATACGCGCCGTGATAGAACACCGGGCCGACGACACTCTCGACCAGCGTCGCCATGTATTCCCCTTGCACGCTCCACGGGCCGGCCTGGCCGAGCGTTTCCAGCCCGAACAGGTTGAAATTGCTGGCGGCATAGCGGCCGCTATCGACGAAAATTGGCGTGCCGTTGACGGATGAGCCGAAGCTCCCGCCGAGTTCCAAGTTGCCGAGCGGGCCAAATTCCGGAAGCACGCGCGATTGATAAAACGGCTGCGGGCTGCCGGAGTTGCCAGGAGTGCCCGAGCCGATGGCGTCGTTGGCGCCGAGTTGGCTGTAGTCGTAACTCGCGCCGACCTGAAACAGATAGCGATCGCCGGCGTACGGATCGTAGTACAGCAAATGCGTCGCTCGCGAGGAGAACGAATAGCCGCCAATGTCGCCAAAATCGGTGCCGAAGCGGCTGTCGCCGACGGGGGCATTGTTGAATCCGCCGGTGCGAAAGACGCTGTAGGCCCAGGTGGTCATTTCGTCTTCGCTGGAGTTGCTGGCCATGATTCCCGTGCGGCGGAACGGCACGAAGGCCAAGAACGGCAGCGAACGCTCGAGAAACGGCAAATTGCGAAAGCCGCTCATTGCGTCAATGCTGAAGGGCTGCAAGAAGTGGCCGGCTCGAATGGTGCCAAAAAACGGGAGGTTACCCTGATCGATGTAGTTGTCGAAAAAGCTGGGATGACCCGCCGTGGCGAAATCCATTTCGAGCTGATAATTGGTGAATTCCGCCACTTTGCCTTGCACTGCCAACCTCGCCCGTCGGAAGCCGGTGCCGTCTTGGGCGTCGCCGACGGTGGTTCGGTTGTTGGGCGATTGCGCATAGAACGCTGTATCGAGCTGCAAAAAGCCGGTCAGCCGATGCGTGGGAAACTCCTCCGCTTTGCCGGCAGGCTTGGCGGGGGCTGGCTTGACGGCTTTGGAGAGCTCGTCGAGGCGCTGTTCGAGAAGCGTGATTCGCTCGGCATCGGCGGGGGGTAAGTCTTCGAGCGCTAACGATTGACTGTCGGCGACGGGCACTACAAACTCGCCGGGTTCAACCATAGTGGTGGGAAGCCGGAAAACTTCGGCAGCCTCCTGGGCCAGCGCGGCGGTGCTGGCCGCCAGCACACTGCTGGCAAGCAGACAAATTCGGGCAATTTGGCGAATCGGTGGCATGGAACAAGGCTGGAATAGGGGTCTGCCCACCGGCCTCGGCTCATTGCCGTCAGCCCAAGCTGCTTCCCCTAAAATCGGAAAAGTCGCTATAACCGCTAAACTCAAAACCGCTGAATGTGAGTGCCTGCTGTCGTTGCCAGCAACCGCGGCGGTAATCTGCGAAGTTTGGGGCCTTATGTCCGAGCTCGATCCTTACGACTACGACCTGCCGCGCGGGCTCATCGCTCAGCACCCACTGGCCAAGCGGAGTGATGCCCGCTTGATGGTTGTGCGCCGCGTGGAAGGGACGATCGAGCACGCCCACATTCGCGATTTGCCCGATTTGCTCCACCCCGCCGATACGCTGGTTTTCAACGACACCAAAGTCATTCCGGCTCGGCTGGTGGGGCGTCGCGACCGCACGGGAGCGCGTTGGACGGGGCTCTTCCTGTCGGCCGACGAACACGGCGTTTGGCAGGTGCTGAGCAAGACCCGCGGCAAGCTGGAGCCGGGGGAGGTGATAATCGTCGTTTCGTGGGATGTGCGGCAGTCGCTCGCGCTGCGTTTGCTTACCAAGCTGGAAGGGGGCGTGTGGGCGGTCCGTCCCGAGCCGCTCGGAGATGCGATGGACCTGCTCGGCCGCGTCGGACGTGTTCCCTTGCCGCCGTATATTCGCGAAGGGGAGATGACCGAGGAAGATCAAGCCGCCTATCAGACGGTCTATGCCGCACAGCCAGGCGCAGTGGCCGCACCGACCGCTGGCCTGCACTTCACCCCCGAATTGCTGGCCGAACTGAAGGGGCTCGGCATCGGCGAGGAGTTCGTCACGCTGCATGTCGGCGTGGGGACCTTTCGCCCCATTACCGCCGAGCGTCTGGCCGATCATCCGATGCACAGCGAATGGTGCGGCATCAGCGGCGAGGTGTCCGCCCGCCTGAATGCCCGACGCGCTGCGGGCAGCCGGCTGGTCGCGGTGGGGACTACGGTTGTCCGCACGCTGGAAACCGCGGCCCAGGGGGGCCGGGTACAGCCATTCAGCGGGCCGACGAACCTGTTCATCCGCCCGCCGTATGAATTCCAGGCGATCGACGCCCTTTTGACAAATTTTCACCTTCCCAAAAGCACGCTTCTGATCCTGGTGCGTACCTTCGGGGGGGACGAACTGCTCCGGCGGGCTTATGCCGAGGCGATTCGCGAGGGATACCGCTTTTTCAGCTATGGCGACGCGATGCTCATCGTTTAGCCCGCTAAAATCACCCTGGCGGACGGGAGCGCGGCGGTAATAATGATCGTGTAGCGACCCGTTCTTGCCAGAGGTTCACTCGTGAGCTCTCCCGAAAACCGCCCGCGACCCGCTGTTGTCGTCGCTCCCCCTCGTCCACCCCGCCAGCCGAGCGGTGATCTTGGTCAGCGCGTTCGTTCGCTCCGGTTGGAAGTGCCCGAAAATCGCCTGCAGCCGGGCAAACTCGTCGGCTGGGGGCTCTTCGCTCTGCTCGTCGCCGGTGGCGGCTATTGGACCTATCGCACCTGGTTCGCCGCGCCTTCGACCGCCGTGGCCGAAGCCACCTCCCCTGCCGCCGCGCCGCAAGACACCACCTCCCTGAAACCCGTCTTGCCCGCGACTGCCGCTCCTCGCTCAAGCCCTGCGCCCGCCGCGCCGCAAGGGGAAGTTGCCCTCGAATCGAAGGGGTATATCGTCCCGGCCCATCAGATTCTGGTTAGCCCCAAGGTCAGCGGCATGATTTTGAAACTCGATGTCGAAGAGGGGCGGCCCGTCACCAAGGGAGATGTCCTCGCCGTGCTAGAAAGCACCGACTATCAGGCCGACTTCGACCGTGCCAAGGCGGCCGTGCGCCTGGCCGCTGAGCGGGTCCGCGAGCTCGACAACGGCACCCGGCCCGAAGAGATTCAGCAAGCCGCGGCAGAAGTCGCCGAAACCGAGGCCCAACTGGTGCAGCTCGTCGCCGAGTTTCGCCGGGCCAGCGACCTGCGCAAGAACAGCTCGATCACCCAGCAAGAATTCGAGATCAGCGAGAGCCAGTACAGAGCCATGCAGCAGCGGCTGGAGCGGCAGAAGTTTCGCCTGCAATTGCTGAAGCTCGGCGAACGCGAAGAGCGGCGCGAAATCGCCAAGGCCGAGCTCGCCCAGGCCGAGGCCGATCTCGTCAAAGCCGAGTGGCGGCTTGGAAATTGCACGATTCGCGCCCCGATCTCTGGCACGATCCTGAAGAAAAACGCCGAGGAGGGGAACATCGTCAATCCGATCGCGTTCAACGGCAGCTTCAGCTTGTGCGAAATGGCGGACCTCTCCGATTTGGAAGTCGATCTCAACATTCAAGAGCGCGATGTCTCACTGGTGAAAGTCGGCCAGCGGTGCCGCGTCCGGTCCGAAGCGTGGCCCGACCGGGTTTACGAGGGCCAGGTTTCTCGTCTCATGCCGATTGCCGACCGGGCGAAGGGAGCCATTCCGGTGCGGGTGAAGCTGAGCATCCCGCCCGAGGAAGAAGGGCAGTTCCTCAAGCCCGAAATGGGAGCGATCGTGACGTTTCTGAATGACTTGCTACCGGAGTCGACGACTACAGCTACTCCGTGAATCATGGGCGATCCGCTCCTCGTGACGAGCGGGGTGCCGTGCGCGTGATCTTTCTCGCAGACAACCAGGAATCGCCGTGGGTTCAGAGAACATCATCGTCCGTGCCGAGGGAATCCACAAATACTTCCGCCGCGGGAGCGAGCGGATCGACGTGCTGCGCGGGCTGAATGTCGAAGTCGCCGAAGGGGAGTTTTTCGCCCTGATGGGGCCGAGCGGTTCCGGCAAAACGACGCTCCTCAACCTGATTGCCGGGCTCGATCAGCCGAGCGAAGGAGAAATCTGGGTTGGCGATAATTGCATCTCCAAAATGTCGGAAAGCCAACTGGCCCGCTGGCGAACGCGCAACGTCGGCTTCGTGTTTCAGTTTTATCACCTCTTGCCGGTCCTTTCGGCCTATGAAAACGTCGAGCTGCCACTATTGCTCTTGCCGCTTTCCGGGGCCGAGCGGCGGCGGCAGGTGCGCACGGCGCTGGAACTCGTGGGGCTGTCGGACCGGATGAGCCATCGCCCCGGTCAGCTTTCCGGCGGCCAGCAGCAGCGCGTCGGCATTGCCCGCGCGATCGTCACCGATCCACTGCTGATCGTCGCCGACGAACCGACGGGAGATCTCGACAGCCGCTCGGCGGACGAGATTCTCGACCTGCTCGAAGAACTGCGCAGCGGCCTCGCTAAAACGATCATCATGGTGACGCACGACCCGCGTGCCGCCAACCGAACCGACCGCGTCCTGCGGCTCGATAAAGGGCTGGCGGTGGCGGGCGAAATGGTGGAGGGGCATTGAGCGAGGCATCATGAAATTCCTTCTCCTCATCCTGAAAAACATCCGGCGCAACGTCGTCCTCTCGACCCTCACGTCGCTGGGCACCGTCGTGCTGGTGCTGGTCGTGACGCTGGTCTGGTCGATTCTCGCCTTCCTGAGCCAGGCCACCGCCGAAAAGCAACAAAACCTCAAGGCGATCATCACCGAGCGGTGGCAGCTTCCGAGCCAGATGCCGATGGCCTACGCGGCGACGCTGTCCGAAGGGGCGGCCCGCGAGCCTGGCGACACGCGGCCCCTCGATTCGATGACCTGGAGCTTCTATGGTGGCACGACCGACCTCAAAAACCGCACCAACACCAATAGCCTGTTTGCCTTTGCCCTGGAGCCGAAGAAGCTGCGCACGATGATGGACGACCTCGATACGCTTCCCCCCGGACCGGCTGCCGAATTGGATGCGGCGATCGAGAAGATGGAGCAAAACCGACAGGGAATCATTCTGGGGCGCGACCGTCTGAAAATGCTGGAAAAGCGAGTGGGTGAGCGAATCAAGATTTATGGCGTCAACTACAAGGAGATCAATTTGGAGCTGGAAATCGTCGGCCAATTTCCCGAAGGGCGCTACGACAGCTCCGCGGCGATTCATATCGACTACTTGCTCAACTCGCTCGACGCCTGGCAGC
>JANRLS010000100.1:0-55693 GCA_033762315.1 Pirellulaceae bacterium
CTGGCGACAATCGCGGTCGGGGGATCGCGCACGATCCAGAACGCGAGCGTGCAAACCACGCCACCGGCGATACAGCCATGCACGAGCCAACCGAGCGGCACGCGGCGGCAGAGCCAGAAATAGGCCAGGCAAGCGACCGCCTGAGCTGCCGCTTGGATGGAGATCAGATGACCATAAAACAGCTCGCTGAAATGCAATTCCTTGGTCAGATAGTCTTGCATGACGCTGCTGGAGAACGGATTAAAGTTCCAGAGAAACATGAACGCCGCGACCGCCAAGAGTACCGCGATTTTGCGACCCGCCAGCAGCTCGCGCCAGGCGCTCCGCAGATTGGCGAGCGGGTTGGCTGGCCGCTGGGCCGATTCGCGGCGCGGTTCGGGCACGATCACCAGCACCACGCCCAGCGACATGAGCGCGAGGCAACCGCAACCCAGGAACATCGGTCGCTGCCAGTGGTGCGTGGCGATGAGTCCTCCAAGGCTGCCGGCAATCAGACCGGCGACGGAGAGCGCTCCCCACTGCACCGCCTGGATTTGCCCGGTGATTCTGAGGGGTTGGCCCGTTTCGACCCCTAGGGCGTCGATCACCACGTCGGTCGTCGCGATGCCAATTCCCGCCACCAAGAGCAGCCAGCCGATTCGCCCGATGGCCGGCTGGTCGGAGTTCAGGTCGGCCAGATAGCGAAAGCTCCCCTCCAGCCAGCCTGTGCCGGTCGGGGCTTTCCCCCAGAGGGCGGCGACGGCGAAGAAGGTGGCGGCGGTGAGGGCGATCGAGAGGATCAAATAGGGCCGCCTTCGCTGTCCGAAAATCGGGACGAGGTCGGAAACGAGGCCAAACAACGGCTTGATCGACCAGGCGATGGCGATGATGCCAAAAAAGTGCCCGACCTGCCCGACCGACAATCCCCAGCCGCGCAGTTGCGATTGGATCGGCTGCATGGGGAGGCAGGCGGTCGGCTCGATGGTTCCCTGCACGAAATAGAGGCTGCCAAACAGCACCAACAGGGGCACCATCGACCGGACGGGGACCGCAGCCGGCAAGACAGTTGGGCGAAGTGGTTCCGGCTCGTTCATGGGGAGGACTGTATCATGACGGGCGGCGCGCCCCGGCCCCAGTCCCCCGCCCAGACCCCGGTTCTGGCGGTGCCAATTTCGACGATTTCCGGAAATCCGCACAATCCTGAAAGAATGACCATTGACAGCAAGCTGGCAGGGGCTTTTAATTCCGCGCTTAGTCCCTTGCCGACGACGGCGGGGACGATGCCAATCCGCCTGGCTGGCCGCTGTGTCGCGGCCGGACGCCGCTCGGCAAGGAGACCGCCGCGGCGCGGTTGGCCACTTGGCTCCTGGGGACGACCCCAATTTATGAACAGCTCGGATTTCGAGCCGTCTGCTACCACGGTGGATTTGGAAGAGCCTCCGGGTAGTTCTACCTACACTTCTTCACCCTCCTACACCCTGCCGGTCTTTTCGCCGGCCTTGCGCTCGGCCAGCATCCCGCCGCCGGGATCCTCGTTTAACGGGGAGCCGAAGGCGAACGCGCGGGTCAGCGAGAAGCTCGCCAGCGGTTCGCCCCCCAGCGAGCGAGCCCCTGGCCGCCGCCAGGCGAATACTCGCACCCGGGCCTTCCGCCGGGCGTTCTTTCGGGATGTCCCCGATAAGGACTGGAACGACTGGCGCTGGCAATCGCGACATCGGGTTCGCAAGCTCGACCAGATCGAAAAGATGCTGGTCCTGTCGGATGACGAGCGCGAGGCTCTCGTCAAGGGAGAGTCGATGCTCCCCGTGGGCATCACTCCGTACTACATGAGCCTGCTCGACCGGGACGACCCCACGCAGCCTTTGCGGCGGACGGTCATTCCCGTGACGGGCGAGTTCCTGCGGACTCCCGGCGAGGCGGACGATCCGCTCGGCGAGGATGGCCACAGCCCCACGCCGGGGCTTGTGCATCGCTATCCCGACCGCGTGCTGCTGCTGGCGCTCGACTTTTGCAGCACCTACTGCCGCTATTGCACGCGGTCGCGCGTCGTCGGGCATGGCGAGATCATGCCGAGCGAGGCGCGGCTCGAAAAGGCGTTCGAGTACATCCGCCAGACTCCCACCATTCGCGATGTCCTCATCAGCGGCGGCGATCCGCTGGCCCTGAGCGAGGACAAGCTCGATTGGATTTTGGGTAACTTGCGGGCCATTCCCCACCTGGAATTCGTCCGCATCGGTACCAAAATGCCCGCCGTGCTGCCGCAGCGCGTCACGCCGGCTCTCATCAAGGTGTTGAAGAAATACCATCCCTTGTGGATGAGCGTCCACTTTTTGCATCCGGACGAATGCACGCCGGAGGCCAACGTGGCGTGCTCGCGCCTGGCCGACGCGGGGATTCCGCTCGGCTCGCAAACGGTCCTGCTCAAGGGGGTGAACGACAGCGTCCCCGTGATGAAGGACCTGTGCCATCGCCTGCTGATGATGCGCGTCCGGCCGTACTACATCTATCAGTGCGACCCGATCAGCGGCTCGGCCCATTTCCGGACGAGCGTCAGCAAGGGGCTGGAGATCATCGAAGGGCTGCGCGGCCACACCACGGGCTACGCGGTGCCGACGTATGTGATCGACGCGCCCGGCGGCGGCGGCAAGATCCCCTTGCAGCCGAACTACATCGTCGGCCGCGACGGCAACGACCTCTTGCTCCGCAACTACGAAGGGCAGGTCTATCGCTATCCCGACCCGGCCTAGCGCCCGACCGCTGTGTCATCCTTAGCCGGGACCAAACCTGGTCCCGGTCTGCTGTTCCTCCGCCACGGGCTGGCCAGCGCGCCCGGCGAACCGCTCGGCCACCGACATCAGCCACTCGGCGCTGGGAACGCCATAGGGGCGGAACTTTTCGATCTGCCCCTGCTCCTCGCTATAGAACATCGCCAGATGCACGCCGAGCCGGCTGGCGGCTGGGCTGTCCATCAGGTTGCTCGAATCGGTCGCGCTCATCTGGAAGAGCACCCGCATTTCCAAATCGCGCAGCGTTTGGCGCTCGAGCCAGCGGTTGACGTTGCTGTACGAATCGCACCAGACGATTGTATGCACGCCGAGGGCCGGGCCTTCGCGCAGGATCGTCGTCAGTTGCTTCTCGGCACTCGGGCCGGCGTCGTCGTCCCCAAAGCTGGCGAAATCCTCGGACTTTTTCAGGTCGCGGAAGCGAGCGAGGTTGTAGATGAGCAGGAAGATCGGCGGATCGTTGGCCTCGCCCGCCGCGAGGCGACGCTCGACCTCCTCGGCCAATTTGCGGACGACCTGCGCCGCGTCGCGCGGCGTGACCACCTTGGCATCCAGTCCGATTTGGGTGGTTAGTTTCCGCAAATAGCCCGCCTCGGGCGCGTCGGGTCGAGCCCCATCGAGCAGGTAGAACGATTGGAGTCCCGGCGTGGCGTTGTTCGTCGCGCCGTTGCCCGCCGCTCCATCGCCGGCATGTTGGCCGGCCGGCCGCGGTAGCTGCGCGCCGAGCGAGACGAGCGCGCTGGCAAAAATGCCCAGTGCCGCTTCGTCTTGCTGGCCGACGACGAGCAGGTTGCTGCCTCCTTGGCGGCGAAAGACGGCCGAGGTGGGGTCTTTGATGGCGACCGCCGCACCGAGCCAGGCGTGTAGCACGGTGGGAAAGGGAGAAGTCCCCTCGCTGGCGCTGCGGGTGAGCACTCCCACGCTAACGCTGCGGGTTGGCGAGGCGAGCGCGACGGCAAGCAGGTCATTCGTGGCGAGGTCGGCGGCGGCGTTTCCTTCGAAGACAATCGGCGTGGGAAGCGAAAGCTGGCGCTCGCGGGCCATGTCGGCGACCTTTTCCAGGTAGCTCTCGCGCAGCTCGTCCGACAGCCACACCACCTGAAACGGATGGTTCCCCTCCAAAAGGCCGTTGGCGTCGTTGTAAATCGCTTCGCCCGGCCGGCTGAGAAGGCGGGCGGCGGTGTTGTCTTCGCTCAGAATCAGGTGCGCGTCGGATTCACTGCATTGGAGGGCAATTCGCACCGCCATTTGCCCGATCGTGCTGCGGGCCAGCGAATAGGCCCCCGCCAACGTTTGCGAGCCCAGGAGCACGTGAATGCCGAACGCCCGCCCTTGCCGCACGAGGCGATCCAGCAGCAGCGAGGCATCGTGCGAGATTTTGTCGTCGGTCGTGAAGAACTCCTGAAACTCGTCGATGATCAGCAAAATGCGTGGCATCACGGCGGTGGGCTGGGAATTGCGATACCCCTTCAGGTCTTGCACCCCTTCCTTGCGAAACAAGTCGCCGCGGCGCTTCAGTTCCTGATCGAGCCGCTCCAGCACGCTCATGCCGAATTCGCGCTCGCTTTCGATGGCGATCACACGGGCGTGCGGCAGCTTGCAGGCGGCATAGGCTTTGAATTCGACCCCCTTTTTGAAGTCGATCAGATAGAACTGCAGCTCGTCGGGCGAATAGTGCAGGGCGAGATTCGTGATCAGCGCATTGAGCAGCGTCGATTTGCCGGAGCCCGTTTTGCCTGAAATCAGCACATGCTGCGACGTTCCCTTGCCTAGCCGCAGCGCTTGCAGCTTCGTCGCCCCGGCCCGGCCGAGCGGCACCTCGATCTCCCCCCGGCTGTCGAGCGTCCACCATGTTTCCGGCGGCGGCACCACCGCCTCGAACGGCACCTCCACGCGGGCCGCGTCCTTCGCCAGCCGGCCGACGATTTTGACGAGATCGGTGAATTTGTCGTCCCCCGGCGGAGCTTCGAGAGTCAGCGGCAAGCCACTCAGATCGTCGTATTTCCAGGCAAAGCGGCGGGCGGCTTCGTCCCAGGCGAGCGTTTCGGCTTGGGTCTGAATATCGGCCAGGTCGAAGTTGCGCGGCAGCTTGAGTTTGGTGTCGGTGCTGATGAGCGTATAGACGCCGCAGCGGGCCCCGCTCGAGGCGATGCTCACCAGCCGGCGAGCCGCCTCGTCCGAAAAGTTGGCGGGAAAATTCGCGACGACCAAAATCTGAAATGGCTCGGCGACTTCCCCCGCGTGCTCGTTGTATTCCTGAATCGACGCGAACTCGTTCCGCAGGTACTTCTGAATCACCTTCTCCATGTGCTCGGTGAGGTCGGTCAGCCGCTGCTGAATGTGGGCCGATTCGGTCCAGATGCGATTCGTCACCAGCCGTTCGTCGAAATCGGCGAGGTGCATGAAGGCCGAGAAATTCTGCCCCAGGCCGACCGGATCGATGATCGTGAACCGGACCTTGCCCGGCGGAAAAGACGTGAGGAGGCGTAGCATCACGTTTTGCAGCGTGCGGGTCGCGGCGTCGCGCCCCTCGCCATCGGCGGCGAGCACCAGCGACGGCCGGTCGGGATAGGTCAGCAGCGTGGGCAAATGGAACGACTCGTTCGGGAATTCCAAGCCCGCGGCAAGGGACTTTCCCTCGCGCAGCGCGCCGGCGCTAAATTCATGGCTGCCGATGGCTAGCGCGGGAAGTCGAATGGTGGATTTTGGCGGCTGCCACGTTTTGGGATCGACCCGCTCCCAAGCCGGAAAGTTCGCCGCCTGAAACTCGTTCATCTCGCGGACCGCCGTTTGAAACTCGGCGAGTCCGGCCGACCATCGCGTGACAAGCTCGCTCCATTCCCGCTCGAACTCCTGCTGGCTCGCCACACGGCGGGCGCGGTGCTCCTCGGCCAGCGCCAGCAAGCGGCGCTCGAACTCCTGCTCCAGCTGGGCAATTTGGGGCGGAAAATTGGCCTCGATCGTGTCGAGTTGTTGCTCGTGGGTCGCCGCGATGGCCTGGCGGCGGGCCATGAACTGCACGTCCGCCTGACCTAGCTTGCTTTGCAAGGCGAGCGACAATTCCTCGCGCGAATGGTCGAACTCGGCTTGCGCCGCGGCCTGGTCCCGGTCGCGCCGCTTGACCAGCTTTCGCTGCCGGCGGTCCGCTTCGCGCGTGGCGGCCTTGCGGGCCGCTTCGAGATCGGCCTTGGCCTGGGCAATGGCCTGCAAAAATCCGGGCAAAAGGGCGAGCGTTTGCTTGCGGGCAAACGGCCGCACCAATTGCCACACGATGAGCGCTACCGCGAGCGCCCCCATCAAGAACCCGCCAATCCACCACGCCGCGCCATACGTCCGCAGCAGCAGATACGACGGATACGCGAGCGCCACCGCCGCGAAGATGAAAATCAGCACCGGCCAGCCATCCTCGACGAACCGGGGCGCGGGCAAATGCTGGAGCTGCGCGATCGTGCTCTTGGCGTAGTTGAATGAAACGGCCACCCGCTCCAGATACTGCCGCTTCTTCAGTTTTGGCGGCACGAGCGGCGGGGGCAGCGGCAAATCGGGCCACGGAGTGCGGCGGGTCGCGATTTTCTTGGCCTCGACTACCAGAGCCTCGAGCTCGGTCGCCCGCCACTCGCATACCTGCTGAAACTTCGTCAGCTCTTGCTTAGGGAGCACTTCCTCGGCGCTAAAATCCTCGAGAGTCCGCTGCTGTTTGTGTTGCAGCAGGGTCTTGGCGTTTTCCAGCTGCTCGCTATACGCGGCGCTCGCCGATTCGGCCAGGGCGTGCTCCTCGGTCGCGACCACCTCGCCAGCCGATTCGTATTTCCAATAGGTCTCTCCCCGCAGCCGCTGATACTCGCCGGCCAGGCGGGCATGCTTGGCCTCGAAATCGGCGATCGCCGCGGCCCGCTCCCGGTCGTGCCGCTGCTGCCCCTCGGCCAATCGGCGGGCGTGCCGCTCGCGAATGGCCACTTCGTCCTTGGACCGCGTCGCGACGAGGCCGCGCACGCTGGCAATCAGCTCGCGCTGCCGCTGGGTGGTGAGATTCGAGCTGGTCACGCGTATGGCCTTCTAGGATTCGTCGCCCCGGTCCGAGCATTCACGTTCCGCCTCGCGGAGCACTTCCGACAGGCGCTGCGCAGCCGCCACCAGCAGTTGTAGCCGTGCGGGGAGCGGACCGAGATGCGTCTTCTCGAACTGCCGGGCGGCATCGTCGCGCCAATGCTCTTGGGTGGCTTGCCAGCGCTCTTTCAGATGCGAGGTGGCTTGCGCCAGCTTGCCGAGGCCCGTTTCGAGATCGCAAATCTTCATGCGGGGTTCTCCGGAGATGTTGGCGATTCGGCCGCGGTGGCGGAGGGCGAACCGCCGGACGATGTCGCGGGCCCGGCTTGTTCGACGTACCGATCCAGCGCCTCGCACATCCGCAGCACCGCGGCGATCGACCGCGGGAAGTCGGCATCGAGAAACTGCCCCAGCTTGGCGATTTGCACCGAGAATTCATCGACTTCCTTGCGGATTTGCACCCGCCAGCGGCGCACCGCCTGGATTTTGTCTTCGCACAAGTGTAGCCGGCGCTTCGCCTTTTCGACCGCTTTCCGCTCGTCGTAACACGACTTGTGATCCTCGCCGTAGATCGTCGCCTCGCACCGCGACAGCGTCAGCCGGGCTTCGGCCAGCACGTCCGACGCCTTTCGCAGCTCGCGCGGCCAATAGAGGGTCCGGTCGTGATCGATCCACTCGACCGGCCGCCGGCATTCGAGTTCCAGCAGCACCAGCGCGTCGCGCACCTCCTCCGCGAAGGCGATCAGCGCGGCGTGCAGCGACCGCAAGGCTTCGGTCGAGGTGAGATTGGCGGCGGATCCGGTCACGATTGCAGGTAATCCTCGATGTGCTGGGCCTTTCGCAGCAAATAGGGCACGTATTGATCGGCCTCTTCGCTGAACCGGAGCAGCACCTTCATGTTCGTGTCGAATTGCTCGGCGAACTTTTTGTGTTCCTGGTCGCGCCAGGTCGCGTTCAGTGCCGCCAGCTGATTCGCCAGCGACTGCGCCCGCTCGCGCAGCTGTCCATTGAACTTCTTTAGGCTCTGCGCGAATTGCCGCAGTTCTTCCGGATCGACAACGGCTTGAGGCATGACGACCTCGTGAAAAGGCGAAACGAACACTTGCGTTCATCATACTGATTGCCCTGGGCAGCGGCCACCAAACGCAGCGGCTGGTGGGCTCAGGTGGCGTGTCGTTCCGCCGTTTGCAAAAGGGCGGGGGCGTCGCGGTGGTTGGGGTCGAGTTTGGCCAGTTCGGCCAGGTAGCGCCGGGCGAGCTTGAACAGCTTGAGCCGCAGCGCGACCACTCCGGCCTGATAGAGGGACTCTTTTTGCACCTCGAACTGCCCCGCGCGGGCCGCCGCTTCGGCCGCCAGGCGGAAGTGCTTAAGCGCCTCGGGAACTTCCTTCGCTTCGACGAGGCAAATCCCCAGCGCATAGGCGGCGGGGCCGGCCTGCTCGGCATCGGCCAGGGCTTCAGTAAACCGGGCACACGCCTCGCGGAGCTTGCCCGCCTGCCGCAGCCGCAACCCCAGCTGATAGCGCAGCTCGAAATTCTCCGGCTCCCGCTTGCACCGATTGACGAAGGTTTCGGTCGCCAGGCGGTCGCGGGCCTGCCGCAAGTCGGCCAGCTCGGCCTGCGTTTGGGGGGTGTTTTCGGTCTGAATCCGCTGCTGGGCACTCGCCAGCTTCTTTTCGAGCCGCAGCATCATCACGTCTTCCCACAGCTCTTGCACGAGCGGATCGCCGTCGGTCGCCTCCTTCCCCTTGGTCAGCAGCTTTTCGGCGTCGTAGTCGCGGCCCGCTTCGAGATAGAGGGGCACGATCTGGGCATAAAGCTCGGGCCGGGCCGGAAATTCCCGAATGGCCACCTCCAGCCGCTGGATTGGTGTCAGCCGGGGATCGGGAACATAGCCGGGGGGGCCTATCGGCAATCGGCGGGCGATTTCTACGGCGATCTTGCTGCCGCTTGTCGCCCGTCGCGGCCGGCGCGGGCTACCTGGCGCGACGAGTCCCGGTAAGCCGGCCTTGTCGCGGCTTTTGGCGATGACCAGCCGGGCCATGGCCTGGGCCGCTTCGGGCGTGTCGGGTTGGCGAGCCTCGACGCGCCGCCAGGCCGCCAGGGCTTCGTCGTAGCGCCGCAGCCGCGCCAGGGCCGCGGCCCGCAGGCGGTCGAGCTCGCTGTCTTCCGGCGCGGCCTGCTGGGCCTGAGCCAGATACGCCAGGGCCGCTTCGTCGTGCCCCTCGCTGGCGGCCGCGGCGGCCAGCGAAACGAGGGCTGGCACGTTCCACGGATCGGCGGCCAGTCGAGCCAGGCGATCAGCCAGCGACAGCGGTGCCTCGGGTGGGGCCGCCGGGGGCGGGGAGCCAGGGGGCAGGGACGGGCGCGGAGTTCGCGCGGCGAGGTTGGCGAGCAGGGCCGCGGCGACTTCGCCGTTGCCCGGATCAGCCACGAGGCACTGGGCGAAGACCGCGTGAGCCTGGTCGTGCCTCCCCGCCTCGGCGAGTGCCGCCGCCTCGTGGAACCGCCCCTCCAGCGAGCTAGATGACTTCTGCATCATCGAATTGTAACGGCCCGCCCCTCGCGCGGATTGCACCCCGGCCCCAGGATTTTAGAGGGAGGAGCCCGAACGTGCGCCACGGGAGACCGTCGGAACGGCCCGCTTTTGCCCCAGATGCTGCCGCTGGCTACGATGGCAGCCAAACCTTCGTCATGCAAATTCCCGCTCAGTCCGAACAACCCCGCCCCGTTTGGCAAAGAATCCGCTTTTCGCTGGGCGGATTGCTGACCGGCATATTCGGGCTGGCCTGTGCGCTGGCCTATTCCCGTCTTGAATCGACGACCTGGTCGGAACGTTTGCTGGCTGGGTATCTCGGATTGTTTGTCGTCGGGATGGGGCAGATGGCGTGGCAAGCCTTTCAACTTTGGAAAAATCGTCCCGCCGGACTGCCGCGCGACTCCCGCTTTGCGCTACTCCTCGGAGTCCTTTGGCCGCTCGCGTCAGTCGGGGCCATCGCCCTCGCCACAACGGCGGACTTGGCTCGGAACGATAAATCAGCGCCGGAGCCGGTCAACGATATGTCCAAATGGTGGGTTCAACCGGGATTGATTCAAGCCCTGCTCTTTCTGGCCATCATTGGCGGATATGCGCGGCCACCGCGCCAAACTTGGCGTGGAGCGGGCGCTTTGTCCCCATGGAACGTGGTGTTTGCGGTCGTTGCCGTCGGGCTGGGTGGATTTTGGATCGCAGTGCTGGCGGAGAGCCAATTGGCTCATGCATCGCTGATCCACCTCGCGATTCGCAGCATCCACCTGAACTCTCCCAAGCGCTGGCTAGGGCGCGACTTCTTACCAGACTATGTATGCCCTCAGCTGGAACGAGAGTTCATCTATCGCGGCCTGCTAGCAGGCATTCTTGCGGCTGCCGCGTTTGGCTTGCTCGTTGGCTTCGCATGCGCATGGAGGCGGCCGCGGATGATTCGGGCAGCTTGGCTGTTGGCGTGGATTGGCAGTGTGGCGGCAATCGGTTGGCTGATGTGGTGGTGTGGCGAATCAGCCCTGCCAGTCATTTCTCCGGTAGTCGCCCCGCAAATCCTGACGCATCCCGCCACGTGCTACCTGCTCGGCGTCGCGCTCATTGTGTTCGCATCTGGAATACTGGCGTACCGGCTCTCAGCGAAACCGATTGGGGAGATCGAACAACCGATTATCCCAACAACAGATGCGGCGTGGCTTCCGGTCCACCGGCGAACGCCGGTGATGGGATTGCTGCTGGTTGCCACTGCCTGGGGGGCGGTAGAGACCTTGGGCGAATCGCTATCACTGAAGGCCCTGCTGGGGCTCAGCGAGCCTTGGTCCGTCCGCCGTGCGATCGTGGAAACGCTGGCTCTCGTCGAACTGCCTGCTATCACGCCCTACTGGACCATGCGGCTCGCGGCGATAATCCTCGTCAGCCAGCAGCTGTGGATAACCTGGCGAAAGAAGGGCAAAACTTTGTCACCGAGCTATTCGATTGATCCCTGGAAATTCTCGCTGACGGCGCTGCTGGCAACGATCACGGGCTTATTCATCGTGCCGGCCGTGGCTTGGTTCGGAGTGGCGCGGTTCTTTTGGGCCGGTTTGCCCTGAGGTGGCGGTTTTTTGCGATAGGGACACTGCGCGCTGTGGTTGGTTGTGCCAACCACAGCCGCACCCGTAAGCCCCCTACTCATGCCGCAAAGCTTCAATCGGGTCCATCTGGGCGGCGCGGAAGGCGGGATAGATGCCGAAGACCACACCCACGAGCACGGAGATGCCGAAGGCGAGGGGTAGCGAGGCGACGACGATTTGCGGCTGGACGCGGTGGACGACTTCAGGCAAATCGGCCATCAGATTGGGAGCATAGATCAGGGCCAGTTCGCGGATGCCGACGATGACGAGCGGGCACAACAGGCCCACCAGAATGCCGGTGATGCCGCCGACGACCGAAAGGGAGACGGTTTCGACCAGGAACTGCAGGATAATGTGGATTCGCTTTGCGCCGAGCGCCCGGCGGATGCCGATTTCTCGGGTCCGCTCGGTGACGGTGGCCAGCATGATATTCATGATGCCGATGCCGCCGACGAGGAGTGAAATGGCGGCGATGAGCCCCATGAAGAGCATGAACATGAACTTGGTGACGCGGGCCTGTTCGAGCAGTTCCTCGGGAACGATCAGGGCGATGTCGTTGCGCGGCGTGAATCCCGGATCCTCTCCGCCGCCGGTCTTGGAATCGCCGGACGAACCTGGCCCGGCCGCGGCCAGGCGCTCGGCGGCGGTTTTTTTGTCCTTGGTTTTTTCAGGGAGGCCGAGCGTCTTGCGGACCAGCTCGGCGGTGGCGCGCACCTGGCTGACATCGCGCACCCGGAGCGTAATCTGGTTCAGCTCGATCTGCTCGGCACTGAAGGTGCTGCCCCGGCGCGAGACGACCAGATCGCCAATCCGCAGGCGGAGCGTGCTGATGGGGATATAGACGTCGGTCGAGAAATCCTGGGCGTCGAGCGAGCCGCCGATGGCGGCGGTCGGATTGCGATATTTGAGGACGCCGACGACCTCGAAAAAGTCCTTGCTTTCGGCCATGTAGATTCGCTTGCCGATCGGGTCCATGATCGGAAACAGCTTCTCGGCGACGGCACTGGCGAGCACGCAATAGCTGTGGCGCCCTTCGATGTCGGCTTCGGTGAGGAAGCGTCCGCGGTCGATTTCCAGCCGCGTGACCTCGAAGTAATCGGGAGTGCAGCCGACGAGCCGGCCATCGACGTTTTTGTCTCCCGCGCTGAAGGTGCGGCGGACCTCGCGAATCGGCAGCGGCGGCGATTTGAGCGTGGGAATGCTGATGAGCAGCTTGTCGTAGTCGTCGCGCTTGAGGCCATAGACGGCTGGCCCGGTGAAGCCGGCCAGGGCTTCGTCCGGCGGCTTGATCGAGCGGACGATGATGTTATCGGCCCCCAGCCCCTCGATCTGTCGCTGCGCCTCTTGGCTGATCCCCTCGCCGATCGCGAGCAGCCAAATGACGCTGGCGACGCCGATGAAAATGCCCAGCACCGTCAGCAGCGACCGCATCGGGTGCAGCAGCAGACTTTTCAGGCCGAGTTGGAAGGTGCGGAGGAAGAACACGGGAGTCGGGGGTCAGGAGACGGGGATCGGGAATCAGGAGTCGGGAGGGTGAGGCTCCCGCCGAGCCGGGGTTCAGAGTTCAAGGTTCAAAGTTCAAGGTTAGCCGACGACGGCGGCTTCGAGGGGGGATTCGGTAGGGGGATGTTTTTTGCTGAGGATGCGTTTTTCGGTGAGGCGGTCGCTTTGCAAGAGGCCGTCGCGCAGGCGGATGATCCGCTTGGCGTGGGCAGCGACGTCGTCTTCGTGCGTCACCATGATGATGGTGCGCCCTTCGTTGTTCAGCTTCTCGAAGATCGCCAGAATCTCTTCGCTGGTGACGCTGTCGAGGTTGCCGGTCGCTTCGTCGGCCAGAATGAAATAGGGGTCGTTGGCCAGGCTGCGGGCAATCGCCACCCGCGGCTGCTGGCCGCCGGAAAGCTGGTTGGGGCGATGGCCGAGCCGTTCCCCCAGACCGACCAGGCCGGCCAAATCGCGGCAGCGGCGGCGATTGGCCGCGGTCAAGCGGCCCTGATAGAACAGCGGCACCTCGATGTTCTCCAGCACGGTGTATTGCTGGATCAGGTTGTAGGCCTGAAAGATCATGCCGATGCGCGAGGCCCGGATGTACGACAGTTGGTCGTCGTTCATTCGCGAGACATCGTCATCCCCCAGATAGAAATGGCCCGACGTCGGCTTATCGAGGCAGCCCAGCAGGTTGAGCAGTGTGCTTTTGCCGGAGCCGGAAGGGCCCATGATGGCGACATAGTCCCCCTGGGGAACATCGAAGCTGACGCCGCGGAGGGCGCGCACCGTCTCGCTTTTGAGAACGTAGTGCTTTTGGAGATCAACCAGTCGGGCGGCGGCGGTCACTGGCCACCTCCTCCCGTGGCGGTGGGAGGACCGCCAGGGCCCCCATCCGCCGAGCCGCCGGGGCCGGCCCGCTCGCGCATCCGCTGAATCGCCTGGGCGGCGGCAACGGTCGCTTCCGATTGATCGATGAAGCCGTCGCCGGTCGTGTCCGCCGCGGCGAACATCTGCTTGCGGCGTTCGTCCATCGCGTCGATTTCGGACTGCGAGAGCTTGCCGTCCTTGTCGGTATCGTTTTCGTCAAAGGCGCGGCTGACCATGCTGGCGGCCGTGGGGGGACGCTTGGCCTTGGGCTCGCCGGCGGCACCCCCCGGCGCAGCGCTGTTGCCCGCCAGCGCGGCGGGATTGACCACCGGAGCCGCCCGCTTGATGTCGGCCAACTCGACGGGAGTCGGATCGGCCAATTTCGGCAGCACGAGCAGGCTCCCCTGGCCGCGCGGATTCATGACAACCACGTCGTTTTCGCCGAGCCCTTTGTCGATGACCGCCACCTTGTCGTTCGTCGAGCTGACTTCGACCTCGCGCGTTTCGTAGCGGTCGCCGTTTTGCACGAGCGCGAAAAAGTGCCCCTTGTGCTCGGCCAGGGCCTGCACGGGAACCTGCAGCGCGTCGGACTTGCGCTCGACGTGAATCCGCACCTCGGCATTCATGCCGCTACGAAGGGCCACGGGGGGATTGAGAATCTTGATAAACGCCGCGTATTTCTTGATGCTGCCGCTCGACCAACCTCCCGGCTCGGCATATTGATTGACCTTGGTCACCTGCCCTTCGATCTGTTCGTCCTTGAGAGCATCGACCCGAATCGACACGGGCAGGCCCGCGCGAACGAGCGTGACGCGGGCCTCGTTGATGAGCGCCTTGACCTGCATCTCGTTGGAATTGGGCAGGCGAATGATCGGCTGCTGCTCGCGGACGGTCGCCCCGGCTTCGACGACGAACTCGGCACTGCTGGAGCCGCCGCGCGAGGAGGAGTTGTATTTGTTGGCATAGACCACTTGCCCCGGCGCGGGAGCGCGGAGCGTGCATTTGCCGATCTGGTCTTCAATGTCGCGGAGCTTTTCGACCTCGAGATTCAGGCTGCTCTTTTCGGCACCGACCTTGGCCTCGGCGGTGGCGATGTCGCTATCGAACTGCTTGAGCATTTTCTCCTTCGTGTATTTGCGGAGCACGGCCAGCTTGGTTTGGGCCGCCCCCAGTTCGTTGCGGGCTTTATCGACCGCGGCCTGCGCCCCTTCCAGCTGCAAACCGGTGACGATGTTCTTTGCCGCCAGCCGCTGCGCCGACTCGAAGGCCAACTGAGCGGAACGCAGATTTTGCTCGCCGACAAACACCTCGGCCATGATCAGCTTTTCTTCCTGCAGAAAGGTTCCTTCGAGATATTCCTTGCGAGCGATCTTGGCGGCTTCCCAGGTGTTCTCGGACTGGACGACCAGGGCCTGCTGGCTGTTGACCTTGATTTGCTGCGTGCCGCGCTCCAACTCCAGCGCGCTGCTGTCGAGCTTGACGAGAATATCCCCCGCCTGGACCATTGTCCCTTCGGGGACGACGGAGAGGATCGTGATGCCGCTGCTGCCGCCGCCGGTGCGCGATTTGACTTCGCAGCGGAGTTCGATGTTGTTCGCGCTTTCGACTTCCCCTTGCTCCAGCACGACATATTCAAAGGTGCCGCGCGAGACTTTGTTGACCAGCACCTGCGGACCTTCGTCTTGAGCGCCCCGGCCGAAGAACCACCAGCCGAGGGTGCCGACGACGGCCAGCACGAAGAGCGCGAGGAGGACGAGGACGAAGGTGTTGCCGCGACGGGCACGACGGAGCGCGTGGTTTCGGTTCATTCGCGGACCCCCAAGGCAGGAGAGGGACAATGCGGGAGGCCGATCGGGGTGGGCGCTGCGCGGAAGCCGCACAACGGATTGACCGACATGAATGCATTCTACCCGCGCGGATCGGGCCTGTCACGCTGTTTCTGGAGTCTGGACGAGGAGTGCGCAGGCCGACGCGAACCTTCTCCTCTCTAATTGAACCCGCGGGAGTGGACGGGGTTTCGCCGGCGGACCTTGCGGCCATCCGCCACTGGAATCGATGGGTCTTTCCGCCTGGTGGGATCGGGCAAGCTGGCGGGTATGTTCGCGCGGAACGGGGGTGGTACAATCCACCCGCACGGAATCAATCGCTGGTGGCTTGCCTGTTTCCTTCTCCACTCCGCGGAGTCTGGTATGCCGATTGCCTACGCCTGTCCTCATTGTGGCAAGCAGTTTTCGGTGGCCGAACAGTTTGCCGGGCAAAGTGGCCCGTGCGCGGGTTGCGGGCAAACGATCACCGTTCCGCGCCCCGCCTTCGCCCCGCCGGGTAGCTCAGCGGCGAGCGGGGCCGCGGTCGGCGCGGCGGCCGGGATGTCGGTCCTTGCCATCGTGCTGATCGTGCTGCTGGTGTTCGCGGTGGGGTGTGGGGGGATTTTGGTGGCGCTGCTGTTGCCGGCGGTGCAAGCGGCCCGAACGGCGGCGCGGCGTGCGGAATCGTCGAACAACCTGCGGCAGATCGCCCTCGCGGTGCAGAACTATCACGACACCTATCAGGTGCTGCCTCCGGCGGTCGTCACCGACGCCAGCGGCAAGCCGCTGTATAGCGGGCGGGTGCTGCTGCTGCCGTTTCTGGAACAGGGAGCGCTCTATGATCGCTGGAACAAGGACGAAGCGTGGGACGGGCCGAATAACCGGGCGCTCAGCGAGTCGAAGATCATCACCTTCAGCGATCCCTCGGCCGCTAATCCAATCCCTGGCCAGACCGACTACCTCTTTCTCACCGGCGCGGGAACGCTCTTCGAGCCGGGGAAATTCCTTTCGATGCCCGCGGTGCTCGACGGAACCAGCAATACGATCCTAGCGGTCGAGGTGAAGGACTCGGGCATTAACTGGGCCGAGCCGCGCGATATCGACCTCAGCCAGCCCACGGCGCTCCCGGCGAGCCACTATCCGGTGGGCAACCAGGCGGCATTTCTGGATGGTCATATCCAGCCAATTTCCAAGAACATGACGCCGGAAGAAATCCGGGCCCTGGCGACGCGGGCCGGAGCGGAACCTGTCTCCCCCTACTGACGCTCTCCCGCGTCGGCATTTCATCGTTTCAATAGTCGTTTTCCATGCCGATTGCCTTCACTTGCCCGCACTGCCAAAAGCAGTTCAGCGTTGCCGACCAGTTTGCGGGGCAAACCGGCCCCTGCGCGAATTGCGGCAAGTCAATCACCGTCCCGGCTGGCGGTTTCGTGCCGGCGGCGGGGTCGGTTCCGACACGCAGCGGCGCGGGGACGTCGATCGTGATCGTGACGGTGCTCGTCGTGGTGCTGCTATGTCCGTGCGGACTCGTCGCGCTTTTGCTGCCGGCGGTGCAAGCGGCCCGCGAAGCGGCGCGGCGCTCGCAATCGATGAACAACTTGCGGATGATCGGCCTCGCCCTGCACATGTATCACGACCAGCACGGCACGTTCCCCCCGGCGGTCGTCACCGATGCCGCAGGCCAGCCGCTCTATAGCGGGCGGGTGCTTCTGCTTCCCTATCTGGAGCGGCAAGATTTGTATGCCGCCTGGGCCAAGGATCAGCCCTGGGACAGCCCGGCGAACCTGCCGATCAGCCAGACCGTGCTGAACGTGTTTGTCGATCCGTCGGCTGGTCCCAGTCCGGCAGGAAAGACCGACTATGTCTTTGTCACCGGCCAGGGGACGACTTTCGAGGGAAACACCCCGACGAGCTTTGGCGCCATGACCGACGGGGCGGCGAATACGATGCTGGTTGTCGAGGCGCGGGGAATCGGCGGCAGTTGGGCCGAACCAAAAGACCTCGATCTCAGCCAGCCGCAGCCGCTGCCGCCGGGCAATCATCCGAACGTCAACCTCGCGCTCATTGCCGATGGCTCGGTGCGGCCCATCGCCGCCAAAACCACTCCCCCCAGCACGATTCGCGCGATGGCCACCAAAGACGGCGGCGAAGTCGTGGTCCTGCCGTGACTTGCGCCACCACTCACGAGGGGCACGCTCATTGCCGGTGAATCCCAACCCCGCGAGCAAGTTGCCGGGCGCTCGTTCGACGCGGTCGTCATCGGCTCCGGTCCGAATGGGCTCGCGGCGGCGATCACCATCGCTCGCCGGCAGCGGTCGGTGCTCGTCGTCGAAGCGGAGCCGGAGATTGGCGGCGGTGCCCGCTCGGCCGAGTTGACGCTGCCGGGCTATGTGCATGATGTCTGCTCGGCGATTCATCCGCTGGCGGTCGCCGCGCCGTTTTTTCAGTCGGTGCCGCTGGCCGAGCATGGAGTGGAGTGGATTCATCCGCTCGCGCCCCTCGCGCATCCGCTCGATGGGGGCCGGGTCGCCGTGCTGGAACGTTCGTTCGAGGCCACTGGCGAAACGCTCGGCGGCGATGCCCGCGCCTATCGCCGGCTGATCGAGCCGCTTGCCCGCCGCGCCGAGGCGCTGTTTTTCGAGACCCTGGGACCATTTCGCCTGCCGCGACATCCGCTGCTGATGGCTGCATTTGGCCGGCGGGCGATCCGCTCGGCACGCGGGCTGACGAGTTCCTGGTTTCGCGAGCCGCCGGCTCAGGCGCTGTTTGCCGGGATGGCGGCTCATTCGATCTTGCCGCTCGAATGGACCCTGACGGCGGCGGTCGGCCTGATGCTGGGAGTCGCCGGGCACGCCGTCGGCTGGCCGGTGCCAAAGGGAGGCTCGGGCAAAATCAGCGCGGCGCTGGCCAGCTACTTCCAGTCGCTAGGGGGAGAGATCGTCACCGGCTGGCGGGTCCAATCGCTGGCCGAATTGCCCCAGGCGCGGGCTTATCTCTTCGACACCGCGCCGCGGCACCTCGCCAGCATTTGCGGCGAACAGTTGCCTGGCTGCTTCCGAGGGAAGCTGGATCGCTTTCGCCACGGCCCCGGCGCGTTCAAGCTCGACTGGGCACTCGACGGCCCGATTCCCTGGCGGGCCGCTGAATGCGCGCGGGCCGGCACCGTCCATCTCGGCGGCACCTTCGACGAAATCGCCGCCGGCGAAGCCGCCATCTGGCGCGGCGAGCATCCAGCAAGCCCTTATGTTCTCGTCGCCCAGCAAAGCCTGTTCGACCCCACGCGAGCCCCTGCTGGCAAGCACACCGGCTGGGCCTATTGCCATGTGCCGGCTGGTTCAAAGGTGGACATGACCGACGCCATCGAGCGGCAGGTGGAGCGATTCGCACCGGGCTTCCGCGAGCGGATTCTGGCCCGATCGGTGCGCACGCCGCAAGACTTCGAGCGGCACAACGCGAACTACGTCGGCGGGGACATTAGCGGTGGCGTGATGGACCTGTGGCAACTTTTCACACGACCCACCTGGCGACTCAATCCCTATACCACCCCCAACCGGTCAATCTTCCTCTGCTCCGCCTCCACTCCCCCCGGCGGCGGCGTGCATGGCATGTGCGGATACTTCGCCGCTCAGGCTGCCCTGCGGGGAGTGCTGGCCTGACGATGAACTTCAGCGACGCCATTAACGAGCGACCTGTCGCCAAGCCCTTACCCCGATCCTCTCTATGCAGGGCGCGGAGACGAAAGGGAGCGAACTGCCAATGAAGAGCCCAAGCGCAGAAAATCTACCACTCCGAATGATGAAGGTGGTATAAACTGGGGTGGTAAATAGCTATTGCTTCCTGGGGGTGGAGGTTCAGACGTGGGGGAGTCTTCCGAAAATTCCAGCGACTCATCGGCAGCTTCGGCCGAGTTGCAGGGGGGTGCTCTCGGCGAATTTCTCGTCGGGTCGGGGCTGGTGAAGGGGGAGGATCTGGCTGCCGCGGTGGCGTCGCTTCCATCCGCGGAACAAGACCCCGCCGCGCTGCTGGTTGCCTTGCAAGCGCGCAAAAAGCTCACCAAGTATCAGGTTGCCCTCTTGAAGGAAGGGCGAGGGCGCGAGTTGATTTTTGGCGACTATCTGGTCCTCGACCGGATCGGCGCGGGAGGCATGGGGCAGGTATTCAAGGCCCTGCATCGGCGCATGAAACGGGTGGTGGCCGTCAAGCAACTTCCGCCGGAGACGGTTGGTTCGCCGGAGGCGGTGCGCCGTTTTCAGCGCGAGGTGGAGGCGGCGGCCCGCCTGTCGCATCCGCACATTGTCGCCGCCTTGGATGCCCGCGAAGAAGCGGGCGTCCATTACCTGGTGATGGAGTTTGTCGAAGGGCGCGACCTGTCGCGTCTTGTCGCCGAACATGGCCCGCTGAATGTGCCGCTGGCCCTCTCCTGCATTCGCCAGTCGGCCGCGGGGCTGGCCCATGCCCACGAGCACGGCATTATCCATCGCGACATCAAGCCGGCCAATCTGCTGCTCGACAAGAGCGGCACGATCAAGATTCTCGACATGGGGCTGGCCCGCGTCGATACGCCGGACGAAGGCGAAGCCCTCACCACCACCGGCAACGTGATGGGGACCATCGACTACATGAGTCCTGAGCAGGCCCTGAACACGCACGATGCCGACGCCCGCTCCGACATCTACAGCCTGGGCTGCACGCTTTATTTCCTGCTCACTGGCCAGCGGATCTATGGCGAAGGGACCATGATGCAGCGGCTCTTGGCCCATCGCGAAGCGCCGATCCCCTCGCTCGTGGGGCGGGCGTCTCGCCTGCCGAAAGAAATCGACCTGCTCTTCTCCAAAATGGTCGCCAAGCTCCCCGAGCAGCGCTTCCAAACGGCCGCGGCGGTGGTCGAGGCGATCGACCGCCTGTTGGCCAAATCCAGTCCCGAAATCGACCACACCGTGGACTGGAAAGAACCCGGCTCCACCGCCCGTGCCCTGGCAAAGTTTCTCGAAAGCCGCGTAGCCACGCCGTCTGCTCCGCTGACGGTGACAACGCACATCGACACCGAAATTCGCGATGTCCACGAGGTTCACCAGCCCACGCTCAAGACCACCGCCGCGCGCGGCAAGTCAGTCAAGCACCGCTGGGCGCTCCTCGTCGGGGCCGTTGTCGTGCTGCTCTCGGCTATCGCCGCCGTGGCGGTCGTTGGCCCACTACTTTGGACGAGTGGCGACGATAAGCCGGTTGCGAAGGGTTCGGGCAATAAGAAATCGAGTCTGCCACCACCTGTTGGCCGCCTCAGCAGTCCAGGGGGAGCGAATACGCCCAAACCTGATTTGGTCAGTCAGCCTCCGCAGAATGCCACTGGCAAGCCCGGCAACGGGTATTCCAATCCCCCCGACTTGCCGTTCGTTCCTCCTCCGCTCCCCGCAGGAAGTCACGCGCTGCTGTTTGACGGCGACGATTGGATCGACATTCCGACATTCAACTACGACGGTTCGCATCCCTTCACATTCGAGGCGAAGTTAACGGACTACTTGCCACAAACGCAATCAGGCCCTGCTATCTTTCATTCGTTTTCCACGGTCGGCGATCAGATGCACATCGTTCGCATCGCGCTCGTCAATCATCAAGTGGATCTCACCAAAACGGCCAACGAAATCCATGCCAGCAGCGGCGGGAGTGGTGCAAGAACCATCTTCAAGGGAGCGGCACGTAGTCCACGAACCGAAGAGTTGATCGATCTGGCCGCCGTTTTCGAGAAAGGAAAATGGAAGCTGTTCATCAACGGTCAGAATGTCGTTCAATACACGTTTGAATTTCCCACGAACTACTCGCCGCAGAAGAAAGACTTTGCACGAATTGGCGCGTTCTTCGACATGTTGCCACGCCAGCGTGGTGGCTATACGGGCGTAATCCAGTGCGTGCGTATCTCAAAGACCGCTCGCTATGTCGCCAACCACGTCCCACCTACTCGACTCGATGCCGACGCGAATACGTCCCTTCTTTATCAAATGAACGAGGGGCAAGGCGACGTCCTCCGCGATTTGTCCGGCAACAATCACCATGGGACAATCGTCGGCGCAAGGTGGGTGCATGGAAGTCGTGCTGAGCCCGCGCCGCCCACTGGCTCCCCAGGGAATGCAGCCACTTCGCCACCGCCGGAAAACCACGCCCTGCTGTTTGACGGCAAGTCGAGCTACGTCGAAGTCACTGGCTGGAACTACGACGGTAGCACGCCGCTAACGCTGGAAGCATGGGTGCTGGCCCGGTCGCTGCCAACGGATCGGGCCGTCATTTTGGGTCAGTCGGAATCGTTCAGCCTCCAAATTCAGCATTCGCGCCTCATGCTTGCATTACGCGACAAAAAAGACTGGAAAACCGCGGCCGGCGACTGGTTCGCGCCCCTGCATCGCTGGGTCCATGTTGCAAGCTCATTCGATGGCTCCACGTCAACCACTTTCGTTGATGGCGTGCGTCAATCGTGTCGAGAACCGCTCGAATTGCCGCTGAACGTGACCAATAGGACCGTGAGCATCGGCGCTGGCACCTATGACGCCACCGGAAAATTAGGTGTTTTCTGGGACGGCCTGATCGACGAAGTCCGCATTTCGACAACCGCCCGCTACACGCAGAACTTCAATCCCAAACGCCGCTTCGAGACGGACCAGCACACCGCCGTTCTCTATCACTTCGACGAAGCCACCGGCGAGATTGCCCGCGACGCTTCCAACCACGGACGCCACGGCAAGATCGTGGCTGCCTCGTGGATTTCCGACGCCGATCCCCGCGCCGCCGAAACACCTCCCATCAAGCTCGTCGGCACTCGTCCACCCTCGGCCGATGCCCCGTTCGATGCCAAGCAGGCCCGAGCCCATCAAGAAGCCTGGGCCACCCACCTGGGCGTTCCGGTCGAATTCAAGGACAGCCTCGGCATTGAGTTCGTGCTCATCCCGCCCGGCAAATTCTGGCTCGGCAGTTCGCCCTTGCGTCCTATGGTTGGGCCAGATGGCAAACTGACGGATCAATGGACCGAAGCTCCCGCGAACGAGCGTCCGCGCCATGCTTGTACGATTACGCGGCCGTATTACCTTTGCAAAACAGAAGTCACTGTTGCCCAGTTCCGTAGCTTTGTGGAGCAATCTCAATACCAGACGCATTACGAGTTGACCGGGAAGGGAGCAAACCTGTGGGGGGCGGATGGCAAACATACTCAGGCAGCAGAACATATCTGGAGTCATCCGTCGCTCGCGCGGAATCCCAATTTGCCAGTCTCCTTGCTCGTGTACCAAGACTTTCAGCAACTGGCCGCCTGGCAAAGTCGCGAGGAAAAAGTGCCCTACCGATTGCCAACTTCTGCCGAATGGGAGCATGCCTGTCGGGCGGGAACCACCTCGCGCTATTTCTACGGGGACGACTCAGGTAAAGGCCCGGACTACGGATGGCTGAACGAGAATGCCATGGGAAATTGCCACCCCGTAGCGCAGAAACTCCCTAATCCTTTGGGGTTGTTTGACATGTACGGCAACCATCACGAATGGACGAGCGACCGCTTCGTGAAAACTGGGTACATAGTCAGTTCCGACGTTGACCCACTTGGTGCGTTGCATGGGGAATCGCATTTCGCCTGCGGAGGGTTTCGGCTTACTCCGTCGAGAGTTGCTACATCGAGTGTGCGAGCTGGATATGTGGATCTCTACGGATATCCAGACGTGGGCGCGCGCCTCCTCCGTGAAATTCCGCTGCCTCCCAGTCCCCCGGCTGCGGACCCAGTCGATTTGCTGGCGATGGCCGATGTGAAACTGACCCGCGCGGGCTGGAAGCGGGAAGGGAGCGAACTGATTGCGGAACCGGCGAATCGGGCGTTTGCCCTGCCGCTGCCGTACGCTCCCCCTGCCGAGTACGAATTGGAGATGGAGTTGACGCCCCTGGGCCCTCCCGGCGCGATTGGCTTTGGCCTCGTCGCGGATGGCAATCCGTGTACCGTGGAGATTCAATCCAAATCGCGTTTTGCGCACGTGGAATCAATTGATGAGAGCTGGCTTGGCCCCAATCCAACCCAGCGGCCCGTCAATCCCTTGGTCGCTAGCAAGCGCTGTCGTCTCAAAGCGGTGGTCACCAAGGACCGCGTCGCTTTGCTCGCCAACGACATCGTGCTTACCGAGTTCCAAGGGGATCTTTCTCGCTTGGGACGGCCCTATGACACCGGGATCGAAAATCCTGACTGTCTTTATGTCTATACCTACGGAGCGAGTTGCCGCATTCATGCCTTGCGGCTGATACCGAAAGCGGGGCAAGGACGACCGCTTGTGTTGTCGCCGCCGCTCGATCAAAAGGAACTGCTGAAATGGCTCTTTTCGCGCGGTGGGAGCGCGGATGTCGCGAGGATTTCTGGCCTGGAGTACATCTCCTGGAGTGTTAGTGACGAGAAAAAGCTCCCGCCCGAGCCGTGGGTCGTGTTACGCGTTCTATTGCCCGAAAAACTGGGTATGAATGACGCGGACGCCGCACAGGTTTCGCGCTGGAAACATCTTTGCAAGATCGAGGCGTATAAGTCTCCCATTACTGATCAGGGTGTCGCGCACCTGGCTACGCTGCCCAATCTCAGCGATTTATCGCTCAGCGGCACGGCCATTACTGACCGTTCGCTCGATGCCCTGCAAGCGGCCCCCCGACTGCAAAATCTTGTGCTCGATTACACGCGGATCACCGATCTTGGCTTGCGAACGCTGGGCGACTATCCCGCCCTGAAGACCTTAAATATCAGTAGTTGTTCCGTCACTGACGACGGCATCGCTGCCTTGGCAAAATGCCAACATTTGCGGTCACTCGCTCTCAATCGCACGGCCATCGGCGCAACAAGCCTTAGCGAACTAAAGCAGCTCGCCACGCTCAAACGCCTATACCTTTCTGAATGCTCAAAGCTCGACGACCGGGCCTATGGCGAGCTGGGTCAGTTTAAGGAACTGGAAACACTTTCCCTCCGCGCCAACACCATCTCCGATTTGGCCGCAGCTCAACTTGCCCTCATTGCCAGGCTGAAAAGGCTCGATTTGACCGGCGCGAAAATCAGCCCGGAGTCACTCGAATCCCTCAAAAAGGCACTTCCGGCCTGTGAGATCGTCGTCACTCCGCCGGCAAAATGACTTTGTTCCCCAGGGATGAACATCGGCCGCAGTCGATAGCACCCCCACTTTTGGCCATACCCAACTGGTATTCTTCCTTGGGGCGCGGTACATTACCCGATCACTCCCCAGGGCTGGAACGACGTATTTGGGCAGCATGGGCGAGACGCGGGCGGGCGCGAAGTCGGCAATTTTCTTCGCAAAGGCGCAATCGGCGCTAAGGCGGAGATGCTGTTTCGACTTGTCGCCGCCGCGCCGGTCAGCGGCTGGTGTCGCGGGCTGGTCCCTGGGTTTCTGGCAGGTGTTTTCGCAATCGAAGGCGCCGCTGGCACAGGAGATGTGGACATGATTTAAGGCATTCGTGCTCTCGCGCAGGGCCAAGGCATCGAGCGCGTGGGCGGTAAGGGAGGGCGGACGTGCCCATTCGGATTTACGCGCTCGCAAAAGACCTGAAGATCGACAGCAAGGACCTCGTGGATCTCTGCACCAAGGCAGGCATCCAGGGGAAAGGCTCGGCGCTGGCCAGTCTCGAAGACGACGAAATCGTCAAGCTCAAGGCTTTCATGGATGGCGGCGGCGCAAAAAAAGCCGCGGCCCCCGCTCCGCTGGTGGATACGAAGGCGGTCCTCTCGACCCCTGTGGCCGGCACGGTCACACTTCCCCCGCCGCCACCTCCGCCGCAGCGTGCCTCGCCAGTTCGCCGCCCGGCCACTGTCGGCGTTGGCGCGAGTGCTCCGCCGCCGGACGTCGAAGTTGGCGTGGCGGTCGCTCCGCCGCCGCCGGTTGCTCCCCCACCGCCGCCGCCGCGCGAGGAAATGCCCGCCATTGTCGCCAAAGTGGCCGAACCTTCGCCGCCACCCCCTGCGCCACCCGCGCCGACCATTGAAAAGCCGACTCCCGCCGCGCGCACTCCGGCTGCTCCTTCGCCCCCTGGGGGAACTTCCAAGCTGGCCCCCGTGCGGGGCGATTCGATGATCCGCCGCGGCTCGGGCATCAAGGTGCTCGATACCGTCACCAAGCGCGGTGCCGAGAAGAAGAAAGATGGCGACCCCCCCGCCAAGCCGCCGGAGCGCCGCGGCCCCGGCGTGCGCTTTGCCGCGATGCCCGAAGTCAAGCAGCCCACTCCCACACCCAAAGACGACGGCCAGAAGGCCCAAAAGCCGCTGATCAAGCTCCCGGCCGACGCCATCAAGGGAAGCAAGGGGCCCAAGAGCACGCCGCTCGCCGAGATCACCCGCAAGCTCGAAAAGGAGCGCACTCAGGCTCAAACCGGGCAAAAAACCGGCAAGGGGGGCGCTGCCACTCCGGCTGGTCCGCTGACGGGCAAGCCCGCGCGCGGCGGCAAGAAGGGTCGCCCCGGCGAAGAGGGCGAAGGGGGCCTGGGAGACATGGCCTCGGTTCGGGCCGACCGCCAGAAAAATCGCAAGAAGGGACGGGTCGGCGAAGAGGACGACGGCACCCCGGTCCGCAAACGAAAAAACCTGACCCGCATCAAATCGCACGGCAGCACCGCCGCCCCGCGCAAGGGCAAAGTCGAGCTCGAATTGCCCTGCACGGTGCGCACCTTCAGCGAAGCGACCGGCGTCGGCGCGGGGCAGATCATCAAAGTGCTGATGGGGTTGGGAATGATGGTCAACATCAATGCCCCGATTCCCGAGGAATATGTCGAACTGCTCGTGGGCGAGCTCGGCATCGAGTTGGAGCTCAAGGCGGCCGAATCGCTCGAAGAGCAGGCCCTGGCCGATTTCGACAGCGAGGACGATGCCGCCCAGTTGCAGCCTCGTCCGCCAATCGTCACGTTCCTCGGCCACGTCGATCACGGCAAAACGTCGCTGCTCGATAAGATCATCGGCATCAATGTCGTTTCGGGCGAAGCGGGGGGCATCACGCAGCACATCCGCGCCTATTCCATCGAAACGAAAGACGGCCGTCGGGTTGCTTTCGTCGATACTCCGGGCCACGAAGCCTTCACCGAGATGCGGGCCCGCGGGGCGAATGTCACCGACATCGCCGTGCTCGTGGTCGCCGCCGATGACGGCGTGATGCCGCAAACCGAAGAGGCGATCAGCCACGCCAAAGCGGCCGAGGTGCCGATCGTGGTGGCGATGAACAAGATCGATCTTCCTGCCGCCGACGAGCAAAAGGTGCTGCAGCAACTCGCCACCGCCGGCCTGTTGCCTAGCGAGTGGGGTGGCGAAGTCGAAGTGATTCGCACCAGCGCCACTACCGGCAAGGGGATGGATAACCTGCTCGAAACCTTGCTCGTCACCGCCGAACTGCACGAACTGAAGGGCAATCCCGACCGCCCCGCCACCGGCATGTGCCTCGAAGCCGAGCAGGAGCCGGGCCGCGGCGTCATCGCCAAGCTGATGGTGCAAAACGGCACGCTCCGCGAGGGGGATGTGCTGGTTTGCGGCGCGTCGCACGGCCGCGTCAAGGCGATGTACGACACGCTGAAGCCGCGCAAAAAGCTGGCTGAAGCGGGCCCCAGCACGCCGGTCAACGTGACGGGTCTCGACATCGCTCCCGGTGCCGGCGAGAAATTCTACGTGCTGGACGACATTGCCCAGGCCCGCGAACTGGCGGCCCAGCGCGAAAGCACCACTCGCACCCAGTCACTCTCGGGCACGACGACGAAGGTTTCGTTCGAAGACTTCCAAAACCGCCTGGCCGAAGGTCGCCTGGGTCAGGAGGAAGAAGTTTCCGTCCTCAACCTCATTATCCGGGCCGACGTGCGCGGGTCGATCGAGGCGATTCTGAAGGAGCTGAGCAAGTTCGATCACCCTGAAGTGAAGATCAGGGTGCTGCAAGCCTCGGTCGGCGGCATCAGCGTGGCCGACGTGACGCTCGCCCAGGCTTCCGGGGCGGTCATCGTCGGCTTCAATGTGATTCCCGACGAAGCGGCCCGCGCCCTGGCCGACGAGCGGCACGTGCAGATTCGCCGTTACGACATCATTTACAAGCTGACCGACGACATCAAAGCCCTGCTCGAAGGCAAACTCAAGCCCGAAGAGCGGATCGTCGAGCTCGGCCGCGCCTTCGTCAAACAGGTATTCACCATCAGTCGCGTCGGTGCCGTCGCCGGCTGCCAGGTCATTCAAGGCTCCATCACCCGCGGCTGCCGCATCCGCATAAACCGCGACAGCCGCACCATCGGCGACTACGCGCTCGATTCGCTCAAGCGCGAGAAGGACGACGCCAAGGAAGTCAATCGCGGCATGGAGTGCGGCATCAAGCTGGCCGGCTTCAACGACGTGAAGGAAGGGGACTTGCTGGAGGCGTATAAGATTGAGGAAGTAGCGAGAACGCTGTAGCCCATGTCCCGTCGCCTGCTCAAAGCCGCTGAAGCCATCCGTCAGGTCGTCAGCATGGCGATTCTGACGGAGGTTCGCGATCCGCGCGTGCAGGGGGTCACGGTGGTCGGCGTCGAGGTCGCCCCCGACATGAAATCGGCCAAGGTCAACGTTTCGGTCATGGGAGACGAAAAAGCCCAGCGGCTGTGCCTCGCCGGTCTGCAAGGCGCCGCGGGCTTTTTGCAGCGAAAAATCGCCGACGAAATCGACACCCGTTACACTCCCCGTCTGACGTTCGTCATGGATAAGGGGGTCAAAAACTCGCTCGAAGTCCTCAGAATCCTGAAGGAAGTGCTGCCCGACGGCCCGTCGTCCGCCGCCGGTTCTCCCCCTTCGACCGATGCCGGCAGCGATGAGCTCGTCAGCGACGATCTCGATGCCGACGGCGATGAAAAAAACTAAGCCACCATCACCCCCGCTCGCAAATTTCCCATCGACCCTGGTTGCACCCGCATGAGCACGAATCGCACCTCGCTGATCGGCAAAATCCACAAGGTTCTCAAGAAGCACTACAAGCCGGTCGCTCCTCCCGAAGAGCGGACGGTGCTGGAGCATCTGCTCTATGCCTGCTGTCTGGAGGGGGCTCGCCCGGAGGCGGCGGATGTCGCTTTCGCCCGCCTCCGCGAGCTCTACTACGATTGGAACGAAATCCGCGTCACCACGATCACCGAGCTGGCCGAGGGAATGAGCGGCATTCCAGATCCGGCCGCCGCGGCGCAGCGCGTCAAGCGGGCGCTGCAATCGGTCTTCGAGACCAACTATCAGTTCGACCTCGAATCGCTCAAAAAGCAAAACCTGGGCAAAGCCGAGAAGGATCTCGAAAAAATCCAGGGAACGACGCCGTTCGTGCGGGCCTATGTCGCGCAGAATGCGCTGGCTGGCCACGCGATTCCGGTCGGCGCGGGCGAGATCGACCTGCTGCACGCGCTGGGAGTCCTGACCGATGCCGAGGCCGATAAGGGTCTGTCGCCGGGCCTGGAGCGGGCGATTCCCAAGAACAAGGGGGTCGAATTTGGCTCGCTCTTGCATCAGGTGGCGGCCGATCTGCGAGCTTCGCCCGGTTCGAGCAAGCTGAAGGGGATTTTGGCCGAGATCGACCCCGACTATAAGGACCGCCTGGCAGCGCGCCAGGAGCGGCAAGAGGCAGCCGAAGAGGCGCGCCAAGCCGCCGCCAAGGAAAAGCGGCAAGAGGCGCGGGCCGCCGCGATTGCCGCTCGCGAAGCGGCTGCCGAAGAGGCGCGCCAGGCCGCGGCCAAGGCGGCCGCCAAAAGCGCGCGGGCCCGCGATAAATCGTCGCCGGCCAAGGCCACTCCCGCCAAGCCGGCCACTCCCGCGCCGCCAGTCGTTCCTCCCGCCGCCGCCGCGCCGCCGGTCGCTCCCCCCGCCGCCAAGGACAAGCCAAAGGATAAGGACAAGGAAGCCAAGTCGAAGCCGACGAGCCCACTCAAGGGGGCCGACGACTCGAAGAAAACCCCCTCCAAGGGGCTCGCCAAAAAAAAGCCGCGCTAAGCTCGCGGCACCACAAGGGAAGCAGCGATGGTTCACCGCCGCCAACTCTGGCTGTGCGCGGCCTGTCTCGCCGCATTCGCCGCGATTGTCGCCGTCCCCTGCGTCCCGGCTGCCGCCCAGTCGGCCAGCGATGCCCCGCGCGAGAGCGAGCTTCCCGCGCCGCTTGTTCCCAAAACTCCCCGCACCGAGGCCGACGAGGACCGCCTCCATGCCGCCGCGCTCTACGCTCACGGTCGGCTGCTGCAAGGGCGGGGAGATCTGGCCGGGGCGCTCGCCCGTTATCAGCGGGCCTGGCGCTACGATCCCACGCAGCTCTCGGTACTCCGCGAAATTGCGCCGCTCGCCTTCGAGCTGAAGCGGAGCGACGAAGCGGGCCGTTATGCCGTGCTCGCCGCCGAATTCGAGCCGACCGACGCGGTGCTGCTCCGCCGCCTCGCGCAGTATCTAACGGAACAGCGCGATTGGAAGCGGGCCTTGTCGCTGTATGAGAAATCGCTGGCCGCCGATCCGCCGACTCCCGGCGAGCCGCTCGACCTGGCCGCCGCGACCGTGCAATTCGAGATGGGGCGGCTCTATTTTCTGATCGATGATTTCGTCCGTTCGGCCGCCTGTTTTGCCCGCGTTCGCGAGGCGCTGGCCGATCCCGCGTCGCCACTGTCCGCCGAATCGAAGGACGTGCTGCTCGGCAAACCGGCGCAAACCTATGGCCTGTGGGGCGAAACCTTCCTCGCCGCCCAGCGCTACGACGAAGCCGCCGCGCTGTTCGCGCAGCAAGCGGCCGCGGGTGGCGATAAGTCGGCGCTCGCGCACAATCTGGCTCGCGTCGCTGCCGCCCGCCCCGATCGCGAGACCGCGCTCGCCAGGCTCGACGAGTACTTCGCCGCGAAAACCGACACCGCCGGCACCGAGCCTTATGAGCTGCTTGTCAAGCTCTTGGCCGATAAGCACGCCGATAAGGCCGAGGCCGCGCGGCTCGCCACCGAGCGCCTCGCGGCGCTTCACCAGGCCGATGCCGACAATGCTCCGCTCGCGCAAGTGTTGGCGGGGCAATACTTCGCGGCGGGCAAGCTCGCTGAGGCGACCCGTCTCTATGCGGCCGTGCTCGCCGCGCGACCCACCGGCGAGGCTTATCGCCGACTGATCGAGATTCATCGCCGGCGGATGGAGTATGCCGAGCTGCTCGCCGTCGCGGGCCGGCTGGTGAAAGAGGTCGGCTCGTTGACGGCGGTCGAAAGCGCGCTCCAGCCGCTGGTGGCCGATCGCGCGGCGCTCGAGGCGCTCTTGGCCGCGGCTCGCCGGCAAGTTCAAGATCCGCAAAACCCCGCGCCGGCGGAAGTCGCTCAGGCCGCCGGGCTGATTGCGATTGCAGGCCAGAACAATGACGCGGCGGACGAGTTTTTCGCCGTCGCGTTGGCCGCGAAAGATAGCCAGCCCGCGAAGCTGCTCGAAGCCTGGGGGCTGGCGCTCTTGCAAGCCAACCAGCACGAGCGGGCGGCCCGCGTGTTTCGCCGGATGCTGGAGGAAAACCAGCTTCCCAGCGGCGAGGCGAGCGTGCAGTTTTATCTGGCCGGGGCCCTCGCGATGATCGGCAAGACCGACGAGGCGCTGGCCTGTGCCGAGCGGGCCGCGGAGCTCGATCCCGAAAATCCCCGCTTCGGGGCGCGGATCGGCTTTGTCCTCGCGCACGCCAGGCGCTGGGATGCCGCCCGCCGGGCCGAGCTGGCGCTGCTTAAGCGTTATGACTCCCGCCACGACAACGCGCAGGCCCGTCGGATCGCGGCCGAGGCGAGGCGAGCGCTGTCGAACATCGACCTGGCCCGCGGCGATTTCCCCTCGGCGGTCGAATGGCTGGAGCAGATTCTCGACGAATTTCCCGACGATCCCGGGGCGGGAAACGACCTCGGCTATTTGTGGGCCGAGCGGGGCCAGCATCTGGCGCGGTCGCTCGCGCTCATTCAGCGGGCCGTCGCCGCCGAGCCGGAGAATGTCGCTTATCGCGATAGCCTAGGCTGGGTGCTGTTTCAACTGGGCCGCCATGCCGAGGCCGAGCGGGAGCTTGCCCAAGCCGCCTCCTCCGCCGACGCCGACGGGGTGATTCTCGATCACTGGGGGGACGCGCTCGCCAAGCTCGGCCGGTCCGCTGAAGCCCGTGCCGCTTGGGAGCGCGCCGCCGCCGCGATAAAAGGCTCCGGCGATGCCGCCAAGCTCCCCGCCATCCAGCGCAAACTCAAGGCCCCCTAAACCAACGCTCCACTACTCACTCCTCCCACCACATGGCCGGCCATTCCCCGTGGGCGAACATCAAGCACCGCAAAGCCGCGGTCGATAAGAAACGCGGCAAGCTGTGGACGAAGCTCTCGAAGGCGATCATCGTCGCCGCGCGCCTGGGGGGTGGCGATCCCGATGCGAATCTCCGCCTGCGGTATGCGATTGGCGACGCGAAGGCCGTCAGCATGCCCAAGGACAACATCGAGCGGGCGATCAAGCGCGGCACGGGCGAACTGGAAGGGGGCGATGTCGAGGAGGTGATTTACGAGGGGTATGGCCCCGGCGGCGTCGCCCTGCTCTGCGAAATCCTGACCGACAATCGCCACCGGACCGCCCCCGAAATTCGCAAGATTTTTGAAAACCACGGCGGCAAGATGGGGGCAACCAACTGCGTGGGGTATCTGTTCGAGCGGAAGGGGCTGCTCGTCGTGGCCGCCGCCAAGGCCAGCGAAGAGCGGCTCATGGAAATCGCCCTTGATGCGGGTGCGAGCGACATCGTGGCCGAAGGGGATCTATTCCACGTCACTTGTCCCGTCGAGGCGTTTACTGCCGTCGGCGATGCTTTGGCCGCCGCTGGCATTGAGGCCGAAGCCAAGCAGATTACCCGGTTTCCGACCAGCACCGTGGAGGTGGCGGACGTCGAAGTGGCGCGGAGCGTGCTGCATCTGGTCGCAGCTCTCGACGACCACGACGATGTGCAAAGCATCTCGGCCAACTACACCATCCCCGATGCCGCCCTCGCGGCGATTGGCGACGGGTGAGGTTCAGACCTATGCAGACAATGATGGTCGTCCAGCCGGTGCGCCCGCACCCCACCGTTCGAATTTTGGGAGTTTTTTGGTAGAGGGTCATTGACTGGACCTGTTCCCTAAACCCGGATGGTGAAGTGGAACATGGGCGGCTCCTAGGAAATCGCGAGCACCGCGTAGGCGATCCCCAACGTAAGCCAGGCCGCGACCATCAGCAGGCCGGCGATCAGCAGCGTGCGGAGGCGGTGTCGCATGGGGGAATTGTTTCCAGGTGGGAAGTCGCAGTTCCGGTAGTGTCCTAATTTGAAGTTCCCGCGCCAGCCAGCACGTCGCTGGCCGCAGGTCATTCGGCCCGCACGTCACCAGCTGGAAAGTGCGGCGACTGCCTTCAGCTATCAAGTAAAGGCGACAATCTGCCCTTCTTTGAGCAGCACGTCGAGAATTTTATAGACGTGCGTAACCATAGGCGGCGGGATTAGGTCTGTAGCGCCGGAATGATCTGCGGACCGCGCCCTTTCTGTTGCCCGCTCAACAGCTTCCCTAGTCATCGCAAGAGTGCGGCAGCAACGCTTTGTGTAGCCATTAAATTTCCCTCTTATGTGCTCCTCAACTTCGTGGCATGTCGTCCAGACAGCGTCTTTTGGAGGGTCCTGAAAATGAAGCAATACCCAAAGGTCGAAGCACGGATTGCTAATCGCTGCTCCGTAGCCGCGATCCAAGCAGTGTCGAACAGCCGCTTCAACAGTCTCTTGTGGCCACCGGTCGCGGTCAATGCATAGCCAGAACGTATCTCCGTCTTCAGTCACGTTGTCGTCAAGAAATTTGTCTAGCCGCGCTACCACGTCGCGAGGCGACGACTTTCCGTCTTCGGTAGCGTACACTTGAACATCTACGCGAAGCATCTTGAAACGAGAGAAGTAATGCTTAGGAGCGTAGGTGTCTTCCGAAGCAATAACCATCAAGCGGGCGTCTCGCAGCTTCCCGCCATCGCGATTAAGTGGGCGAATCTTGCGGGGCATCTTGTGACTCGTTCGCTTGAGTGCATTCCAGCAACCGTTCCAATTCCTGCATTCCACCGACCAGCGGGATCGCACCAAACCTGCCCTGGAGGTAGCCCTTCTGGAGCTTCAGGTCATTGCGTATTCCAAACTCCGCCAGCGAGTAAATATGCGACAGTTGTTTTATGTCCTTTTCGCAAAACCAATACTCGTCTCGGCGAAGTAGTTCCTGGTTCAGAAGAAACGATTCGTGAGTCGTCGCGATCAACTGCTTGCGAGCCCCCGGACACGACTCGCTGAAGAAACGAAGGAACTCCCATGTCAGCATCGGGTGCAGGCTTCGATCCAGTTCGTCAAGCACAAGGACTTTGCTTTCGTCCGCCGATGAGGCAATTGATGGAAGCAGGTGAAGTAATGCCTGCGTTCCGTCGGACTCGGCGCTAAACGGCAGGGCAAAATGATTGTCTTGGACCGGGTGTGCCGCCACTAGCTGACGCTCAATGACCGCCGACGGATCGTCGGGGATTGGGCGAACATCAATATCCTCACCTCCCCAGGGATATGTGTAGGCGGGGCGGCCATATTTCACGTATTGCTCAACCCACTGCCGCTCCCACTCTCGCACGGGCCTTCTTCTCTCTGAGAAAGCCAGGTCCCCAATTCCAGTGCCAACATTTCGCAAAAACGTCGCACAGAACTCTCTAAGGCGTGGTTCTGAAGCCAATTTTTCTAGAAGATCGGCCGTGCGCGACCCGGCTGGCAACACGACCAAATCCTTTGCGAACCAATCAATCACGGATTTAAGCGTCGGTCCCAGCACCTCCTCTGGCACCGCTAACGCGCGGTTCAGAAAAAGCTGTTCCTTTCGACTTGGCAGTTCCCTTAGCTTGCCCAGCGTGTATCCCATTTGCCGGTCGTGTGGGAAAGGGGCATCAGCTTCGGCACAGATGTTCGTATCGCCACCTTCGTTTCGCTCGAAAATCATCACCTCGTTGTCGCCGTCGATAACTGCAAGCCATTCAGATTGCACACGACTGACATGCACGTCGAAGCCATAAATAAAGACTCGGCTCGCGATTAGGAATCTAAATTCCATCATGCTTGGCCGGCCTGCGAATTCGTCACCGCCGAACGGTTCGATCTGTCGGATTCGATCTCCGCGGTTGAGCACCAGCCGCTGCCCCAATCCAATTGCCTTAACAAGATTGGATTTTCCGGCAGCGTTTGCACCGTAGATGACAGCGCTCCGCAGTGCGAACTGACCAGTGTCCCCAATAGGCACACGGTGGTCTGGGTGGCTAGTAATCTTGTTACTCGCCACCATCGTCAGCGTCTCCTCTTCGCCGAATGAACGGTAGTTGCTGATGGTAAATGAGATAAGCATGTCGAGCTAGGTTCGGCTACGAACCTGCTGGAGGCAACAGGGGGGCGCACAAGTATCCGTGATTTTCTCGTACTCGCAAGTGCCAAATTGGCTGAATTGTCGATCTTTTCGTCATTTTCTCTAGTCTAAGCGAGAAAAAAGCGAGCTTTCCGTCCATCTTGGCATCTCTAGGGATGTAATGCAAGTTCGGGGCCACCAGAGAACGGCCAGCGTCGTGGCGACGCAGCGGGCTTATAAACCGACACATACGGCACCCCCGGTGGTTCGACTCCAACGGTCTCCGCTAATCCTCTCGCCCTAAAAGCCTCCGGATGGCCTCCGTAACAGCCTGAGAGCGATTCCAGCCGCAGTCCGTCAAGTCGCTCGACCAGCTCGACCGGAACGCTGGCTGCGATCGGGACCGTCTTGCCCTCTGTATTGGCAGAATTCCGACCAGCACTGTCGAAGTCGCCGACGTCGAAGTGGCGCGGAGCGTGCTGCATCTGGTCGCAGCGCTCGACGACAACGACGACGTGCAAAGCATCTCGGCCAACTACACCATCCCCGATGCCGCAATGGCGGCGATTGGTGCGGGGTGAAATTCGCGGCACCGGGCAGACAAGAATCGGCATCAACGCCCGTTCGCTCCCCACCCCCCTTTTGGAATTCGGGAGTTTTTTTGAACCTGCCAGCGCCATCGAGCAAGGATTCGCGGCGTTTGCCGTAAGTTGTTGCATGGTGGACACTTGTGACAACCCAAGTGAGTATATGAATCCTATTTCGCAGAAACTCTTGAAGAGTTTTCGGGATCGTCGGGTATAATCCGGCAGATTGGCGGCACGGGCATGGGTTGTTGGTCCATCTTGCGATCGCCCAGAACGGGATAAGAGCGAATTGTCTCAGGCAGGCGACAGTGGCGATTGGCGACGCGCAATTCGGGCCGCGGAACGCCCTGCCGACGAGCGGTGCAACAAATGTGAAGAGCGCTTATCGCGCGGACCGGATAATTAGGGGACAACAGGCTCCGCAAACTCTTGGACAACAACCACTTACGACCAGCACGCTGGCCCGGCAAATCTTTGAAAAAAGGACTCTTGATAACTAATTCGCGTTTGCCAATCCACCCGAAATAAGGGCACCCGAATGACCACACTGACCACCCCGCCAGCCACCCTGCCGCCGACCGACCACCAGCCCGAGCCCTATGCCGGCCCCTCCAAGGCCGAGGTGCTGGCCCTGCGGCAGAAGTTCCTGTCGCCGGGGCTGATCACCTATTACCGCGATCCGCTGCTGGTGGTCGAAGGGCACATGCAGTATGTCTGGGACGAAACGGGCAAACGCTATCTCGATGGCTTCGCGGGGATCGTCACCGTGTCGGTCGGTCATTGCCATCCGGCAGTCGTCGAAAAGGTCCGCGAGCAAGTCGGCAAGTTGCAGCACACGACGACGATCTACCTGCATCCGACCATCGGCCAGTTCGGCCAGAAGCTGGCCGAGCACATGCCCGCCGGCAGCGGTCTCGCGGTGACGTACTTCACCAATTCCGGCAGCGAAGCGAACGAGCTGGCGGTGCTGATGTCGCGCGAGCACACCGGCCATAGCGATGTCATCAGCCTGCGGAACGCCTATCACGGCGGGACACAGGCGACGATGGGGCTGACCGCCCACGGCACCTGGAAATTCCCGACGAGCCCCGTCGTCAACGTGAAGCATGCCTTGCCCGGCTATTGCTATCGCTGCCCGCTGGGGCTGGCGTATCCGAGTTGCGGCGTGAAATGCGCGACGGACGTCGAGAATCTCATTCGCTACGAAACTTCGGGGCAGGTTGCGTGCTTCATCGGTGAGCCGATTCAGGGGGTCGGCGGCGCGGTGACACCCCCCCCCGAGTATTTTCCGATCGTGTACGACATCATCCGTCGCTACGGCGGCCTCTGCGTGGCCGACGAAGTGCAAACGGGCTTCGGCCGCACGGGAGAGCATTTTTGGGGTTTTGAAAATTGGGGGGTGACGCCGGACCTCGTCACGATGGCCAAGGGAATCGGCAACGGCGCGCCGCTCGGCGCTTGCACCACGCGGGCGGAAATTGCCCAGCGAATGAAAAACCGCGTCCACTTCAACACCTACGGCGGCAACCCGATCTCGATGACCCAGGGGCTAGCCACGCTGGAGGTGATCGACCGCGAGCAGATTCAAGAGAACGCCCGCGTGGTCGGGTGTCACCTGAAAAATCGCCTGCTGGAGCTGCAAGAGCGCGCGGCCCTGATTGGCGAAGTGCGCGGCCTGGGGCTGATGCTGGGAGTCGAACTGGTCCGCGACCGCGTAACCAAAGAGCCGGCGAGCGCCGAGGCGGCCGACGTGATGGAGCGCTGCAAAGAGCGGGGCCTCTTGATCGGCAAAGGGGGCCTGTATGGCAACGTCCTCCGCATCAAGCCGCCGATGTGCCTGACGAAGGACGATGCCGATTTTATGGTGGATTGCCTCGACGAAGTTCTCTCCCTTTCCAGACTCTCCAGCCCCTAGCCTCGAATCCCTAGACCCGAGCCCCGCTCCCATCCCATGGCCGACCTTCGCACCACCGTCAACGGCCTCTCGCTTCCGAACCCGTTCATCATCGGTTCGGGACCGCCCGGCACGAATGCCAACGTCATCGGCAAGGCGCTCGACGAAGGGTGGGGGGCGGTGATCTGCAAAACGGTCAGCCTCGACGCCTCGAAGGTGGTCAATGTTCAGCCGCGCTATGGCCGCCTGCGGGCCGCCGAGTCGAGCGAAATCATCGGCTGGGAGAACATCGAGCTCATCAGCGACCGCGACTTCGGCACCTGGATCGACGAGTTCAAGCAGATCAAGGACAAGTACCCGGATCGCGTGCTGATCGCGTCGATCATGGAAGAATACCGCAAGGACGCCTGGATCGAGATCGTCGAGCGCTGCCAGGCGGCCGGAGTCGATGCCTTGGAGTGCAACTTCTCGTGCCCGCACGGCCTGCCGGAACGGCGAATGGGTTCGGCGATGGGGGAAAACCCCGAAATTCTGGAGGAAGTGTGCCGCTGGGTGATGAGCGCGGCCAAGGTGCCCGTGTGGGCCAAGATGACGCCGAACGTCACGCACATCGAAGACCCGACCCGTGCCGCCCTGCGTGCCGGCTGTCAGGGCATCAGCGCGATCAACACGATTCGGAGCGTCATCGGCGTCAATCTCGATACGCTGCGTCCGGAGCCGAGCGTCGAGGGCTACACCACCCCCGGCGGCTATAGCTCGCGGGCGGTGCTACCGATTGCCTTGCGGATGTGCATGGAAGTGGCCCAGGTAATTCGCCGCGAGTTTCCGGGGCGCACGCTGTCGGGCATCGGCGGGATCGAATCCGGTCGCGATGCGGCGCAGTTCATTTTGCTGGGGTGCGACAGCGTGCAGGTTTGCACTTATGTGATGAAAGTCGGCTATCGCTGCGTGCGGCAAATGCTCGATGAGCTGGCCGAGTTCATGGATCGGCATCAGTTCCAAACGCTGGCCGATTTTCGTGGCCACAGCCTGCAATATTTCACCACGCACCACGACTTGGTGCGCCGTCAGGCCGAGGCCCGCCAGGCCGCGAAGGACAAAGACACCAAAGACAAGACAGCCGCCAAGCCCGACGAAGCGGTGGTCAAGGCCGACCACCAGTGGAGCGGCGACGAGTTCGTCGAGCAGTCGGACAAGCTCGCGCGGGGCTAGAAAAAGACTCCGCCCAACAGGCCCTACGGAGCTTGCTCGGCCTGCGGCACGGCGGCGGCTGGGGGGGGCGCGGGGGGAACTTTCTCGGCCGTTGCCTTCTCAGCTGAGGGCTTTTCGGCCGTTGCCTTGTCGGCGATGGGTTTGCCGGAGGCGGCCGCGGCTTCCTCTTCCTTGCGGCGGCGCTTCTCTTCGTCGGCTACCTTTTCGGCGGCCTGCGCGAGTACATCGGCCTGGGTGACGATATGATCCACTTGCTCCTCGGTCAGGCCTCCCATCTCCATCAGTTGGTCGGGCTCGATCACCGACAGATCGTCGTACGAGAGGTAGCCTTGCTCGACCAAGCGCTGAGCCAGCTCCTCGGTCATCCCTTCGATCTGCGAGAAGCCGCCGACCGCCTTGTCGATCTGCTCCTCCAGCTCTTCGTTGGTCATGATCTCGATGTCCCAGCCGCTGAGCTTGCTCGCCAGGCGGACATTTTGTCCCTTGCGGCCGATGGCCAGCGACAGCTGATCCTCGCGGACCAGCACGATCGCCCGGCCGATCATGTCGCACAGCAGCACTTGATCGACCTCGGCCGGCTGCAGCGACGCCCGGATCAGCGTTTCGGGATCGTCGCTGTAGCGGACGATGTCGATCCGCTCGCCACCCAGCTCATCGACGATGTTCTTGATCCGGTTGCCGCGGACGCCGACGCAGGCCCCCACGCAATCGACCCGCTGGTCCGTGCTGCTCACCGCCACCTTGCTGCGGTGCCCCGGTTCCCGCGCGATGCCATTGACGGTAATCACGCCGTCGGCGATCTCCGGAATTTCCTGCTCGAAGAGGCGCTGCACGAACTGCGGCCGCGTGCGGCTGAGAACGACCTTGACGCGGCTCCCTTGCGGCTTGACCTCAAAGACGATGGCCCGGACGCGCTCGTTGGGGTGGTGCGTTTCGCCCGGAATCTGCTCGCTGCGAGGCAGAATCGCCTCCATCGTGCCGAGCGAGACGATCGTCGCTCCCCCTTCGGCCCGCGTGATGACGCCGTTGATGAGCTGGCCGATTTGCTCGCCATATTCGCCCAGGAGCGAATCGCGCTCGGCCTCGCGAATCTTCTGAATGATGACTTGCTTGGCCGTTTGCGCGCCAATGCGGCCGCTGATTTCGGCCGAGTCCATCGGTGCGCCGTTGTGCAAACCCGACAACTCGCCCGTCTCGCGATTGATCGTGACGGTGATGTCCTCCAGTTCGCCGTAGTGCTTCTTGGCGGCGGTCACCAGAGCCGACTCGATGGCCTGAAACACCAGTTCTTTGTCGATGTTCTTCTCGCGATGGAGAGAATCGACGATCCGCATCATGTCGCTGGGGTTCATGGCCTGGCCTCAATTCGAGGGAAGTCGGGAATCGGGAGTATGGTTAGCCGCGGATGCGGGTTGGAGGTCCGTGGTCAGCTGTCGGTTGTCATTCGTCGGTCGTCAGTCGTTCCTGGTCAGGCGTGTGCCGGTTTGGCGGTCGAAGCGATGAACTCGGTCGGGTGGAAAGTAAAGTTCGAGATCGGTATTCGGTGGATAGTGTTGGTTGCGGTCGGTCAGGCGGACAGTGATGGTCGTTGTCTTCACTTTCACCTGGAGGTACTTCGACTCCCCCAGGTTCTCGCTCTCCTCCACGGTGCCGCGGGCGGTGGGTGGCTCACTTGCACCCGGTCGCAGCAGCCGCACATCTTCGGGTCGAATTCCCAGCAGCACCCCCGCGGGCTCGCTGCCGAACTTTCCCTCCAACCATTCTCCGGCAATCAGGTTCATCCCATACGGCCCAAAAAACTCGGCGACAAACCGCGTCCCTGGCCGGTCGTAAATTTCCTCGGGCGTGCCGACTTGGGCCAATCGACCCGCGTTCAGCACGGCCACGCGATCTCCCACCCCCAGCGCCTCGGCCTGGTCGTGCGTGACGTAAATCGTCGGCACGCCCAGCTTGCGCTGCAGGGCTTTCAGCTCGTGTCGCAGCGCTCGCCGCAGCGGCAGGTCCAAGCTGCTGAGTGGTTCGTCGAGGAGCAACGCCTTCGGCCGGCGGACGATTGCTCGCCCCAAGGCCACGCGCTGCTGCTCGCCACCCGACAGTTCCGCCGGTCGGCGGTCGAGCAGGTGCTCGATCCGCGCCAGGCGGGCTGCTTCCTCAATGTCTCCTTGCTTGTTCGTTGTCCGCCGCGCGGCGAACGCCAGGTTTTGCCGCACGGTCCAATGTTCGTACAGGGCCAGGCTTTGGAACACGAGGGCGACATCTCGCCGCTGGGGCGAAACGCCGACGACGCTCTGGCCGTCCAAGAGGATCTCCCCCTCGGTCGGCTCTTCCAACCCGGCGACGAGCCGCAGCAAGGTCGTTTTGCCCGAACCGCTCGGGCCGACCACCGCCAACAACTCGCCTTCCCGCACCTCCAAATCCAAGCGGTCGATCGCTCTTGCCGATTTGCCGTAAGTCCTTGTCAGGCCGCGGATTACGATGCCGCTCATGCCTCGACCCAGTTCGGCGAATCAACAAAAAAACGCGATCTACCCTTTCGAGCAGCTCGCGCTGACTTTCGCTCGAAAATATTGTGCGGACAAGACTTGCGCGATCGCTCGCGCCAGCCTCTCAAAACATATCGGGCGGCCGAAAAAGTGTCAAGTTGTGCGGGCTGGCATGACTCCCGACCCCGATTCCCACGACTCCTTCACGAGTTCCAGCGGATGCGCCTCTTTTCCCATTTCCTCGACCATCGCCACCAGCGCCTGCTGAATCTGGGTCATCAGCGGATCGACCTCGGCTTTGCGGTCGCGCTCGGGCGAAACTTCGATCGGCTCGCCAATGTCCATCAGCACTTTCAAATTGCCATGCCGCCGTGCTTTGTCGGTCAGGTCTTCCTCGAACTTCTCAATCATCTCCAGCACCCGCTCGGCCGTGGGGTGGGCGAGATAATCGGGTGGATAGCACGAAAGCTGCTGGGCCAGATAGATATCGGCCAGTTGCCGCCAGCGGCGGGTTCGTTCTTCCGTGGTGACGCGGCCCGCCACCATGTCGGGCAAAATCCGCGTCCGCAGGTTTCGCACGCGCGGCACCACCGGGCCGTCTTTGATTCCCCCCAGCCATTCGGCCTCGATTGGCCCCAGCAGCCGATCGATCATCCGCGCCAGCCGCTCGGCAAAGGTGCCCGATTGCGGCTGGCCGAGGTATTCGATTTCCTTAAGGCTGAGCAGCGCCGAGCCGACCTTGGTAATTCGCGTGAGCAGCGGCAAATCGCGCTGGGGATGCCAGGTGAGGCGGCGTTCGATGTCGGTCAGCACTTCGTCGGCGGCGCGGCGAATGTCGCCGGAATAAATGTATTTGAAGCCGATGGGGTGAATCACCACTTTGCCCGGCGGAGTAAGGCGGGCCCGCTTCTTGGCCGCGGCCCGCGCGATGAACGCCACGCCATCGAGCATCGCCTGCAGGCGGTCGTTGATCCGGCTCGTCGCCCCTTCGGGAAAAATGACAAGCGGCCGCTTCGCCTCGGCCAACAGGTCGATCGCCATGTTGATCGCCTGCCGATCGACCCCTTCGCGATTGACGCTAAAGCCCCCCATGACGCGAATCGCCCAGGCCCGCAGCCAGCTTTCGTGAAACAGGTGCCAGCTGGCCATCAGGTGCAAATGGCACGGCGTTTCAATCGTCAGCCAGCCGAGCGAGAGCGGATCGGACGTGCGCGGGTGGTTCGGAGTCAGCAAGATGCCGTGCCCCGCGCGGATCGATTCGCGGAGCCGATCGAGATGGCGGATTTCGTGGTCGACCACCCCTTCGACTTTCTTCAATTGCCAGGCATGAATTCGCAGGCTACCGATCAGGCTCGACCAGAACGTGCCCCGATACGGCGCGATGAACTCGTAAGGCTTTTCGACAATGATGTTCTGCATCGCCCAGAATCAGCCGCCAGGTTGCCCGTCGAGGTTTATAGCCGCGCCACCAAATGTACCTGCCGGGCCACCTCTTGAAAGCCGAGATCCCGATAAAGATGGTTGCCAATGGCATTTTGGGCCAAGGTTTCGATCTTGGCGCAGGGAAGCCCCCCCTGCCGAAAGTGGGCCAGGGCATGTTCAATCAGCCGTCGCCCCAAGCCTTGCCCCCGATACGCCGCCGCGATTGCGAGGTTCGGAATGTGTCCGATCCCCGCCGCTCGGTCTTGCCAGGTCGTGATGTAGCCCACCGGCACGCCGTCGTGTTCGGCGACGAAAATGCCCGCCGGATCGCGGGCCGCGTCGTCATCCAAATGCCGAGCCTTGCGCCACCGCCAGTCATGCCCGTTCACCAGTCCATGCACCTGCTCGATGCCCTGATCGATGGAAACGCCGTCAAACGCTTCGACCGTGATCTGCTTGAGCGCTGGCAAATCGGCCGGTTGAAAGGGGCGAATGCGGATCATGGGGTAGCCAGCGGGGATTTCCGCGGGGACAGCATGAACTCGCGGCTGGGGACGGGATCGAGCCGGTCGAGAAAGGGGGGCGCAGAATCGGACTTGGCCCGCGACTGCCGTGCGATCTCGCGGGCCCCACGCCGGGCACCCGGCACGCTGGCGGCAAGAATCCATGACAGCGGCAATCGCCAGCGGGTAAACATCGACACTCCGCGTGGAACGCGGTCCCCAACCGGCGGCATACCGTCAAGGGGGTCCACTTGCCACCATGATACAATGCCAATAGATGTGAAAGGAATCTGCCATGATTCGCTGGAATCTGCGCCGCATTGGCCTGCTATCTTGGGTCTGTCTGGCTGCGCTGGTTACCAGCCCTGCCCGCGGGCAAAGCGAGCCGGTGGCGACCTGGCGGCAATGGCGGGGACCATCGCGTGATGGTCTCGTGACCGGGCCGAAATGGCCCAAATCGCTCAACGATAAACACTGGAAAGTCGGCTGGCGAATCGAGTTGGGGCCGAGCTATTCCGGCCCGCTTGTCACCGAGTCGGCCGTGCTGACCACCGCCACCCTCGATCGCAAAACCGAGGTCGTACTCGCCCTGGATCGCAAAACGGGCCAAGAGCTTTGGAAAGCCGAGTGGCCCGGCGCGATGACGGTGCCGTTCTTTGCCTGGTCGAACGGCAGTTGGATTCGCTCCACTCCCTGCTGCGACGACGAGCTGCTCTTCGTCGGCGGAATGCGCGACGTGCTGGTCGCGCTCGAGCTGAAAACCGGGAAGGAGCGGTGGCGCATCGATTTCGTCCAGCAATTGAGCGCGCCGCTACCGTCGTTTGGGTTCGTCAGCTCGCCGCTGCTCGATGGCGACGCGCTCTATGTCCAAGCGGGGGCATCGCTGATCAAGCTCGAGAAAGCCACCGGCAAAGTGCTGTGGCGGTCGCTCGAAGATGGCGGCGGCATGATGGGGAGCGCGTTTTCGTCTCCCGTGCTGGCGACTCTGGCGGGCCAACGGCAACTGGTCGTGCAAACCCGCCAAAAGCTGGCCGGCGTCGCGCCAGAATCCGGCACAGTCCTCTGGGAGCAGGTAGTCCCGAACTTTCGCGGCATGAACATCTTAACGCCGGTGATCTTCGGCGATTCGGTCTTCACCAGTTCCTACGAAAACCGCACCTGGCTCTTTGCCGTGGCCCGCGATGGCGAGAAGCTGGCGCCGCGCGAAGCCTGGAACACGCAGGCGGCAGGCTATATGTCCACGCCGGTCGTGGTCGCGGGGCACGCCTATCTGCATCTGCAAAATCAGCGCTTTACCTGTGTCAATCTGGCCACCGGCGAACGGACTTGGACCTCCAAACCGTTCGGCAAGTACTCGAGCCTCGTCGCCCAAAACGACCTGATTCTCGCCCTCGATCAGAAGGGAGAGCTGCTGCTCCTCAAGGCCAACCCGCGCGAGTTTGAGCTGCTCGACCAGCGCAAGGTGAGCGATGACGAAACCTGGGCCCACCTCGCGATTTGCGGCGACGAGCTTTTCATTCGAGAGCAAAACGCCCTCGCCACCTATCGCTGGCATGAGCCGAGTCCCTGATGCTCGCTTGCGAGACAAGAGCCAGCAACGCAGATCGTTCAACAGAGCCAGCGACTATTGCGCCCGAAATGCCGACGGCGTCATGCCGGTGGCCGAGCGGAACGCGCGGGTGAACGCGCTGTGATCGCCAAAGCCGCAGGCGAGGGCGATTTCGGCCACCGATTGGCCCGAGTCGCGGAGCATCCGCGAAGCGGCCGCGATCCGCGATTTGGTGATGAACTGGTTGGGAGTCAGTCCAAACAGCCGCTTCGTCAGGCGGGCCAGCCGTTGCGGCGAAAGACGGGAGCGGCGCGCGAGCCAGGCGGGAGTGACCTCCGCCGCCAGGCTGACCTCAAACTCTTCAAGCGCGCGGGCAAAGTCCTGAGGAATCTCCTCCGGCTGCAGCGGCACGCGCAGGTCGCGTGAAAAGCCAATCAGCCCCACGATCGCCCCGCTGGCATCCCGCATCGGCAGCTTGGTCGTCAGGCACCAGACCGGGTCGTTCGGCCGGTGCCATTGCATTTCGAGGTGGTCCACCAGCGGCTGGCCCGCCCGCAGCACCTGCTCGTCCTGTTCCGTGGGGATGCGGCCGAAATCGCCGGGGCAAATGTCGCGCGGACACTTGCCGATGACCTGCGATTTGCTCGCCAGGCCATGTCGGGCGACGAGCGAATCGTTGACCGCGACATACTTCCCCGCCGCATCCTTGACGAAGAACGCAATGTCGGGCGAGCGGTCGAACAGGGTTTCCAAGAGGCCGATCTCGACCTGCGAAACCACGAGGGACCGGGCGAAATCGGGGTGCTTTGTGCGCGGATTCACGTGGCGATGCGATTCTGAGCCAAGAGATCGGCAGCCGCGAAGTTTAGAATATCAGGATTGTAGTCGCAGACACGATCCGAGGAGTGAACCGAGATGAAACCAATTGCCCCGCTGGCCTGGCTGGCTCTGCTGGTGCTTGCGAACCTGACTCAGGCCGCGGACCTCGCTCCCGTGGCCGGGCACCAGACCAAGTCCATCGAAGGGTGGACCCTCTTCGTTAGCGACGCCTTGCTGGCGAAGGACCAAGCCGCCGCCGACGAGGCAATCACGCTGTTGACCGTCCAATTGCAAGAGATCATCCGCGTGGTCCCCGCCCCGGCTGTCGCGGAATTGCGCAAGGTTCCCCTTTGGTTCTCGGCCGAATACGCCAAGGTGCCGCCGCGGGCCGAATATCACCCCGCCGCCGGCTGGTTGCGGGCCAATGGGCGCGATCCGGCGATGGCCAAAGCGGTCGAGTTCACGAACATTCGCATCTTCGCCCGCGAAACGAAGCGGATGCCGAATTTCACCTTGCATGAGCTGGCCCACGCCTATCACGACCGGGTGCTGGCCAAGGGTTTTGACAACCCGGAACTAAAAACGGCCTACAACAGCGCGAAGGAGCGGGGCCTCTATGACCGCGTGGAGCAGCGCTTTGGCGATGGCCGCTCGGCCGATGTTCGCGCCTATGCGATGACGAGCCCGATGGAGTATTTCGCCGAATGCAGCGAGGCGTTCTTCTCGACCAATGACTTCTTCCCCTTCAGCCGCGAGCAACTAGCTAAGCACGATCCTGAGATCTCCACCCTGCTCAGCCAGTTGTGGCAATGTGCGACCGAGCAGCCCGCCGCCGAAGCGAAGCCCGTCACCGCGCTAAAGGTGGCCTCGCAGCCCGCCGAGCAGCCCGCCGCCGCCAAACCGGCCGACCAAACTAAGCCGATCCAGGTTTACATCATGCTGGGGCAATCCAACATGTTGGGCTTTGGCCGGGTTGGTCCCAAAGAGACGAAAGGCTCGCTCGAACACCTCGTCAAGGAAAAGGGAAAATACCCACACCTGGTCGATAGCGCCGGAAAATGGATCACGCGGCAGGACGTGCGGTATGTCCATGTGATGGACCAGCGCGGCGTCGATTATAAGAACATGGAAAAGTTCGGCGATGTCCGCAACGAATGGCTGACTCCGAACGGCTCGTTCGGGCCGGAGCTTGGCTTTGGGCAGGTCGTCGGCGATTATCACGACGAACCGGTGCTGCTTCTCAAGGCTTGTATTGGCAATCGGAGCCTCGGCTGGGATTTGCTCCCCCCCGGCAGCGAGCGGTTTGAGTTCGAGGGGAAAATCTACGCGGGCTACAAGGACGTGGCCAATTTCTGGGATAAGGGGGCCGAGCCGAAGCCCGTGCCGTGGTATGCCGGCCGCCAGTACGATGCCGACACCGCCCATGCCAAGGCGGTGCTTAAGAACCTGACCAAGTACTATCCGGGGTATCAAGGGCAGGGATTCAAAGTGGCGGGCTTCGTGTGGTGGCAGGGGCACAAGGACCAAAGTCCCGCGCTCGCTGGCCGCTACGAGCAAAATCTGGTGCATCTCATCAAAACCTTGCGCAAGGATTTTGACGCGCCGGATGCCAAATTCGTGCTGGCTACCGGCTGCGGCAATCCGGGTCGCGAGAGCTTTGGGCTGCAAATCGCCGAGGCGCAGCTGGCTGTCGATGGCGACAAGGGCAAATACCCGGAGTTCAAGGGGAACGTGAAATCGGTCGATACGCGCGATCTGTGGCGTGAAGCCGATGTCTCGCCGAGCAATCAAGGCTACCACTACAATCACAATGCCGAGACCTACTATGAGACCGGCGAGCGGCTCGGCCAGGCAGTAACTTCGCTGCTGAAAGGGTCGAAGTAGCGCGCAGGGAAAGACGCGGCCAGCGAACGGAAGCGCCGCTTCCACGGCCATTGCGGCGGCGCGCCGCGGGTCAATCCAGCTCATTCTTTCGGAGCCAAAGCAACATGCAGCGACACGCCTTCGTTCGCCACGCTCTTTTGGCCGCCATCCTCGTGGCAGCTGCGCCGCGTTACGCGCAGTCCAAGCCACTGCGGGTGTTCATTCTGGCAGGCCAGTCGAATATGGAAGGGCACGCCAAGATCGAAACCTTCGACTACATCGGCGACGACCCCGCGACCGCTCCGCTGCTGAAGGCAATGCGCGGCGCGGATGGCCTGCCGGTCGTCTGCGAAGGAGCCTGGATTTCGTACTTCACCGGCAGCGGCGACCAAAATGGCGAAGGGCACGGCAAGCTGACCGCCGGCTACGGCTCGCGGCGGCAGCCCGACCAGGACGGCGGCAAGATCGGCCCGGAATTCACCTTCGGCATCACGATGGATGCGGCCTTCGACGAGCCGGTGCTGCTGATCAAAACCGCGTGGGGAGGCAAAAGCCTGCACACTGATTTTCGCCCCCCCAGTGCCGGTCCGTTCGTCTTCAGCGACGAGCAGCTCGCCAGTTTCGAGAAGCAAGGCAAAGACGTGGCCGCGATTAAAGCCGCCAAAGCCAAGGCGACTGGCCACTATTATCGCCTGATGATCGAGCACGTGCGGCATGTGCTGAGCGACAACTCGCGAGTCTGCCCCGCCTACGACGAAAAACAAGGCTACGAAATCGCCGGCTTCGCCTGGCTGCAAGGCTGGAACGACCTGGTCGATTCCGGCGTCTATCCGAATCGCAGCCAGCCCGGTGGCTACGACGCCTATAGCGACGCGCTGGCCCACTTCATCCGCGACGTGCGCAAGGACTTGAACGCTCCGCACATGCCCTTCGTCATCGGCGTGCTGGGAGTCGGCGGTAAGAACGCCAATCCGCAGACGATCGAGTTTCGCAAGGCGATGGCCGCGCCGGCCAGCTTGCCCGAGTTTCGTGGCAACGTGACCGCCGTCGAAACCGCCCCGTTCTGGTCGGAAGAGCTCGGGGCGATCGCCGATAAGCACGAGAAGGTTCGCCAGATGAGCTATTTCCTCGAATCCAAGCACAAAGACCACCCCAATGCCGACGGTTCAATGACCGCCGAGCAAAAGCGCGAGTACCTGAAAGCCTTCGAGGCCAAGCTGATCTCGCCGGAAGAAGCGACCGCCTGGAAGCGCGGCGCGTCGAACGCCGGTTATCACTATCTTGGCTGCGCGAAAACCTTCGCCCTGATGGGGCGGGCCTTTGCCGAAGCGACGCTGGCGATGCGAAAAGTGCCGGGGGGCTGATGACGACGAACCACCGGGGGGAGGTGGCGCTGCTCACCGAACAGCGGTACACGGCCTCTCGCGCGGCCGATGACGATTGGTACTTGCGCAACATCCTGCGTGAGGACGAGCTGTTGCAATCGGCCTTGGCCCGGCGGGGAATTTCCTCGGTTCGCGTCGATTGGGCGGCTCCCGGCGTCGATTGGTCGCGGTTTCGCGGCGCGGTGTTTCGCACCACCTGGGACTACTTCGACCGGCAGCCTGAATTCCTGGCCTGGCTCGGCCAGGTCCGCAAGCAAACGCGCCTTTGCAACGACGCCGCGCTGATTGACTGGAATCTGGATAAGCACTATCTGGCCGATCTCGCGGCGCGGGGAATCCCGGTCGTGTCAACGCGATTCCTCGAACGAGGGCAAACGATTGAGCTGGAAGAACTGCTCGATGAGACCGGCTGGAACGAGGCGATTCTCAAGCCCTGCGTTTCGGGAGCAGCGCGGCATACGTATCGATTCGATCGCGCGACGGCGGCCCCCCTGCAGCCAGTCGCGCAGTCGCTGCTGGCCGCCGAGTCGCTTCTCGTGCAGCCCTTTCAAGAGAGCGTGCTCTTTGACGGTGAAGACACGCTGATGCTCTTCGGCGGCCACTACACCCATGCCGTCCGCAAGCTCCCCAAGCCGGGCGATTTTCGCGTGCAAGACGACCACGGCGGCACCGTCCATCCCCACCAGCCCTCGGCGGCGCAAATCGAATTCGCCCAGGCCGCGATGGCCGCTTGTCACCCCGCGCCGGCGTATGGGCGGGTCGATATCGTCCGCGATCATCGGGGAGATTTCGCCGTCATGGAACTCGAACTGATCGAGCCCGAGCTCTGGCTCCGCAACCATCCTCCCGCGGCGGAGAAATTCGCCGACGCCATCGTCGAGCAGCTCCTCGCATAAGCGACCCATAGGGCCAGAACTGCCGGACTCTTCCCCCGCGCCGTGGTTCCGCGACAATAACTATATGAAGACCAATCCATCGCCGCTGACCTGCTGGCTGGCCATTGCCGGCATTGCTCTCGGTACTAGCTCGCTGGCCGCCGCGGGTGATCCCGCCCTTCCCGGCTACCATCCTCTCACGCAGCCGCAAGCGGGGGATGTCCTCCTGGCGGAACTGCGCTGCACCGCCTGCCATGCCGGTATTGAGAGGCAGTCGCTGCCAGAGAAGTCGGCACCCGACTTGGCGGAAGTAGGATCGCGGATGTCGCCCGCATTCCTGCGAAAATTCCTCGCTTCGCCGGCCGCCGCGCATCCGGGGACCACGATGCCCGATGTTTTGGCCGCGCGCCCCGCGGCCGAGCGCGACGAGATCGCTTTGGCGCTGACGCACTTCCTCGTGGCCCAGTCGAAATCGTCATTTATCGCCAAGCAGCCGACACAGGCGGATCGGGAGCTTGGCAAGTCGCTGTTTCACGCGGTTGGCTGCGTGGCCTGCCATGGGCCGCACGAGGTGCTCGCCGAATCGCCGCCGCCAAATCCTCTCGCGGAATGGGAGGAAGATGACCCCCGCGTGCAGGCGCGCAAGGCAATCCAGCCGATCGCCGTGCCCCTCGCGCAAGTGGCGGCCAAATACAGCGTGCAATCGCTCGGCGAGTTCCTCTTCCAGCCGTTGCGGGTCCGAGGCAGTGGCCGCATGCCGGACTTGAAGCTGACCCCGGCCGAAGCGCTCGCCATCGCCAGCTACTTGATCGGCGACCAAGCGCGCCCGGAGCCGGCACTGGTCCCTCAAGACGCGCTGGTCGCCAAGGGGGGCCAATACTTTCGCGAGTTAAACTGCGCCGCCTGCCACGCCCTGCCCGGCATCCAGGCCGCTCCGCTCGTGGGCTCGCTGACCGAGGCCAACCTTAGCCGCGGCTGCTCGACGCAGAAAAGCGGCCGTGGCCCGCGGTTTTCGCTGTCGGAGGCTCAAATCGCGGCGATTGCCGCCGCCCTCCGCGATAAGTCCCCCGCCGATTCCGAGCCGCTGGTGGTCGCCAAAACGATGACCGTCTTTCGCTGTGTCGCCTGCCACGTTCGTGACGACTATGGCGGCGTGGCCGATACCTATAGCCCCTATTTCACGGGGAGCGAGCAGAAGCTGGGAGATGATGGCCGCATCCCGCCGCCGCTGACGCTTGTCGGGGCCAAATTGCAACCCGCCTGGCTCAAGAAAGTGCTGTTCGATGGCGAGACCGTCCGCCACTACATGGCGACCCGGATGCCCCAGTATGGCGTCGCAAATTTGGGGCATTTGCCGCCGCTTTTGGCCCGCCTCGATGTCTTTGCGGGCCCCGCGATGAACTTGCCGGGCCCGGAGCGCCGCACTGAGAGCGAACGCGCCAGCGAAAAGCAGATTCGCGCCGCGGGGCGCGAACTACTTGGCGATACGGGGCTGAACTGCGTCGCCTGCCACATGTTCAACGGCAAAGCCGCCCCGGGGAGCCAGGGAATCGACCTGATTACGACCACGCAGCGACTCGAACCCGACTGGTTCAATGCCTATGTGCGCAACCCGGGTGCCTTCCGCCCGCGCACCGTCATGCCGAGCGCCTGGTCCGGCGGAGTCGCCGCGCACAAGACGATTCTCGACGGCGATACCGACCGGCAAATCGCGGCCATTTGGTACTACCTCTCGCTCGGCACCTCCGCCGCCGATCCACCAGGAATTCGGGCGGTCAGCACCAAACTGACCGTCGAGAACGAGGCCCGCACTTATCGCGGCCGCAGCCGCGTCGCCGGATTTCGCGGCATCGCGGTTGGCTTGCCGGAAAAGCTGAGCTACGCCTTCAACGCGGAAACGGGCGCGCTGACGGCGATTTGGCGTGGGGATTTCCTCAACGCGAACTGGAGCGGCCAGGGTTCGGGAGATTTTCAACCCGCCAGCGAGCCGATCACGCTGGCGCAGGATGTTTCGTTCGCGCGGCTGGCCGATGAAGACGCCCCCTGGCCCTTGCTGCCGGTGATGACCAAAGAGGCAAAAACCAATCCCGATCCGCTCTATCCGAAGAATCTGGGCTATCAATTTCGCGGATATTTTTTCGGCGAATCGGCGATTCCGACCTTGCAGTACCGCTTCGGCACCATCGAGATCGAAGATCGGTCGGTCGCGGCAGGGACTGCCGAACACCCCATTCTCAAGCGCATGATGCAATTGGAATCTCCGGCCAAACAGGAAGTCTGGTTTCGGGCCTTGACCGGTGACATCCGCCCCGAAGGCGATCGCGTGTACCGTGTTGGCAAGCTCCGCCTGACGATTCCCGACACCGCCGCCACGCTGCGCAAGCTCTCGACCGAACCCCCCCGATCCGAACTCTTGCTGCATCTGACCGTTCCCCAGGGCCAATCTTCGCTGGAGTTGCGTTATGAACCGCTTGATCCGTAGCCTCGGCCGGCTGCTGGGCCTCCTCGCGTTGATTCATGCTCCCCTCGTCGCCGAAGAGGTGGGGGACCGCTGGGGAACGGAAGAGCGCGAGCGGGAATATTATCCGATTGTCAGCATCCCCTTGCCCAAGGAGACGGTCATCGAGGCGGGGGCCTTTGCCGTGCTCCCCGATCGCCGCGTCGCCGTCGGCACTCGGCATGGTGAAATTTTCCTGATCGATGGCATCGACGCCCCCAAGCCGAACCCGTTGTTTCACCGGTTCGCGACCGGCCTCGACGAGATTTTCGGCCTCGCCTGGCACGACCAAGCCCTCCGCGTGACACAAAGCTGCGAGCTAACGCGCGTCAGCGACGCGAATGGCGACGGAGTGGCGGATCGTTTCGAGACCGTTTCCGATGCGTGGGGCTACGCCAACTATCACGAATACGCCTTCGGTTCCAAACTCGCCGCCGATGGAAGCCAGTACATCGCCCTTGGACTTTCGGAGTCGTATTACTCGCACGCCCTGAATCGCGGCTTCATCATGAAGGTCGCCCCGGATGGCAAGACGACCGCCTTCGCCAGCGGCCTGCGCAGCCCCGGCGGCATCGGCTTTGACGAGCACGGGGCGCTGTTTTATGTCGAAAGCCAGGGACCGTGGAATTGCTCGTGCAGCCTGAAGGCAGTCTCGCCGGGCAGCTTTCATGGCCACCCGGCGAGCTTTCCGTGGTACAAGCACTCCCCCGAACTCGGCCCCGTACCCGAAATGCCGCGGTCGGAAACGCGCATCGCGACCGAGCGAAAGCGCGTCCCTCAATTGACCCCCTACGCCATCATTTTCCCGTACATTCGCATGGGACGGTCGATTACCGCCTTCAGCGTGAATCAGACGGGTGGCAAATTCGGCCCATTCGAGAATCAGCTTTTCCTGGGAGACTACACGCTGTCGATCGTAATGCGGGCCACGACCGAGCAGGTCAATGGCGTCTGGCAGGGGGCCTGCTATCCGTTTCGCGAGGGGCTTTCGACCGGGATTCTTAACGTCGAATTCACTCCCGGCGGCAACCTGATCTGCGGCGGCACCAATCGGGGCTGGCCGGTGCGCGGCATCAAGCCCTTCGCCCTCGAAAGAATCCAATGGAGCGGCAAGCTTCCCTTCGAGATGAACCGCATCACCATCCGGCCGGATGGATTTAATATCACGTTTACGAAGCCCGTGGACCCAGCGACCGGCGGCCTGGCCGAGTCGTACGGGATTTCCGCCTTCACGCATCCCTATCACGCCGGCTATGGCGGACCCGAGGTGGACCAGCGGCGACCTGCCGTGAAACGGGTGCAACTGGCGGAGGATGGACTTTCGGCCCGCCTCACGCTCGAGAAGCTCGATCCCGGATTCGTGTACGAATTCGACCTCGCCCCGCTCCGCTCGCGCGACGGCGAATCCCTGCTCCACCGCCACGCCTTCTACACGGTCAACGAGATTCCAGCCCGGTGAGAGCTGCCAGTTGATTCGTAACGCCCCCAATGCGCGGACTCAGTAAGGCCGTGCCGCCAGTAAAACTCAATCCATGCCTGTCGAATAAAAAAGCCGCGCCCAAAAAAGTGGGCGCGGCTGATTGAGCGGACAGTTTGATCTGCCAAGCTGCTTAGAGCGGGAAGTCTTCTTCGGCCGCTTGCTTGCCGTAGATCGGCATGTGGCGGTAATACACTTCGAGGATCATCGTGGACATCGAAGTGCAGTAGATGCGGCCGCCGGCATCGGAACCGTGGTCCCCCTTCATCAGCCAGCTACCTTTTTGGTGGCCGTTCTTGTCCTGGCCGGCAACCAGCCAGTCCCGCATTTCCTTGTTCCACTTGTCCCAAGCTTCGCGGGCGGGGCCCACATCGTCGCCGCCGTAGTGCCGCATGACCTGGGTGGCGTAGTAGTTGTAATACATGTTCCCCTTCGACGGGCCAATCTTGCCGATGTGCATCGCACCATTCTGAACGCCCGGATGATCCTTCTTCCAGCCGAGGTACATGCGGCACAAAAGACCGATGGCCGTCGTGGCGTTGCCGGCACCGGGGCCGGTATAGCCATAGCGCGGGTCGCTTTGACCGTTGGCCTGCACGGAGTCGAGGAATTTGCTCGCGCCAATGATCGTCTCTTTGGGAACGATCAGGTAAGCCATGTGACCGCTCTTGAGGGCCATCAGTTGCCAGCCCACTACGGACGTATCGCCAGCCTGCCGCGGAGCATAGCGCCAACCGCCGCCAACGGGATCCTGAGCATAGACAATGTGATTCAGCGAAAGCTGGGCGGGGGCCATGAGCCCCTTATCGTGGGTCATGGCATAGGCTTCGCACAGCACGATGGAGGCGATGCCGTGCGAATACATGCTGCCGCCACTTTGGGCCAGATCGCCACATTGCAGGCCCCCTTGGTTTTTCACCTTCATCTGGCTGGCGAGGAAATAGAGGCCCATTTCGACGTTCCGCTTGTACTTGCCGGTTTTGTGCGTTTGGCCGGCTCCGAGGAACGGCAGCAGGGCCATGCCCGTCGCGCCGGTTTTGCAGTCCGAGAGACGACCCGGATCGGCACAGCGGCCCTGGCACGGCCCGGTGCGATGGTCGTAATTCCAACTGCCGTCCGGATTTTGGTGATTGGCGAACCATTCCAGAGCGGCGGCCACGGCCGCTTCGCTTTCGCTGGTGCCGCCGAGTGCCGCGACCATTTGCCCGCGCATCGCTTCGCCGCGGCCATCGGTGCCGGTGCCCGTGAATGAGCCGATGGTTTTCATCAGGTCGTTTTTCGGGGCGGTTTCCTCGCCGAAATCGCTGAGCTCGACCGAGACCGGCGCGGCATCGACATCCATCGCCACGGTGGGGGTTTCGGTCGTTTCAACGACATTCGTCACGATTTGCGAAATGACATCGCTCTGCTCGGTCGTCACTTGCTCGTCGAGCTTCATTTCAATTTTTTCTTCTTGCAGCTCCTCCACCTCCTCGAGCTCCTCGGTCGGCGGAGCGCTGATCTGCATCACCGTGCTCTTCACCGGCTCAGAGATGGTGATGAGCGCGAGAATGACCAAGGCGATAAAGTGAACGACCGCGCTAATCATCCAGCTGGGAACTGCGGCAAACAGCAGGAACTTGCTCCCGCCACCGGCGCTCACTTCTTCCTCGCCACCGTCTTCCTCTTCCGCCGCCGGGGCCGGCTGAGCGGGCATGGCTTGGCTCATGGGCACGGCTTGTGCCCTGGGCATTGGCTTTCCGGGCTGCGAGGGGGCGGAGGGGGTCATGCTCATGAGAGGTCTGCTCCAAGCAAACAGTAATAAGGACGAGCGGGGGAGAAACGACTCCCCAAAATCGTGGCCTGGATGTAACAATCCGGGCTGCCAACACCAATTGCTTAAATTATCCGAATTATTGTCGAACGCAAGTAAGAAATTGTTGTCGCTTTTATCGACAAAAGCGCCGGCCGGATGGACTTCCAGCGAACTGACCTCTAATTCGTCGGCCGAGCCACCCGTTATTCCCCGCCTGGGGAACAATTTGGCCGGCACCGTGAAACCCCTCTAAATAAGGGGTTTGCCAAAGCACCCCCTTCCCCTGATTGACCTCGCCAATTGCCAGGGATACGATTGGTCCCAGCAAACTCGACGAGGCGGTCGAGTTTTTTCTGGCCACCCCTTGTGACAAGATTCACAAAGTCCGCTGCATCCTCCGCAAATCAAGGCTGGAAAACAGGTTATGGATAGCACGCTGCTGCCGATCCTGCTGTTCGCGGCCGTGGCGGCGGCGGTCCCGGTGGGGATGCTGGTGTTGGCTTCGGCGCTTGGGCCCAGTCGGCAATCGGCCGTCAAGCAAATGCCTTACGAAAGCGGGATGGACCCGCTGCACGACGCCCATCGCCGCTTCGATGTCCGATTTCACCTCGTCGCCATCGCCTTTCTCGTGTTCGATGTCGAATTGCTCTTCCTCTATCCCTGGGCCGTTGCCAGTCGCGATCCGGCCGGAATCGACGCTGCCGTGGCTGCTGCCGCCAGCCAAGGAGTTGCCTTCTCGCGAGGGCTGGTGTTCGCGGAAGCCCTGATTTTCATCGCCTTGCTCGGCCTGGGCTGGGTCTATGCCTGGCGGAGAGGGGTTTTCCAGTGGCGATAGATGTCCCTGAAAACGTGGTGGTGACCAAGCTCGACG